>NZ_JAMFLC010000002.1:0-480472 GCF_023501985.1 Nocardia sputi | reverse complement strand
TCACGCACAAACGCACACGGCCCTACCGGCCGCAGACCAACGGCAAGGTCGAACGGTTCAACCGCACCCTGCTCGAGGAATGGGCCTACGCCCGCCCCTACCGGTCCGAAACCGAACGCCGCGCCGCGTTCACCGACTGGCTTCACGCCTACAATCACCACCGCGGCCACACCGCACTCGGCGGACACCCACCAGCCAGCCGCGTCCCCAACCTCTCAGGTCAGTACACCTAGTCGGTGTTCGCGATTCCAAGAACCCGACTGGCCCGGCGGTGATCTTCACCCCCGGCGCGTGGGACACATTCACCGTTGGCGTCGCAAGCGGCGCGTTCGGGCAACCATAGGGCTCCTCCGGTACCCGCCGTGCGAGCGCCGGTCGGTTCCAGGATCAACGGCACGTGGCTGCGGCATTCGCCGAGGACGACCTGCACTATGTGCCGCTGATCTCGAGCATCAGCTGGGCGGTGGGTCGCGGGGCAGGAGGGTGCCGAGGGGGCCTAGGTCGATGTTGAGGTCTTCGGGGGTGAGGCCGAAGTGGTCGCGGAGTTCTTCCATGCGTTGTTCGAGCAGCATCAGCGTGGTGCCGATGCGTTCGATCTGGGTGTCGGTGAGGTCACCCGCGTCGACTCGGCGTAGTGCTTGGCGCTCCATGAGTTGGCGCAGGAGCTCCACCAGGGTGAGGACGAGGCTGACCAGCCCGCGTTCCACGGATTCGGGTTCGGTGTCGATACGCGGTGGTATGCCGCCGAATTCAGTCATCGCGTGGCGTCTCCAGCGCGCGGTGGTCGGTGGGTCCGAGTGGCACGGACAGGGTTGACAGGGTGCTGATGGAGGAGATGAGCGCCCGCAACGAGATCTGGACCAGGTCGACGTCCGCGATGGCGAGTTTGATGTCGCCGGTGATCACCACGCCTCCGGCGAGCACCCGGTCCAGCAGGTCGACCAGCGCGACGCGCCGTTCCCCCTCGACGTTCTGCGCGACCCGGCTCATGCCGATTCTCGTTCCACGCCCGCGAACGAATACGGCGGCCACGGGCCGGTGAGTTCGAGCCGGATACCGGGGAATTCCTCGCCCAGCGCGGTGACGGCGGCCGCGAAGTCGTCGGCGCGGTCGTCGTCGACGAGATATGTTCCGTTGAGCACCAACCAGTCCCTGCGGCCACTGAGTGCCGGATCGGTCAGCGCCTGCCGTCGTCCGGCCGCGGCGTGGTGCACCAGGCGGGTGTGGATCTGCTCGGCACGCTCGGCCGCGTCGCGTTCCACGGTTTCCTGGGCGGACAGTTGCGCGCGCCGCCGGGCCAGGTAAGCCGCGCCGGCGCCTTTGGCGTTACCTTCGCTCGCGGCGCGCGCCTCGGCCACGGCGGCGGTCAGGGCGGCGCGATCGCCGTAGGCTTTCACTCCCCACTCGGTGCGGCCGCTCACCAGCGCCAACGCCGCCGCGAAGTCGGCCCGCCGCTCGTCGAGCAACTCGCGTACCCGGTCGTCGTCGAGGAAGACGGTGGCCAGCCGGAGCGGAACGGTGGGACCTCGGCGCACCAGGGCCGACACTACGGCGTCGTGCGCGCGGGCCGTGCCCTCCAGCCAGTCGAGGTCCTCCAGATGCCTCCGTAGCGGCTGCTCTCCGAACACCTCCAGCGGCACCGAGCCGACGATCGCGGCCAAATCGTTCGAGACCACCGAGCGCACCGGCTCGCCCGCGACTCCGGTCAGCTCGCTCAATCCCTGCGCGCTGTTTCGGCTGGACGTCACCGCGTACAGCCAGACCCCGAGCCCATCGGTCACGAGCGATCTTCCCTCGGCTCGCGGCGGCGTTCTTCTCTCGGCTCGAGCCGGGGTTGTTCTCTCGGCTCGCGGCCGCGTTCGATGGAGGGACGGCGTTGGCCGCCCGCCTCCAGTTCGGCGATGCGGTCGCGGAGTTGCTGATTCTCGAGCTCGAGATCCCGGTCCTGCCGCTCCAGGGTGTGGGCCTTGCTGTTGAGCCAGGGGTCGGTCTCCCACCAGTCGATGCCCACCGCTTTGGCCGTCTCCAAGGACGCGATCACCAGGCGCAGCTTGATCGTGAGCAGTTCGATGTCGAGCAGGTTCACCTGGATGTCGCCCGCGATCACCAAGCCCTTGTCGAGGACCCGCTCGAGGATGTCGGCGAGGTTCGTCGAATGATGCTCGCCGCCGAAGGGCTGCGGTGCGGACGATCCGCCGCCGACCACCGTCATGTTCGAGCCCTTCCGATGTCGGTGCTGCCGCGGGCGTAGCGTCTGGTCCGGCGGTAGGCCAGCAGATTGCCGTCGACATCGATCTCGACTTCGTAGAGTGCGAGCATGTCCGCCGAGGACGGGATCCGGCGGTCCTCGAGTACCTCGATCTCCACCAGCCAGCCGTCCTCCGTCGGTTCCATCGACGTGACGCCCTCCACCTGCTTGGAGGTCAGCTCCACGAGGTGCCCGGCCGCCGTCGCGGCGGCTCGGGCGGGTGTGGGGGAGGACGATTCGTCCGATGCGGAGTGCACATCCTCCGAGTCGTCGGAAGTGGTCTTGCGTGCCACGCGAGTCACTCCTTCCGATCGATCGCGATCACGCCTGCCGACCGGTCATGCGATCCAGGACCGCTTGCTGCGCTTGTTTGCGCTCCTCTTCGGACAGCTGACCGGCCGCCGCGGCCGCATCGATCTCCTCGAGTTCCCGCCGCATGGTGGCGGGATCGTGCATCTGCTGCTCGACCTGGTCCTGGATCAATTCGCCCAACCAGATCACGCCACGCACCGGAGCGACGGGCAACGACAAGATCGATGACAGCAGACCCATGCCCTCACCCCTCCGCTGTGTGCTTGGTCACGAAGTCATAGGCCGCCATCGGACCGAGCAGGCTCAGCTCCACGCGGCCTTCCCAGTCCTCCCCGAGCCTGCGCAGCGTTTCCTCCAGGTCTTTCTGCCGGGCCAGCTCGACCAGCACCGCGATGTGGACGGCTTCCTCCTCGTGGCTGGGGTCCCGATGGTTGACGAGCGCGTCGAACTGCTCGAGCTCGGAAACGACCCGGTGGGTGTCCTCGGCTCGCTTGGCCTCGATGGCCTGATTGATCAGCTCGCCCAATGCGATCCGGGCATTGCGGGTCGCGTCCTCGGGTTTGTCGCGGATCTCGTCTCGCAGCCGCGCGGCCTCGTCGTTCTCCTCGAGCAGTTCCCGCAGGATCGTGTCCTCGACGTAACGGCCCCGGATCACGAACTGCGCACGACCCTCCAACTGCTCCAACGCGGCGCGGAACTCGTCCTCGTTCGCCCCGAGCAATTCGTTCTCCACCGCCTCGGTGTCGGTCATGACCGCACCGAACCGCAGCGGCAGCACCGGAGCGACCGCGGCCGAGCCGTCCAGCAGCTCGGCGTGCGCGGTCAAGTCATCGGGCGTACCCAGCGGCCGATCGGATTCGAGCGTGCTGATCAGTGCGGCGATCTCGCCGTGCCGCACCACCGCGACCTCGCCCGGAGGGTCGCCGACACCGGTGGCGTGCGGCTCGGGTTCCACGTCGGCGGGCACGATGCCGTAGACGTACACGGCGGCTTGATCGGTAGTCATCAACCCTCCCTGCGTTTGGGCCTGCTCGTCGTCTGGCGCTTGTCCTGCACGTCGCCGAGAAAGTCCATGACCTTCTCGCCCGCCGCCTCCAGCGCACCCTGTGTCTTGTGCTTCGCCGCGCCTTGGGTGACGTCGCCGACGATGTCGGTCAGTCCCTTCGGTTCGCTGGTGGAGATCTCCAGCCGGTTGACGGCTTCGGCGAAACGCAGATAGGTGTCGACGCTGGCCACCACGACGCGGGCGTCGATGGTCACCAGTTCGATGCCGACCAGCGACACGCGTGCGAACGCGTCGATGACCAGGCCTTTGTCGAGAATCGTGTCGATAACGTCGGCCAGGCTGGAGGAGTTCGGGCGCGCCATCGTGCCCGCTCCGCCGCCGCCTCCGCCTCCCGCGGGTTCGATGGTCATGCGTCTGCTCCTCGCCTCTCGCGCGACCGGCGGGTCACCGTGGTGCGGCGGCGGCGGGCAGCCGGTCGGCGGCGGGGCGGCTCTTGTTCGTCCTCCTCGTCTTCCTCCGGCTCGTCCGCGTCCTGCTCGTCGGCCTCGTCTTCTTCGTCTTCGTCCAGCTCTTCCTCGTCGGACGTTTCGTCGTCCGCGTGATCGGCTTGCTCGTTCTCCTCTTCCTCGCGTCGTGCGGTCTCGTCGTCCTTGACGACCTTGCTGTCGCGGATCTCGCCGTGCCAGCCGACGATGTCGTCGGGGTGCAATACGGCCTCGGTCATGACGTGCCGCTGGAAGTGCTTGAGTTCCAGACGGCACCGGCGACCAGCCGCGCGCCACATGTTGGCGGTCTTCTCGAAAAGCCCCTTGGGGTGGTACTCCAGCACCACGAGGATGCGGGTGAGGCCCGGCGTGATCTCGTGGAAGGTGACCGCGCCGTCGATGTGGCCCTTGTGGCCCTTGGAGCGCCAGACGATCCGCTCGAACGGCACCTGTTCGAGAATCGTGGACTCCCAGGTCCGCCTGGACCAGAACACTTTGCCGGTCCAGCTGAGTTTCTCGTCGGACACCTGCTCGACCTGCTCGAGCTTCTTGGTGAACTTCGGGAAGTCGGCGAACTGGGTCCATTGGTCGTAGGCCAGGTCGACCGGAACGCCGACGTCGATGTACTCGACGATATTGGTCAGCTTGATCTTCTTGCTGCCACCCTTGCCCTTGCCGCCGGTCAGCGATTCCTTCGCCGATTCGAATCCTTCGCGCAGGGTGTGGCCGAGCTTGCTCTTGCCCATGCTCATGGCCGCCTGCAGCGGCGAGGCGCCTCCGGCCAGCTTCTCCACGCCGGTCACCGCCGACAGCAGATTTCCTCCACCGCCTTCGGCGTACTCGGTCAACCGGCCCGCGGTCTTCGACACCTGATTCGTGAGGCCGGACACCGCGCGTTCGGCCAGCGTTCCGGCGAGGTTCTGCATCGATTGCTGTAGCACACCGGTCGGTGTGGCCGGAGGAGCCTTCTCTTTGGCGGTCGAGCCGGCCCGGCCTGCGGCTTTGGTGGCGCGGCCGACCGTGTCGGTGGCCGCCTTGCCGACTCCGGCCGTAGCGTCGCGCAGAGTTTTCGTCATCGCGCTCACCTCCTCGTGCGTCGGACGGGCGCTTCACCGGCATCGGCGCGACTGCGGCGTCCACGGACGCCGGACGGCTTTCGTTCCGCGGAGCCACGGTCCTCGCTGCGGGAGCTCGCCGCGCGTCTGGCGGCGGTGCTCGACCGGCGAGCGCGTGGCCGTGCGGCGGGTCGCTCGGTGTCGTCCTCGTCCGCGGGCTGGTCGGTGTCGTCCTCGTCTTCCTCGTACTCGTCCTCGAGGTCGTCGTCGGCGGACGCCGCTTGCTCGTCGTCGTCGGCGGACGCCGCGTGCTCGTCGTCGGCGGACGCTGCCTGCTCGTCATCGTCGGCGGACGCTGCCTGCTCGTCGTCTTCGGCCGGTTCGTCGTAGGCGTCCTCGTCGGAATCCGTCTCCCGCGAGCGGCGGCGGTCCGCGTCCGCCAGAATCGTCGAACCTTGCTGCAAACGGGAGTTCAGCGCATCGATGCGGTTGCTGGCCGCGGTGACCGCGGCGGCGCGCGCGGCGCCCATCAACTCGCCGCGAACGGTGTCGGTGATCTTGGTCAACTCCGGCGATTTGAGCAGCGACGTCCCGCGCTCGAGCAGGTCCCCGGGCGTCCCCGCGGATCGCTTGGCCATCGCGGCGCCCGCCAGCGACAACGCGAAGCGCATCTTGCGCGTGCGGCCCAGCACGTACCCGATGCCCACCCCTAACGCAATTCTCGATCCACCTTTCATTGCTCACTCCTTGCTCGCCTCGACGGCCACCGCACCGGTGGAGCCGGGCATGACGTTCCCGAAAGTGGGATAGACCACATTGCGGTGGCCAATCCTCAGCGTATGCCTGGTTACCCAGCGGGTCGATGGGTTCTGCCTGCGAAGAGTGCGGGACGCGGGGACTGTCGAAGCGCTTCCAGCGATCACCTGGCCGAGAGCGGCCGCCACTCGCGGAAAATATTTCGGGAAACTTCGCGAACTATGTCGAACAGCCGCGGGCGACTCCGACCAGTAGGCGACAGCAGGTCACACCACAGCACAGGAGCACATCATGTCCGTCAACACCTTCTTCTGGTTCGACAACGCCGCCGAGGAAGCCGCGGCCTTCTACGCCTCGGTGCTTCCGAACTCGCGGGTGGTCGAGGTCTCCCGCAACTCCGATGGTTCGGCGTTCATCGTCTCGCTGGATCTCGACGGTCACGCGGTCACGCTGATGAACGGCGGGCCGGACCACCCGCTCACCGATGCCGCGTCGCTGCAAGTGGTGGTGGACACCCAGGACGAGGTCGATCGCCTGTGGGAGGCGCTCACCGCGCGCGGCGGCGAGCCGGGACCGTGCGGCTGGCTCACCGACCGCTACGGCCTGTCCTGGCAAGTGGTGCCCGCGGCGCTGCCGCAGCTGATGAGCGGTGACGATCCCGCCAAGACCATCGCCGTCGGCACCGCCCTGCGCTCGATGTCCAAACTCGACGTCAAGGTCCTCCGGGACGCCTACGACAACGCCTGATCGGGACTCCGCAGACGATGGGGACGCCCCACAATGCCGAAGACCCCGCCCGGACGCCATTGTCCGGGCGGGGTCTCCCGCGACGGCGTCAACGCCAGCGTTCGGGAGTGACGGGCGCCTCCCACGCCCGGGCGTAACGGCGCTTGTCAGGAGCGTCGTATTCCTTGCTGCGGTAGACCACATACGGCCGCACCAGGTAGCCGACCGGCGCGCTGAACATGTGCACCAGCCGGGTGTAAGGCCACAATCCGATCAGCGCGAGCACGACCAGCCCGTGCAGCTGGAAGGTCCACGGGGTGTCCACCATGAGTTCGGGCTGCGGGCCGAGGGTGAACAGGCTGCGGAACCACGGCGACACCGTCTCGCGGTAGTTGTAGGTCCCCCACAGCAGGTTGCTGCCCCAGGTGTTGAGCAGACCGGTGATCAGCGCGGCGGCCAGCAGCGCGTACATCAGCTTGTCGTTGCCGGTCGTCGCCTTGCGGACGGCCGGAACCGTGAAACGCCGGTAGAGCAGGATGGCCACCCCGGCCAGCACGGCGAGCCCGGCCACCGACCCCGCCGAGACGGCGATCAGGTGGTAGGCGTGTTCGGAGATCCCCACCGCGGCGGTCCACGATTCCGGGATCAGCACGCCGAGCACGTGACCGCCGAACACCCCGAGCATGCCGAAGTGGAACAGCGGGCTGCCCAGGCGCAGCAGGCGGCTCTCGTAGACCTGCGAGGAGCGGGTGGTCCAGCCGAACTGATCGTTGCGGTAGCGCCACAGGTGACCGAGCACGAACGAGGTGAACGCGACGTACGGCAGAATCAGCCACAGCGCGGTCGGCAGGTTCGGCGTTGCGTTCATCGTCGGCCTTCCGATCCGTCGAACAGGGAGGGGTCCATCGCGAAGGGTTCCAGCCCGACTTCCTCCTCGGGCGGACCCTGCGCGGCGAGTTCGGCGATGCGCCTCCGGTCCGCGGTGGTCGGCGGCGGCAATGTCGCCCCGATCGCCGCGAGCACTCCGGCATAGGGAGACCCGTTGTCCGACAGGGACAGTCGCAGCAGCTCCAGCACCGGAACATGCTCGCCGAGCAACCGTTCGCCGCCGATCGGATCGACGGTGGCGGCGAACTCCAGCAGCACCGGCAGGTGGTCGGGCAGTTCCTCGTCGCCGAGTTCGACACCGGCGTGCCGGTAGGCGTGCTTGAAGCGCAGCAACGCCATTCCGCGCTTGCGGGTGTCGCCGTAGGCGTAGAAGGTCAGGTGCAGGCTGGCGCGGCGGCGCATGTCGAAGGTCGCGACATAGTCCGCCGCGAGTTCCAGCGGCGGTGTCGTGCGCAGGTACTCGAGGCATTCGCTCAGGTGGGCGCGCACCTCGTCCGGCAATACGGTCGCGGCGTCGGTGAGTTGACCGATCATGGCCAGCGTCTGCTCACTCGGGTAGTCCAGCAGCAGCGCGGCGATCCGCCACACCAATTGACGGTCGCGCTGGGCCAGTTCGACCACCGGTTCCGGGCGGCGGCGCAGTTTCAGCAGGCTCATCGACCTGCTCCGGTCGGAGTGGAGGCAGGCTCACCGGCGACGGTGCCGCTCGAGCCGTTGGTGTGCCCGTTGCCGACGCCGTTCGCGTGCCCGTTGCCCGCGCCGTCGGCATGCCCGTTGCCGTTGGTCGGCAGCAAACCGTCGGTGCTCTTGCCGTCCCAGTTCAACAGGTTGATCCGGGACGACTTCTCCTGCGGCGCGGCATCATTGGAGTCGGTGAGGTGGAACTTCTCCACCATCTGGTCGAACGCCGTCATACCCGGCCCGCCGTCGGTGTCCAGGCTGCATCCGGTGGCGAGCGAATCCAGTTCGTGCGCGCGGGCTCCCGCGCCGGTCGGGATGACGTAGCGGTGCTCGTACTTGGCGATGGCCAGCAGCCGGTACATCGCCTCGATCTCCTCCGGCTCCAGCCGCACCGACGGCGCGATCGAGGGGTCCGGCTCCTCGCCGAGATTCACCGACCGCATGAACGAGCGCATCGCCGCCAAGCGTTGCAGGGCGGCGCGCACCGGCCCCACCTCGCCCGCGGTGAACAGCTCCGCGAGGTACTCCACCGGAATGCGCAGCGCGTCGATGGCGCCGAACAGGTTCGACGCGTTCTCGCCGTCGTGGCCGGTCTCGGTGAGCACGTCCACCACCGGCGACAGCGGCGGCACGTACCAGACCATGGGCATGGTGCGGTATTCCGGATGCAGCGGCAGCGCGATCTGGTAGTCCACGATCAGCTTGTAGACCGGCGAATCCTGGGCCGCCTGGATCCACTCCGGCGAGATCCCGGCCCGCTCCGCTTCGGCGACCACTCGCGGGTCATGGGGATTGAGGAACACCCCCAGCTGAGACGGGTAGAGATCCTTGTCGTCGGTGACCGACGCGGCCTCCAGCACGGCGTCGGCGTCGTAGAGCATGACGCCGATGTAGCGCAGCCGCCCGACGCAGGTCTCCGAGCACACCGTCGGCATGCCGACCTCCACGCGCGGGTAGCAGAAGGTGCACTTCTCCGCCTTGCCCGTCTTGTGGTTGAAGTAGATCTTCTTGTACGGGCAACCCGACACGCACTGCCGCCAGCCGCGGCACTTGTCCTGGTCCACCAGCACGATGCCGTCCTCGGCGCGTTTGTAGATCGCGCCGGAAGGACACGAAGCCGCGCACGAGGGATTCAGGCAGTGCTCGCAGATCCGCGGCAGGTAGAACATGAAGGTCTCTTCGAACTCCAGTTTCACCTGATCGGACAGCTTCGCCAGCAGCGGGTCCTTGCCGACCTGCTCGGGGCCGGAGCCGAGATCGTCATCCCAGTTCGCGCCCCAGGTGACCTGCGTATCCTCGCCGGTGATCAGCGATTTCGGTCGCGCGACCGGCGTGGTGTCGGTGGGCGGTGAGGACAGCAGGTTGTCGTAGTCGTAGCTCCACGGCTCGTAGTAGTCCTCGACCGTGGGCAGATCCGGGTTGGCGAAGATGTTCAGCAGCCGCTTGAGCCGGGACCCGGACTTCAGGGTGAGCTTGCCGCGCTTGTTCAGCGTCCAGCCGCCCTTCCACTTCTCCTGATCCTGGTACTGGCGCGGATAGCCCTGTCCAGGGCGGGTTTCCACGTTGTTGAACCAGACGTACTCGGTGCCGCCGCGGTTGGTCCAGGCCTGCTTGCAGGTGACCGAGCAGGTGTGGCAGCCGATGCACTTGTCCAGGTTCATCACCATGGCCAGCTGTGCCATGACGCGCATGTCAGTACCGCTTTCTCGCGTCGGGAAGTGCCTCGTGCGTCCTTGTGCCGCGCTCGTGCATGTCAGTACTCCACTTCCTGCGAGCGCTTCCGGATCGTGGTGACCTCGTCACGCTGATTTCCCGTGGGGCCGTGGTAGTTCAGCGCGAAGGACTGCTGTGCGTAGCCGCCGATGAGATGGGAGGGCTTGATCATGATGCGGGTGAGCGCGTTGTGGATGCCGCCGCGCTTGCCCCGTCCCTTGGTGTCCTCGCCGAGTCCTTCGATGCGCGGCACATCCACCGCGCGGTCCTGGGCGTGGTACATGAACACCGTGCCCTCCGGCATCCGGTGACTGACGATGGCGCGGGCCACCACGATGCCGTTGCGGTTGATCGCCTCGATCCAGTCGTTGTCGGCCACACCGATCTTCGCCGCGTCGCGATCGGACATCCAGATCGTCTGCCCGCCGCGCGAGAGCGTCAGCATGTGCAGGTTGTCCTGGTAGGCGGAGTGGATCGACCACTTCGAGTGCGGCGTCAGATAGCGCACGGTGACGCCCTTGTCACCGACGTCGCCGATCGAGGGCTCGCGGAACAGCGCGGTCATGTCCAGCGGCGGGCGGAAGATCGGCAGCTGCTCGCCGAGCTCGATCATCCAGTCGTGGTCGAGGTAGAAGTGTTGCCGCCCGGTGAGCGTGTGCCAGGGCTTGAGCCGCTCGGTGTTGATGGTGAACGGCGAGTACCGGCGTCCGCCGGTCTCGCTGCCCGACCACTCCGGCGAGGTGATCACCGGCACCGGACGGGCCTGGGTGTCGGCGAAGGTGATCCGCTTGCCCTCGTGCTCGGCGGCCAGGTCGGCCAGCTGGGTTCCGGTGCGGCGTTCCAGCGCGTGGAAGCCCTCCACGGCCAGACGACCATTCGTGGTGCCCGACAGCGCGAGGATCGCCTCGGCCGCGTGCGTGTCCTTGGCCAGCGACGGGCGGCCTTGCGCCACGCCGGACACCACCGTGCCGTTCACCCCGGCGAGGTACTCGACCTCCTGGTCGGGGTAGGTGGTGACGCCCTTGGTGGTGACGCCGAGCGTGTCGATCAGCGGCCCGAGCGCGGCCATCTTCTCCGCCAGCTTCGGGTAATCGCGTTCGACGACGACCAGTTTCGGCATGGTCTTGCCCGGAATCGGTTCGCACTCACCGGCTTTCCAGTCCAGCACGCGCCCGCCCGCCTGGGCCGTCGCGTCCGGCGAGTCGTGCTGCAGCGGCACGGCGACGATGTCCTTGCGCTTGCCCAGGTGCTTCTCGGCCATCCAGGAGAACCCGCGCGCGATCCGGTGGAAGGCGTCGAAGTCGGTCTTGGCCTCCCACGGCGGCGAAATGGCGGGCGAGAAGGCGTGCACGAACGGGTGCATGTCGGTGGAGGACAGGTCGTGCTTCTCATACCAGGTGGCCGCGGGCAGCACGATGTCGGAGAACAGCGTGGTGCTGGTCATCCGGAAGTCCAGCGACAGCAGCAGATCCAGCTTGCCGGTGGCCGCGGTCTCCCGCCAGGTCAGCTCCTGCGGCCGCACGCCGGTGGCGTCGGTGGTCTGCAGGTTGGAGTCGGCGCCGAGCAGGTGGCGCTGGAAGTACTCGTTGCCCTTGCCCGAGGAGCCGAGCAGGTTCGCCCGCCACACGGTCAGGCAGCGCGGGAAGTTCTCCGGCGCGTCCGGGTCCTCGCAGGCGAAGCGCAGGTCTCCGGATTTCAGCCCGTCCACCACGTGCTCGGGCGCGGTCTTGCCCGCCGCCTCGGCCTCGTCCGCCAGGTCCAGCGGGTTGCGGTCGAAGGTCGGGTAGCTCGGCATCCAGCCCAGCCGGGTGGCCAGCGCGATGTTGTCGGCGGCCGTGCGGCCTGCGAACTTTCCGGTGCCGAGCGGCGAGGCGAACGACTCGGCGGTGAAGGGGTCATAGCGCCACTGGTTGTTGGTCAGGTACCAGAACACCGTGCCCTGCATCTGGCGCGGCGGGCGCTGCCAATCCAGTCCGAAGGCGAGAGTCGACCACCCGGTGACGGGGCGGCACTTCTCCTGCCCGACGTAATGCGCCCAGCCGCCGCCGTTCACGCCCTGGCAACCGGTCAGCAGGGTCAAGGTGAAGAACGCGCGGTAGATCTGGTCGGAGTGGAACCAGTGATTGGTGCCCGCGCCCATGAGGATCATCGAGCGACCGCCGGAACGGTCGGCGTTGTCGGCGAACTCCCGTGCGATGCGCTGCGCCTGGACGGCGGGCACGCCGGTGATCGTCTCCTGCCAGGCCGGGGTGTAGGGCTCGGCCGCGTCGTCGTAGCCGCTCGGCCAGGTGCCGGGCAGTCCGTCGCGGCCGACGCCGTACTGCGCGAGCAGCAGGTCGAAGACCGTGGTGACGCGCTTGCCCGCGACGGTCGTGGTCGGTACCCCGCGGGTGAGCACGCCGGGGGTGTCGCTGTCGAAGCGGGGAATCTGTACGGCCGCAGCATCGTCGGTGCGGCCATACAGACTCAGGAGGGGATCGACGTCCCCGAGATCGAGGTTCCAGCGCCCGGCGCCTTCTTCGCCGAACCGATGGCCCAGCGACCCGTTCGGCACCACCGGCTGCGCCCGCTCGTCCAGCAACACGGTCTGGAACTGCACGCCTTCGCCGGTGCGGCCCAGGTCGGCGGCGGTGAGGAACTTGCCGGGCACATACGCCCCGTCGCGCTCGTCCAGCGTGATCAGGTACGGCAGATCGGTGAAGCGCTTGATGTAGTCGAGGAAGCGCGGCGTCGACTTCTCGACGAAGAACTCCTTGAGCACCACGTGGCCCATCGCCATGGCCAAGGCCGCGTCGGTGCCGGGACGCGCGGCCACCCACTCGTCGGCGAACTTGGTGTTGTCGGCGTAGTCGGGGGAGACCACCACCACCTTCTGGCCGCGGTAGCGGGCCTCGGTCATGTAGTGCGCGTCCGGGGTCCGGGTCACCGGCACGTTCGAGCCCCACATGATGAGGTAGCCGGCGTCGAACCAGTCCGCGGACTCCGGCACGTCGGTCTGGTCGCCGAACACCTGCGGGGAAGCCACCGGCAGGTCGGCGTACCAGTCGTAGAACGACAGCATGGAGCCGCCGAGCAGCGAGATGAACCGGGCGCCGACGGCGTGGCTGACCATGGACATGGCCGGAATCGGCGAGAACCCGGCCACCCGGTCCGGGCCGTACTGCTTGATCGTGTACACGTGTGCGGCGGCGGCGATCTCGGCCGCCTCCCACCACTCGGCGCGCACGAAACCACCCTTGCCGCGGGCGGCCTTGTAGCTGCGGGACTTCTCGGGATCCTCGACGATCTCACCCCAGGCCAGCACCGGGTCCTTGAGCCGGGACTTGGCTTCCCGGTACAGCTCGAGCAAGGTGCCGCGCACGTAGGGGTAGCGCACCCGGGCCGGCGAGTAGGTGTACCAGGAGAACGACGCGCCGCGAGGGCAACCGCGCGGCTCGTACTCCGGCTTGTCGGCGCCCACCGACGGGTAGTCGGTCTGCTGCGACTCCCAGGTGATCACACCGTCTTTCACGTAGATCTTCCACGAGCACGAACCCGTGCAGTTCACGCCGTGCGTGGAGCGCACCACCTTGTCGTGCGACCAGCGATCCCGGTAGAACTCGTCGGCGCTGCGCCCGCCGACCTTGTGCAGCGTCCGGTGGTCGGCCGACACCTCGCCCCGGTGGAAGTATTTCCCCAGCCGCAGGAGGGCGTCCCCGGCGTCGACCGCCGGAGCGGAGGGCACGCGACCCTGGCTACGCGAATTAACCACGACGTCCCCTTCGAGCTGTGCAAATCGGGTTGATGTTCCGACTGTAAAGAGGCGCGCACAGCTGGCCAAACGTCTCTCTCACACCCCATTCGGGTCTGTGGTGAGTTGTGAGATCGCCGCAACGTGACGGTCACGGCCGGACAGGCCCGCCGGGATGCGCGCTGCGGGGCGACCAGGGAAGATGGACGATGACCTGGCCGGAAGCCGGTCGCGGAGATCAATTCCAGGCAGTGCCGGTGATGCTTTGGAAACGACCGGTTCTCTCGCGCTTTACATTTGTTAACACAATCGAGCGGGCTTCGGCGGCGTACCTTTTACCGATTTCCGTCCCGGTGCACTCCGGTTTCCCGCATGCGCACAGTTGCTTGGGTCACAATTCGCCGTGCGTTTGCCGATGGTCGGAAATTGTTGACGCCGAGGGCAGGATACGCCGAGATCCGGCCTTGAGGGGCCGACTTCGTCGAAGCGGCGAGATGCCCGCTCATTCGGTCCTGCCGGGACGGCGCGAGCCCCTAGCTCGGGTCGCCGACAGCGCCAGCGCGGGATCGACGCCCACCGGGTCAGGCCGACGGATCGATATCCGCGAACGTGCTGACCCAATAGTGAGGCGGCCGTGGAGGATTGGGCTCGCCGGGCCGGGCGAGCCCGACCACCCGCCAGCCCGCGGTGACGGCGGCATCGAGTTCGTCGGGGTGGTCGGACAGGAACAGGATGCGCTCCGCGGGCGCGCCGATGGCGCTCGCGATCTTGTCGTAGGAGGACGACTCGCGCTTGCCGCCCGCCGTCGACAGATCGAAGTATCCGCTGATCAGCTCCGCGAGGCTGCCACCGCGCGCGAAGGCGAACCAATCCCGCTGATTGCGCACCGATCCCGAGGAGTAGACGTACAACGCCAGACCCGCCGCGTGCCACGCCGCGAGCGCGGGCGGCACATCCGGGAAGAACTCGCCGTGCAGCGCGCCGCCGCGGAAGCCTTCGGCGCAGATCAAGCCCTGCGCGGTCTTGAGCGGCTCGGCCTTCACATCGGTGTCGAGCCACTCGCGCAGGATCGCGGCGACTTCGTCCGGGCCCGCGTCCGGGCGACCGGCCAGCTGCCTGGTCGCCGCGAGGACGGTGGACGACGCCGGGCTGTCCTCGGCCAGCCAGCCCGGAAGCCGCTGCCGGGTGTAGCCGTACAGGTCTTCGCGGACGGCGGCGGTGGGGCTGGTGGTGCCCTCGATGTCGACGACTACGGCGACGGTCACGGCGCGGTCAGCAGCTGGTCGAGGGTGGGGAAGCCCGCGCTGATCTTGTCGCCGGTGAAGTCGCCGACCCAGCCGTCCTCTTCCTCGAAGAAGCGGATGGCGATGAAATCGGGGCGCTCGCCCATGTCGAACCAGTGCAGCGTGCCCGCGGGCACCGACAGCAAATCGCCGCCTTCGCACACCACCGCGCAGACCTCTTCGCCCAAGTGCAGGTAGAAGCAGCCGCGTCCGGCGGCGAAGAAGCGCACCTCGTCCTCGGCGTGCCGGTGCTCGTCGAGGAACTTCCCGCGCGCGCCCTTGGCGATCTCCGGCCACTGCGGGTCGGAGTCGTCGGGGTGGATGCGGGCGATGTCGATGTGCTTGAAGCGCCCCGACTCGTTCAGTTCGGCGACGTTCGCTCGGTAGTGGGCGAGCAATTCCTCGGAGGACACCGACGCGGCGTTCTCGACCACCGGCCAGCGGCCGAAGGTGATGCCGTGCTTCGCCAGTTCGGTGCCGATCAGCTCGTCATCGGTGGTGCGCACACGCACGTCGGCCGCGTCGCCGGCGGCCATCACTTGCAGCAGGGTCATGTCAGTCCAATCTCGAGAACGTCGTCGCGCGGGCCGAACGCCGCCGCACTACCGGTGCGGATCACCAGTTCACACAATGCTTCCAGGCATTCGGCGCGGTCGCGTGCCTGAGCGAGATCATCACCCCACGCGGTGATCCCGTGTCCCGCGATGACCAGTACCGGGAGAGCGCCGGGATGGTCGAGGAGATAACGCTCGATGTCCTCGCCGATGCGGGGGACCTCGGGCCGGTTGGGGAAGACCGGGATGTCCGCCACGTCCGGATCGCCGCCGCCGAGCCCCTTGATCAGTTCGTAGCCGGTGATCCGGAGCGTGCCGAGCGCGCCGGGAACCGCGGACCGGGTGGCCAGCGCCGTCGCGAACGGCGGATGGATGTGCACCACCGCGTGGGCCGGGCGGGTCCGGTAGACGGCGGTGTGGATCGTGGTCTCCGCCGAGGGCCTTCGTCCGTGATCGGCAACGGGCGCCGAATCCGCCACGCGCACGGTGACCATGTCGTTTTCGGTGAGTTCGCCTTTGGACAGCCCGCTTCCGGTGACGAGCGCGGTGGCGCCGGTGCGCACCGAGATATTGCCCGCCGTGCCCGGCATCCACCCGCGCCGGTACAGCTCGCGGGCGATGTCGGCGATGGCCGTGCCGTGCGACCGATCGGATCGGTGCACCACGCCGCGCTCGGTGACCACCGCGGTCACCAGGTCGCCCGGCGTCACGTCGAAGGCCGGGTTGAAGACCTCGGTGTGCGCGGGAGCCGTTGCGACACCGCCGAATCCGGTC
The DNA here is from genome assembly GCF_023501985.1 of Nocardia sputi. Lineage (NCBI taxonomy): Bacteria > Bacillati > Actinomycetota > Actinomycetes > Mycobacteriales > Nocardiaceae > Nocardia > Nocardia sputi. The sequence goes on along the minus strand of NZ_JAMFLC010000002.1, from coordinate 464,261 downwards.
ACCTCGGCCGCCGCGCGTTGTTCCACGACGATCTCCCGGCCGGTGGCCATCGCGAGATCGCGGGTCGATTCCGGGGCGACCACGACGAACGGTATGCCGTGATGACGGGCGGCCAGCGCGAGGCCGTAGGTGCCGATCTTGTTGGCAACGTCGCCGTTGGCGGTGACCCGGTCGGCGCCGACGAGCACGCAGTCGACCTGCCCGGTCGCCATCGCCCAGGCGGCGGCGGAATCGATGGTCAGCCGGTGCGGGATACCCGCTTCGGCGAGTTCCCAGGTGGTCAGCCGCGCGCCCTGTAGCAGCGGGCGGGTCTCGTCGACCAGGACGCGCTCGATCGCGCCGCGGTCGGACAGCACCCGCAGCGTGCCGATGGCGGTGCCGAACGCGCTGGTGGCCAGCCTGCCGGTGTTGCAGTGGGTGAGCACGCGCAGCGGACGGTCGGGACACAAGCTCTGCACCAGGTCGGCGGCGTGCGTGGCGGCGGCCCGGTTGACCCGGCCGTCCTCGGCCAGCATGTCCAGCGTCTCGGCGAGGACGGCGTCGGCGCCCCGGCCCACGTGGGCCCGCACCCGTCGCACCGCCCAGGCCAGGTTGACCGCCGTCGGCCGCGCCGCGGCGATCCGGTCCGCCTCGGCTCGCACCGCGGCCTCGTCGACCACGCCGTCAACGGTGTGCGCGGCGGTGGCGATGACGACGCCGAACGCGCCCGCGATGCCGATGGCGGGCGCGCCGCGGATGGCCAGCGTCTCGATCGCCTCGATGATCTCCTCGACCGTGCTCAGCCGCAGCTCACGTACCTCGTGCGGCAGTCCGCGCTGGTCGATGGTGACGAGCGCGCCGTCGTCCCAGACCAGAGAGCTGTCGTCCATCGGGCACATCCTTATCGCGTCGAGCCGTGTCGTGCCTGGTCAACGGTATCGGACGGCGGACGGCGGGCCGAAATCGCGTCAGACCGCCTCGGCGCGCAGCTCGGCGGCGCGTTTGCGCGGGTCGTAATCCGGGCCGACCCCCTCGATCAGCAGCAGGTCGCCGTCGATGTGATCGGCGCGCAGCGGCAGGATCTCCTGGTAGGCGGGCGAGTGGTACCACTCCCGCGCCTCGGTCATCCCGGGGAACTCGATCAGCACCATGCTGCCGGGCCAGCTGCCTTCCACCACCTCGGCCGGAGGTCCGTGGATGACGAAGCGGCCCCCGAAGGGGTCGAGAGTGGCCTGGATGCGCTCCAGGTATTCCAGGATGTCGGCATGGGGCCTGCGACTGCGGAGATGGGCGAAGCCATAGGCGGACATGGCGTGGGCGTTCCTCCGTTCGATGACACCGGAGATGGCGTCCGACCGACCGTAGGTCCGCTTCGCGCGGGGCGGCAATTACCTCGGAGGTAGTACAGCGGGGCCGGACACGACCGAGCCGCCGGTCCCGGGAGGAGTGGAGGGACCGGCGGCGCGGGTGGCGCAGATCAGCTACTGGCGGCGGTCCTGCTCGCCGCGCCGGTCGGGCATCTCGGACCTGGTGCCCCGACGGCCTTCCATATCCGAGCCCTCGCGCATGTCCTGCTCCTGGCGCTGTTGCTGCTGCTGCCTCGGCATCTGCTTCGGCATTTTTTTAGGCGTTTTCTTCGACTTTTCAGCCATCTCCACACGGTCCTTTCCGGGGGATTGATATTCGCCTAACGATCCAACGATAGCGAGCGTGTGTGACTTCCGGAAGAGGAAATGAAAAATATGGTCCGTAGCGGCCATTCGTGGCATTTCCCCAGGTAGGCGGGATGAACAGGCCGCGTTATAGTAACGAATCAGGTCATGCGGGCTTCGTCCGCGCATTTATGTTGGACAATCTGCCGGGCTGAGTCGCTCGGGGGCCGGCGCAATATATCTTGCGAATGCAAGCGGTTATCGGTATCGCGGTAAACCGCGCATCCGAGGTAATGGCTTGTTCAATTCTGCTTTCGCTGCGCAGCGTGCGCCGTCATCCGGGAGTCGAGCGGGTGACTCGTCGAAACCATTGCGGTGGTGTGCAATTCGCATCCAGCCTGTGCCGAGATGATGACCTCCGCGACTCCTGTCTACGTCTCGCACGCCGAATGACTAGTGTCCCAGTTTATTTCGCGCGTATGCACGAGGATGTCCGAAGCGTGGGGGTGATGCTGCCCCAACCATCAGCCGCTGGTGGTCGCCGAACAGTCGGCGTGCTCGAATCGCTCTATCCGGTGCACATCGACATGGGCTCGGACCGCTGGCGTTCCTCAGCGGCGCAGCGGCAGGAATTCGACGATCGCGCCGTCGACGGCGTCGGGCGGGACGACGACCAGACCGTCGCGGTCCACGAGGCCGCCGAGATGGGCGGTGCGGACGGTCGGGTCACCGACCCACCCGCCTTCATCGACGGCGCGAGCGGGAACGATGCGGGGCGCCTGACCGGCGATCTCGGCCGCGTTGTGCAGCGGCCCGCGCAGTGGGCGGGCCGCGGACGCCCCGGTGCGGCCCTCCACGATCGCGGGCGCGAGCGCCATGAGCGTGGCGACGGCGGCGAACGGGTTGCCGGGCAGGCCGAGCACCGTGGTGCCGGAGGCCAGTTCGGCGACGACGGTGGAACCTCCCGGACGCAGCCGCAGACGCGGCACCACGATCTCGGCTCCGGCGCGGGTCAGCGCGGCACGGAGCTGGTCGGCGGCCCCGCCGCCGGTCGCGCCGACGATCACCAGCAGGTCGTGATCCGGCGTGACGGTCAGGACCTCGTCGAAACCGTGCGGAGTGTCGCGCAGGTGTACCCGATCGGCGGTGCGAATGCCGTACCAGGACAGCAGATCCGGCAGGATCGGCCCGATCGAATCGCGGGTCTGGCCCGTCCGCAGCGGGCCCTCGCTGCGGATCTCGTCACCGGTCATGACGATGCGGGCGCGCACGGGGCCGCGCACCGGCGCCGCGGTGACTTCGACGCTGGCGGCCGCGGAGATCAACGCCGCGGTGACCGGCGTGCCTTCCGGCGCGACCGGATCACCGACTTCCCGGTCCTCGCCGCGGCGGCGGATGTCGTCGCGCGGTGGCGTGTCCGGCAAGCGATACAGCGTTTCGTCGGCGATGTGCGTGAACTCGTCGCGCAGCACGCCCGTGGTGCCGTCCGGGACGTGCGCGCCCGTGGCGATCCGCACCGCCTCGCCCGGCAGCAGCCCCACCGGCCGCCGCCCGCCCGCGAAGCCGATGTCCCGGCGCAAGCGCCACGGCCCGTCACCCGCCACCGCGTAGCCGTCCATCGCGGAGACGTCGAAGCGGGGCAGCGGCCCGGCGGCCGTCAGCGGGCCCGCGAGCGCGGCTCCGACCACCGAACGCAAGTCGGCGTCGTACGTCGTGAGACGAGATAGTCTGGCGCGCAGTATGCTTCGCGCATCGTCCAAAGCCAGCGGTGGGTGCTGCCGTGGCGCGCCGACCGTGGCCCTGGCCTCCCGGACCTGCTCCTCGGTGTCGCAGTCGCCGACCCCGGACAACGGGATGATCGCGGCGGAGGCGGGCACCAGCGCCTTCATCGGCTGGTTGATCAGCGTCCCGAGCCCGTCCAGCGCGGAGGCCAGCGCGGAGCGCCGCCACACTCCGATCAGGTACTGCGGGCGTCCGGACTCGTCGGCCGCGAACACCGCGTCCGCGCCGGATTCGGTGGCGTGCCGGATGAGCTCGGCGATCGCCCAGGAGGACAGGAACGGCAGGTCGGCGGCCAGCACCACCACCAGCGGCGCGGCGGAGCCCAGGGCGCGCAGCCCCGTGTCGATGGCCGCCACCGGACCCGACCCGGGTGGCACCTCGCGAACCTGGATGATCTGCGGCGGGAGTTCGGGCCGGTACGGTCCGACGACCACCGTGTGCGCGCAGGAGGCCGCGGCGCCCAGCGACACCTCGAGCATGGAACGGCCGCCGATGACGATGGCGGGTTTGTCCACGCCGCCCATCCGGCTGGCCCGGCCGCCCGCGAGCACGATCGCGTCGGCGGCGATCACACGCCACGACCTCGAGCTAGGTACACCATGGCGGCCATGCTAATTCGTCACCGCCGGGAAGCCGGGGAGCCGACGGCGCCGATCAGGCGTTCGACCAGAACCGCGCCGGTGGCAGCAGCCGGAACTCGTTGAGTTCCGGATCGGCGAGCACGAGGTCGGTGTCCCGATCGGGAGCCGGGGCGGCGCGGTCGATCGTCGTGGCGCCCGCCGCGTGCAGCCTGGCCACCTCGGCGGCCCGGTCGTCGGCCGGAAATGAGGTGAGATCCAGGCGCAGCCTGGTCCGGCCTGTCCCCGCGTCGGGAGTGCGCACGAACTCCAGCCAGGAACCGAGGCCGGTCGGTGAACGCAGCCCGGCCAGCCGCTCGCCGCACCGCGCGGCGGGCCAGCCGGTGGCGGTCGACCAGAACTGACCGAGGAGCACCGGGTCGCGCGTGTCGACCACGATCGCCGCGATCGCGCCGGTGTCCACGTACTCCTCCCTGGGCTCGAGCACGCAGAACTCGTTGCCCTCCGGGTCGGCGAGCACGGCCCACGGCACCGCGCCCTGGCCGATGTTGACCGCTCGCGCGCCCAGCGCCAGCGCCCGGTCCACTTGGGTGCGCTGATGCTCCAGCGAGCGGGTGGCCAGATCCAGGTGCAAGCGGTTCTTGCCGACCTTCGCCCGCATCGCGGGCAGGAAGGTGAGTGCGAGTTCGCCACCGTCGGCGTCGGGGGCCGCGACGTCCACCTGGTCGGGCCGGTCGAGGGTCACGCTCCAGCCGAGCAGTTCGGCCCAGAAATCCGCGACCGAACGCGGCCGGTCGGCATCGAACACGACACATGCCAGGCGGGTGGGCATGAATCAACGGTACTGGCCGCCGATCCGGCCCGGAGGCATTTCCGGAAGCGGCGCTCAGCGGGCCGGAGGATCGGGTAACGGGAAGCGCGCGGCCCGCAGGTCGACACGTCCGTCCCGGGTCGGCACGCCTTCCTCTGCGAGCAGGCGCAGCTGGCGATGGGCCAGGTGCGTGGCCGGCCTGCCGCTCGCGCCGAGCACTCGATGCCAGGGCAGGTCGGCCGCGTCGGTGCGCATGATCCAGCCCACCGTGCGTGGCGTGGACAGTCCGACGGCCGCGGCGATGTCGCCGTAGGTGACGACCCGGCCCGGCGGGATCGACGCGACCAGGGCGCGCACCTGCTCGATCTGGGCGTCGGTGGTCGGCATCGGCTCAGAGCACCGAGCGCACGAGCTCACCGGTCTCGGCCGGATACGCCTGGGCGACCATGTGATCGCAGTTCCATTCGAGCACGGTCAGGTTGGCGCCCATGTGCTCGGTGAGCGCCGCCCGGAACTCCGGCGTGACGAACGGCGGGTGCACCTTCATCGCCTGCACCAGCACGGTGGGCAGCTCGGTGGGCGGCAGCACCCAGTGGCGGGCCAGCTGGCCCCAGTAGGAGTTGACGGCGGGCAGGCTCATCCGCCAGCCGAAGCGCCCGTTCGCGGTGGGCATCAGATGTTCGTCGAGTTCCGCTTGCAGTAGCCGCGGCTCGACGTCTCCCCAGCCGGTGTCGAGTTTGTCCTGGCGCGCGTGCTCGACGCTGTCGTAGTCGGCCGAGACCAGAGTGGACAGCGCGATCTCGTTGAGCCATTCCGGCTCCAGCGCGATGGCAGGATCGAGCAGAACGAGTTTGCGCACCAGGTCGGGATGACGATGCGCCAGGTGCAGCGCGCACGCACCGCCGAAGGAGTGCGCGACCACCACCACCGGCCCGTCCGCCTCCGTGGTGATCAGCTCGACCAGGTCCTCGACGATGGTCTCGAAATTCCACGGCGGCAGCGAGGTCGAGCGACCGTGCCCGCGCAGGTCGGGCGCGAGCACGCGGACGTCGGGCAGATGCCGGGTGGCCAGGTCCTCCCAGCGTTTGCCGTGACCGGTCACGCCGTGCAGGGCGAGCACCACCGGCCCCGTCGTCGGACCGAACCGATGGACATTCAAGACAGACACCGGTCCATTCTGACCTGCGCCCCGAGCGGCCGCAGCGCCGGTCATGCGGAGGCGTGTACCGGCGTGTCGGTCGTGTCTGTTGCAATAGCCCGCGTGGTGCGATCGGATGGCGCGGTGCGACTGGTTCGCCGGAATGTGGTGGCGCCCCGGCCGCGAGACTGGGGCGCCGACGTCCGCGCGCTGCTGGACGCCGCGGCCGAGGCCGGTCCCGCGCGCCCCGGGTGGCGGCCCTGGCAGGTACTCGGCGGCCCGGGCACCGGCAAGACCGCCCTGCTGGTGGATGTCGCCGCCGGGCGCATCGCGGCCGGAGCCGATCCGGAATCGGTGCTGGTGCTGACCCATTCGAAACAGGCGGCAGGCGCCGTGCGTGACGCCATCACCACGCGCCTGAGCGGACCGGAACCGGGCGCGGAGGGCGGTGTGCCCGGCGCCACACGAGAACCGCTGGTGCGCACGCTGCACTCGTACGCTTTCTCCGTGCTGCGCAGACACGCGATGGCGCACGGCAACCCGCCGCCGCGTCTGCTGACCGGCGCCGAACAGGACGCGGTGCTGCGCGAAATGCTGCGCGGCGACCTGGTGGACATGGCCGAGGGTGCGCGGAGTCTGTGGCCGGAGCGATTGCGGCCCGCGCTCGCGCTCGGCGGGTTCGCCGAGCAGTTACGCGATCTGATGCTGCGCGCCACCGAACGCGGCATCGGGCCGGAGGATCTGGTGCGCCTCGGCCGCGAGCACGCCAAGCCGGAGTGGGTGGCGGCGGGCAGGTTCGCCATCCGCTACGAGCAGACGATGCTGTTGCGCTGGTCGGTCGGCGTCGAGGCGCCGGAGGCGACCGCGCCCGCCCTGGACGCCGCCGAACTGGTCGGCGCGGCGCTGGACGCGCTGGCCGCCGACCCGAATCTGCTTGCCACCGAACGCGCTCGAATCAGATACCTGCTGGTCGATGACGCACAGCACCTGGACCCCCAGGCGGCGATGCTGGTCGAGGTGATCGGGCACAGCGCGCGCACCACGGTGATCGCGGGCGATCCCGATCAGGCGGTCTTCGCCTTCCGCGGCGCGGACGCGCGGTTCGTCGCCGAACTCGACGTGCCCGGCGAGCGGCGCGTCGTGCTGCGGGACAATCATCGCTTCAGCGGTCAGGTGGAGCTGGCGGTCGCGCGGATCGCCGCGCGTCTGCCGGGCAGTGCGCCGCAGCGCATCCCCGTGCCGGAAAGCGCCGAACCCGGGGAGGACGGCACCGAGGTGCGGGTCCGCGTGCTGGCCACACCCGCGAAGGAAGCCGCGCTCATCGCCGACCATTTGCGCCGCGCGCATCTCACCGGCGGGGTGCCGTGGTCGCGGATGGCGGTGATCGTCCGTTCGGTGCCGCTGTCGCTGGCGCCGCTGCGCCGCGCCCTGCTCGCCGCGGGCGTCCCGGTGCAGCAGCCCGCGCTGGACACGCCGCTGGCGCGCAGGCGCGGCGCGGCCTGGATGCTGTTGTCGCTGCGCGCGGTGCTGGCGGGCGAGGCGGCGCAGCGGGACGCCGAACCCGCGTTCGAGCCGGAGGACGCCCTGGATCTGCTGTCCGGGCCGCTCGGCGGCGCCGACCAGATCTCCTTGCGCCGGTTGCGGCGCGGTATCCGGCGCGCGGTGCTGGAGTCCGTGCGCGCCAGGGCGAAGGCTCCGGACCCGGCCGGGGACTCGCCGCCGGATCGCGGCGCGGACCTCGACCGCCCCTCCGCGCAGATACTGCGCGACCTGCTGATCGGGACCGCCGATCCGGCGCTCCTGGATCGCCTCACCGACGTCGAGGCCGCGCCGCTGCGCCGGGTACTGGACACGTTGCGCCGGGCGCGCAAGGCGCGCGGGCGTGGCGCGGGCCTCGAGGACGTCCTGTGGGCGTTGTGGACCGGTTCCCGGCTGGAGCGACGCTGGGTGGCCCAGTCGGAGCGCGGCGGCGCGGTCGGCATGCAGGCCGACCGCGACCTCGACGCGGCCGTCGGATTGTTCGACGCGGCCGCGGCCTACGTCGACCGGTTGCCCCGCGCGAGCATCGAGGGATTCGTCGAATACCTGTCGCACCAGGAGATCCCGCAGGACGCGGCGCCGCGCACCGCGCCGCGCGAGGCCGTGGCGCTGCTGAGTGCGCACGCCGCCGCCGGTCGGGAATGGGACGTGGTCGCGGTCGCCGCCGTCCAGGAGGGGATCTGGCCCAATCCGCGCTCCCGTGGCACGCTGCTGCACACCGAGGAGCTGGTCGATCTCACCGCCGGGGTGTCCGACGCGGGGGAGCGGGTGAGCCGTGCGGCGCCGATCCTCGCCGAGGAACGCAGGCTGCTGCTCGTCGCGTGCAGCCGGGCCCGGCGGTCGCTGCTGGTCACCGCCGTGGAGTCGGTGTCGGGCGAACGTGACCTGGTGCCGTCGCGCTTCCTCGCCGAGCTGCTCGGGCACGACGACGACAGCGAGCCCGGTGCGCTGCCGGTGGTCGATCCCGGTCGCGCCCTGGTGATGCACTCCCTGGTGGCCGAATTGCGCGGCGTCGTCTGCGATCCCGAGGCCGACCCGCAGCGCAGGCGTCGCGCGGCACACCAGCTCGCCCGGCTGGCGGACGGGGGCGTGCGCGGCACCCATCCCGACGATTGGTACGGCACCGCCGAGCTCAGCTCGCGGCGTCCGCTGTGGAGCGAGGACGACGCGGCGGTGGCCCTGTCGCCCTCCACCGTCGAAATGCTGCGCACCTGCCCGCTGCGCTGGGCGCTGGAACGCAACGGCGGCACCGACGGCGACAACCCGCACGCCGTCAAGGGCAACCTCGTGCACACGCTGGTGCAGGCGCTGGCGGGCAAGGTGCCCGAGGGCGAAGTGCGCGCGGCGCTGGAGCGCGCCTGGCAGGCGGTCGACCCCGGGAGCGGTTGGCATTCCCGGCAGGAGCTGCGCCGCACCGAGGCGATGCTGGCGACCTTCTCGTCCTGGGTGCGCAACACTCGCGGCGAACTCACCCAGGCCGGTGTGGAGGTGCCGGTCGACTGCGTGTTGCCCGCGCGCACGGAAGACGAACGCGCCGTGCGGATCCGGGGCCGCGTCGACCGGCTCGAGCGAGACGCGCAGGGACGCTTCGTGATCGTCGACGTGAAGACCGGCAAGTCGCCGGTCACCAAGCAGGCCGCCGTCGATCACGCACAGTTGGCGACCTATCAGGTGGCGGCGGCCATGGGCGCCCTCGACACTCCGGCGGAATCCGGCCCCGACGACGCGGCCACCGCGACCGGCCCGTCCGGCGAGCCCGGTGGGGCGCGGTTGGTGTACGTCGCCAAGCCGAGCAAGGCCGAAGGCGCGACCCAGCGCATGCAGCCACCGTTGGACGCCGAGGCGCTCGACCAGTGGCGCGACACGATTCACCAGGCCGCGGCGTCCACGCAGGGCCCCAGCTACCTCGCCATGCGTAACGACGGATGCCGCCACTGCGCGGTGGCGGGCAGCTGCCCCGTGCAGGACCGCGGGAGGCAGGTGACCGACGAGTGAGCGCCTCGTCGGTCTCGCCGCGGTCGATCGCCGGGGCGGCGCGGTGACGGGCCGGGTGACGCCGCATCAGCTCGCGCAAGCGCTGGGCCTGCCGCCGCCGACCGACGAACAGGCCGCCGTGATCGCGGCCCCACCGGGCCCGACCCTCGTCGTCGCGGGCGCGGGCGCGGGCAAGACCGAGACGATGGCCGCCCGCGTGGTGTGGATGGTCGCGAACCGGCTCGTGCTGCCCGACGAAGTGCTCGGGCTGACGTTCACGCGTAAAGCCGCACAGCAGTTGACCGCCCGCATCCGGACCAGGTTGGCCCGGCTCGCTGGCGCGCCGCTGCTGCGCGAACTCGACCCGACCGGTCGGCTGCGCGCCCAGCTGACCGGCGCGGAACCGGAGATCAGCACCTACCACTCGTACGCGGGCAGGTTGCTCACCGAACACGGCCTGCTGCTTCCGGTAGAGCCCTCGGCGACGCTGCTGACCGAGACACAGCTCTGGCAGCTCGCCCATCAGGTGGTCCGCGCCTGGGACGGAGACCTGGAGACCGACCGCACCCCGGTGTCGGTCACCGAGGCGGTGCTCGCGTTGTCCGGGCAGCTGGCCGAGCATCTGGTCGAGCCCGAGGAACTGGCCGAGGCGCACACCGAGCTGGCGAAGCTGGTGCACACACTGCCCGCGGGTCCGCGACAGCGCGGCGGGCCCAGTCAGACCCTGCTGAACATCGTGCAGGTGCAGCGGGAACGGGTGGCACTGCTGCCGCTGGTGCAGCAGCTCGCCGAGGCTCTGCGCAGGCGCGGCGCACTGGATTTCGGCGCGCAGATGTCGCTGGCCGCGCGCCTGGCCGCCGAGCATCCCGAGGTCGCCGCCGCCGAACGCGCCCGCTTCCGCCTGGTCCTGCTCGATGAATACCAGGACACCGGCCACGCCCAGCGAGTCCTGCTCGCCGCCTTGTTCGGTGGCGCGGAGGACGGCACTCAGAGAACCGATGACGATTCCTCGGTGGAAGACCAGCTTCCGCCGGAGACAGCGTCCCCACTCGGTGACGGTCCGCAGGACGCCCACTTCGCGCCGACCTCCCAGCGCGCCGATGCCGGGGACATGACGCAAGAGGGCCGACCGCGGTTCGCCGGTGCGCACGACCCTCGCGCCGAGACCAGGAGGCACGACCAGCGGACCCCGCCGCGAGACCCGCGAGCGCAGCGGCTCGCCGTGACCGCCGTCGGGGACCCGATGCAGTCGATTTACGGCTGGCGTGGCGCTTCGGCGGCGAATCTGCCCCGGTTCGCCACCGATTTCCCCACCGCACCGGGCGTGCCCGCCCCCACGCTGGCGTTGCTGACCAGCTGGCGCAATCCGCCGGAGGCGCTGGCACTGGCGAATCTGGTGGCGGAACCGTTGCGGCGCAAGGCGATCGAAGGCGGCGGCGTGACCGTCGACGCCTTGCGCGCCAAGCCCGATGCCGGAGCGGGAGTGGTGGCGCTGGCGCTGACCGCGACCGTGGCCGACGAACGCGAGTGGGTGGCCGAGCGGATCGCCGCGCAGTGGGCCGCCCGGCGCGCGGCGCAGCAGCCGCCGCCCACGTCGGCGGTGCTGGTGCGCCGCAACGCCGATGCCGCGCCGCTCGCCGAAGCCCTTCGCGCGCAGGGGCTCCCGGTGGAGATCGTCGGGCTCGGCGGATTGCTGGCCACCCCGGAGGTCGCCGACATCGTCGCCACCCTGCGGTTGATCGCCGAACCGGGCTCCGGCAGCGCCGCCATGCGTGTGCTGACCGGCGCGCGCTGGCGCCTGGGAGTGGCCGACATCGCCGCGCTCGCCCGCCGGGCCAGGGACCTGTCCATCCGGCCTCCGGGGTCGCAGGGCCCGGCCGAGATCGCCGACGGCGCGGCGCTGGACGAGGCGCTGCGGGAAGTGGCGCCGGAACCGGCCGAGCAGGCCGGGCTGGCCGACGCGATCGCCGATCCCGGTCCGCGGCAGCAGTATTCGCAGGCCGGGTTCGCCCGTATCGAGGCGCTGGGACGGGAGCTGGCCGCGTTGCGCGAACGCAGCGGGCAGCCGCTGGCGGAGTTGGTCGCCGACGTCGAGCGCACCATCGGCGTCGGCGTGGAGACCCAGACGCGACGAGCCATGGCGGGCACCGGGGCCGGACGCGAGCATCTGGACGCGTTCGCCGAAGTGGTGGCGGGCTACGCCGCGGACACCGGCGCCTCGCTCGGCGGACTGCTCGCGTTCCTCGCCGCCGCGGAGGAGGTCGAGAACGGCCTGGAGCCGGGCGAGGTCGAGGTCGCCAAGGACCGGGTCCAAGTGCTGACCGTGCACGCGGCGAAGGGCTTGGAATGGGAGATCGTCGCCGTGCCGCACGTGGTGGAGGGCGTCTTCCCGTCCAAAGTCGGTTCCGGCACGTGGCTGGGCGCGCTCGCCGAGCTGCCGACGTCGTTGCGGGGCGACCGGAAGCAGGACGACGCGGCCGAAGGCGTGCCGGTGCTCGATCTCACCGACCTCTACGACCGCGCCGACCTCGACCGCGCGATCAAGGCGCACAAGGAGGCGCTGGAGCGCCGCCGGATCGATGAGGAACGCCGCCTGTTCTATGTCGCGCTCACCAGAACCGAACGCGTGCTGCTCGTCTCGGCCCACCACTGGGCGGAGACCGGTAGCTCCCCGAAAGGGCCCTCGGATTTCCTGCTGGAGCTGAAGCACGCGCACCAGGACCCCGACAGCCCGGCATACGACGTCTTGACGATCGACCGCTGGGACGACCCGCCCGCGGCCGACGCCGTCAACCCGTTCACCGACAACCCCGCCACCGCCGAGTGGCCGCGCGACCCGCTCAGCACCCGCCGCGACCCCGTCGAACAGGGCGCGGCGTTGGTCCGTGCCGCTCTGGCCGATCTGCGCTCCCGCCCTGCCGACGCCGGTCCTGCGCCACACGACACCGCCCAGGGCCGCGGCCTCCTCGAAGGGCAGTTGCCGCCGCTGGACGACGCGTCGGCATACCCGGACGAACCGGCCTACTATCCGCCCGACGACGAGGTCCCACCGGACGAGTTCGCGGACGACTTCGAGGTCCTCGCGACCGAATACGCCGACCCTTACGCGGACATCGAGCCCTATTTCGGCTCGGCGCCGGACCCGGTGGAGGAGTACCTGTCCGCTGACGAGCCGTTCGCCGCGACCGGCTTCGCTCCGCCCCCGCCGGAGGACCCGTACCGGCCGGAGCACACTCATCCGGTGCCGGACCCGGACGATCCGGAAGGCTGGGCCGCCGACGTGGACGCCTTGCTGGCCGAACACCAGGCCGCCGCTGCCGCGGCCGAGGAGGTCGAGCTACCCGGTCAGATCGCGGCGACCGCACTGGTTGAGCTGCGCGCCGACCCCGCGAAACTCGCCGCCCGCCTGCGTCGTCCGCTGCCCTACCCGCCGAACCCGCTGGCCCGCCGCGGTACCGCGTTCCACGCCTGGGTGCAGCGCTGGTTCGGCTCCACCCGCCTGCTCGGTCTGGACGAACTGCCGGGCGCGGCCGACAGCGGCGCGGCCGACGCGGGCCTGGACGCCGAACTCACCGCGATGCAGGAGGCGTTCCTGAACTCGCCGTGGGCCGACCGCAGCCCCATCGAGGTCGAGATCCCGTTCGAGACCTCGATCGCGGGCACCGTGATCCGCGGCAGGATGGACGCGGTGTTCGCCGAACCCGGCGGCGGCTGGATCGTGGTGGACTGGAAGACCGGCGCCGAGCCCAGCGCCGCCGAAGAGCCCGCGGTGGCCATGCAGCTGGCCGTGTACCGCTTGGCGTGGGCACGGTTGATGGCCGCGCGCGAGGGACGGTCCGAGCAGGAGATGTTGCCCCGGATCGGCGCGGCGTTCCACTACGTGCGCACCGGGCGCACCATCGCGCCGAGGAACCTGGCCGGTCCGGACGAACTGGCCGAGCTGGTCAGGAACGCCGCGCCCGTCGGCTCACCGCCAGCGATGAAGTGATCAGCGGGATCTGCAGCGGAAGCCGCAGCGCCGCGCCGATCTTGACCAGCCGCGGGGCCTTCTCGCTGGCCAGCACATCCGCGGCGAACTGCACGTTGGCCGGGAACACCGCGATGAACAGCAGTGCCGCGAGACGTCCGCCGAACCCGCGGGTACGCGGGATCGCGAGCGCGGCGGCGACGCCGAGTTCGGCCACGCCGGAGGCGTAGGTGTAGTCGCGGGCCCGGCCCGGCAGCAAGCGGGGCACGATCGAATCGAAGGGCTTCGGCCAGACGAAGTGCAGCACCCCACTACCGAACAGCAGGGTGGCCAGGGCCAGCGCGGGCCGCCGCCCGGCTTCGGCCACGGGTGTCAGCGTGTTTTCTGCCATGAGGCACCCTTGCATTCACCCGGCGGCCGCGTCGACTCGACCTGATGCGGGCTCGGCGTTTCGCCCCCTCACCGCCCAATCCGACATGTCTCACCCCGGTGAGACCGAGCAAGCGCCGTTCGTGTGGACGCGACCTGAGGGCTCGAGCATGTACCGTTCGCGGCCCGGCTCGCGTCCGAGTGGCCGCTGCGTAAGCGACGAAGGAGCGAGCGCTCTTCGCGTGGACGCGACCTGAGGGCTTCAGCATGTGCCGTTGACGACCTGGCGCGCATCCGAGTAGCCGTGGCGGGTGCCGTCGACTCGACGGTGAGCCGTTGCGGGCATACATCTACGTCTGGTACTCGAATGCCGACGTGCCCGGCTCGGCTCGACTCCCGGTTTCGAGCGAAGCGAGACCGAGCATGGGCCGGTCGCGGCCCGGCTCGCGTCCGAGTGGCCGCCGCGTCCGCGACGAAGTCGCCAGCGGCGGTCGCTCGGACGCGAGCCACAAGGGGGCCGCGAACACCCAGCGCCGCAGGCGCTGGAGAATCAAACACAGTAGGCTGCCCTCCTGTGCCGGAGGGACAAGGAATACCGGAGATGACCGACACGAGCGACGAACCGGCGGGTGTGTCCGGTGTTCGGTGATCGAGCGCGTGCTCTGGGGTTGGCCAATCGCCCCGATTTCGCTCTGGTCGGCGTGCTGCGCATCCCGGAAGTGCAGGCCAGCCCGTGGATTTCGCTGACCAGGCGGGTGCTGTTCGCGACGGGGCTGCTCTTCCTGGCCGCGCTGGTCGTGTATATCGGGCGCGACGGTTACCACGACAACTCGGGAAACGAGCTGTCGTTCCTGGACGCGTTCTACTACGCCACGGTTTCGCTGTCGACCACCGGATACGGCGACATCCACCCGGTGACGCCCGATGCGCGGTTGGCGAATATCGTCATCATCACCCCGCTGCGCATCCTTTTCCTGATCGTCCTGGTCGGAACTACCCTCAGCGTGCTGACCGAACGTTCCCGGCAGGCTTTCAAGATTCAGCGATGGAGGCACACCGTGCGCAATCACACCGTGGTCGTCGGATACGGCACGAAGGGGCGGACCGCGATCGACGCGATGCTCGGCGACGGCGTGCAGCCCGCCGACGTCGTCGTGGTGGACACCGACATGGTCGCTTTGGAGGCGGCGGCGAACGCCGGGCTGGTCACGGTGCACGGCTCGGCCACCCAATCCGACGTGCTGCGACTGGCCGGTGTGCAGAACTCCGAGTCGGTGGTGGTCGCCACCAACCGCGACGACACCGCCGTGCTGGTCACGCTGACCGCCCGGGAGTTGAACAAGACCGCCAAGATCGTGGTGGCGATCCGGGAGGCGGAGAACACCCACCTGGTGCGGCAGTCCGGCGCGAACTCGGTGGTGGTGTCCTCGGAGACCGCGGGCCGCTTGCTCGGCATCGCGACGACCACGCCGACGGTCGTGGAGATGATGGAAGATCTGCTGACGCCCGAGGAGGGCTTCGCCGTCGCCGAACGTGAGGTGGAGCCGTCCGAGATCGGCGGCTCGCCACGGCATCTCGGCGATATCGTCCTGGGCGTGGTGCGCAACGGCGTGCTGCACCGGGTGGGCGAGCCGGAGGTCGACGCGATCGAGGCGCGCGACAAACTGCTCTACATCCGTCGATCGGCGAAGTGATCACGGCGCGGGCCGGGTGGTAGCCAGGGCGCGATAGTCTCGAACCGTGTCCGCTTTTCAGCTCAATAGTGTTCCGTTGTTGTCCCGTGCCGTCGTGGACCGGGCCGAGCAGATCCGGGGTGATGCCCAGGCTCTGAAGGAGGGCTGGGGCAGCGCGAGACTCTTGCGAGTCAACCGGCGCGGGCAGGCGCGGTTCGAGGAGGGCGTCCTGGTCCTGGAATCGGCACTCGAGTTGTCCGCCGAGCCGAGCCCGGCCGCGGTGTTCCTCGGCGTCGAGGACGACATCCACCTCTGGGCGGTGCGGGACCCGGAGCTGGAGGGCACGCTGACCGATTTGCGCGCGCTGGCAGGCGGCACCGTCGACGACCGCACCGCCGGGCTGCTCTCCACCGCGATCGCATTGCTGAACTGGCACGACAAGGCCGGATTCCACGGTGCCGACGGCACGGTGACGACCGCGGCCAAGGCGGGGTGGTCGCGCGTCACCGAGAGCGGTTACGAGGAGTTTCCCCGGATCGATCCGGCGGTGATCTGCCTGATCCACGACGGTGGTGACCGGGTGCTGCTCGCGCGTCAGCACAGCTGGCCGAAGTCGCTGTTCTCGCTGTTGGCCGGGTTCGTCGAGGCGGGCGAGTCGCTGGAACGCTGCGTGGAGCGCGAGATGCGCGAGGAAGTCGGCCTCGACGTGCGCGAGATCAGCTACCTGGGCAGCCAGCCGTGGCCGTTCCCGCGCTCGCTGATGCTCGGCTTCGCCGCGGTCGCCGATCCCGAGCAGCCGCTGGTCTTCTCCGACGGGGAGATCGCCGAAGCCAACTGGTTCACCCGCGCGCAGGTGCGCGAAGCGCTGGCGGTGGGCGACTGGTCGAAGCAGGGCGAGGGCGCCGAGCTGCTGCTGCCCGGCTCGATCTCCATCGCGCGCACCATCGTCGAATCCTGGGCCGCGATCGACTGAGCACATGCTCGCGCGCGGGTCGGGACGACCCGCGCGCGCCTGATCAGGACAGACCGGCGAGGACCTGTTTGACGGCCGCCAGCGACGGGTTGGTCGCTGTGGAGCCGTCGGCGAACTTGACGGTCGGCACGACGTGATTGCCGCCGTTGACACTGCCGACGAACTCGGCCGACGCCGGATCTTGCTCGATGTCGATCTCGACGTAGGTGATGCCCGCCTCGTCCAGCTGCTTCTTGAGCCTGCGGCAGTAGCCGCACCAGGTGGTCGAGTACATCGTCAGGGTGGGGTTCGCGTCAGTCACGGAGACTGCAACGCCGGAGACCCGCGCACTGTTCCAACTCGAACCTTTTTCCAACCGGCGCCGGCTTCTCACCGTCCACAGCGGTGGGGACCTGCGGCAAGGAAGGAAAGGCTCCGTCCGCGTGTGCCGCCGACGCGGGCGTGACACCGCTGCACGCGACGGCGCTACGGTGCGTGTCGGTGGCCGCTGACATGATGGACCGCGTGCCCGCTCTCGACCTCGCCGACCTCGATCCCGAGCAGGCCGCCGCCGTCCGCGCGCCGCGCGGCCCGGTGTGCGTGCTCGCGGGCGCGGGCACCGGCAAGACCAGGACCATCACCTATCGCATCGCGCACCTGATCGCGCAGGGGCACGTCAAGGCTGATCAGGTGCTCGCGGTGACGTTCACCGCGCGGGCGGCGGGGGAGCTGCGCACCCGGCTGCGCGCGCTCGGCCTCGGCGGCGACGCGACCCAGGTGCAGGCGCGAACATTCCACGCGGCGGCGTTGCGGCAGCTCAAGTACTTCTGGCCGCAGATCGTCGGTGACGTACCGTGGCGGCTGATCGATGCGAAGTTCCCCATCGTCGCGCAGGCGGCGCACCAGGCGGGACTGTCCACGGCCACCGACAGCGTCCGCGACCTGCTCAGCGAGATCGAGTGGGCGAAAGCCTCGCTCATCGCGCCGGAGGACTACATGGCGGCGGTGGCCGAGCAGCGGCGCGAGACCCCCTATGAGGCGCTGCGCGTCGCCGACGTCTACGCCGGTTACGAGAAGCTCAAGGCGACGCCGGACGGGCTGCTGCTGGATTTCGACGACCTGCTGCTGCATACGGCGGCCGCGCTGGAGGACTATCCGGCGGTGGCCGACGAATTTCGCGGCCGGTACCGCAGTTTCGTCGTCGATGAGTACCAAGACGTCACGCCGCTGCAACAGCGCGTGCTCGACGCCTGGCTCGGCGAGCGGGACGACCTCACCGTCGTCGGCGACGCCAACCAGACGATCTACTCGTTCACCGGCGCCACGCCG
Source organism: Nocardia sputi (assembly GCF_023501985.1). Classification (NCBI taxonomy): domain Bacteria; kingdom Bacillati; phylum Actinomycetota; class Actinomycetes; order Mycobacteriales; family Nocardiaceae; genus Nocardia; species Nocardia sputi. The sequence continues at coordinate 446,518 of NZ_JAMFLC010000002.1, read as the reverse complement.
AGCTACCTGCTGGACTTCTCCCGTCGTTATCCCGATGCCACCGTGGTCCGTCTGGAACGTGACTATCGCTCTACTCCGCAGGTGGTGTCGCTGGCCAACCGGGTGATCGGGTCGGCGCGCGGGCGCATCGCGGGCACCAGGCTGCAATTGATCGGCCAGCGCGCCGACGGGCCCGAACCGGTGTTCGCCGAATACGACGACGCGCCCGCGGAGGCCGCGGCGGTGGCCAAGGCGATCGGCCGGCTCATCGAGGCGGGCACACCGGCCGCCGAGATCGCCGTCCTGTATCGGATCAATGCCCAGTCGGAGAGCTACGAGCAGGCGCTCACCGAGCGCGGCATCCCGTACCAGGTGCGCGGCGGTGAGGGTTTCTTCGCCCGAGCGGAGGTGAGGCAGGCCGTGCAGGCGCTGCGGCAGGTCGCGACCCGCGAGGACTTGCCCGATCAGGCACGCAGCGGCAAAGCGCTGGTCTCACTGGTCCGCGCGGCCCTCGCCCCGCTCGGCCTCACCGCTACCGAGCCCGCAGGCGCCCAGGCGCGCGAACGCTGGTCCTCGCTGGTCGCCCTGGTGCGCTTGACCGAGGAACTGGTCGGCAACGGCGAGCGGCTCGACCTGACCGGGCTGCTGCGCGAACTCGCGGCGCGCGCCGAGGCCAGGCATCCACCCACGGTGCAAGGGGTCACGCTGGCCTCGCTGCACGCCGCCAAGGGCTTGGAGTGGGACGCGGTGTTCCTCGTCGGCCTGTCCGACGGGACCATGCCGATCGCGCACGTTCTCGCCGACGACGGCTCGGTCGCCGACCAGGCGGCGCTCGAGGAGGAGCGGCGGTTGCTCTACGTCGGGGTCACCAGGGCGCGCGAACATTTGCGACTGTCCTGGGCGCTGGCCAGAAACGAAGGGGGCAGGCGCACGCGGCGGCGTTCGCGATTCCTCAACGGCCTCGTCCCCGACGATTCGCCCGCGTCGCGGATCGCGGCCGCGCCGCAGGCCCCGAACGGCGTCCGCCCGACCTGCCGGGTCTGCGCGAAGCCGTTGATCGGCACCTATGCGACGATGCTCGGCCGCTGCCGCCGTTGCCCGGCCGAACTGGACGCCGAATTGCTTGCGGCACTGCGGGACTGGCGTTCGGAGAAGGCGCAGGCACTGCGGGTGCGCGAATTCGTCGTGTTCACCGACACCACGCTCACCGCGATCGCCGAACAACTGCCCGCCGACGACGCCGCGCTGGCCGCGATCGCGGGCATCGGCGCGAAGAAGATCGACCAGTTCGGCGCCGACGTGCTCGCGATCGTCGCGTCCCGGCTTCGATCAAGGTCACAAAACCGCAGGTAGAAAATAGGTTGTGGCGCTGGAAGATCTTGCCTATGGTGGATTTCACGCACCGGGAGGGCATCTCGGCGCGCACAGTTACCGACAAACACGAGTACAGGAGGGAGGCAGAGCAATGGGCAACACCACGAACTTCAGCGCCAATGGCGTTGCGGTCTATGCGCCTATGGCGGCCTCCCGGGGGATCCTCGCCTTGCAGGGGATCGGTCTGTCCGAAATCGGTGGGTTCGGCACGTTCGGCACGCAAGTGAATTGCGCTGCCATGCACGCCTCGATCCGTACCGAAATCCAGGGCAAGCCCAGCGCGGGCTGGCACCCGACGGCTGCCGAGGCAGCACTCGGTGTCTTCGCGGATGAAGTCGGCTTCGAGCCGGCGGATCCGCGGGCAGCACGCCTCCGCACCGCACACCCAGCGACCGTGAACAGGACTCGACACAGATGTCGACCTAGGTAGGGAACTCTTCCCCGACCTCCTGGCCACGGATCGCGCGACAGCGAAACCGTGGCCAGTATTCTCCGGCCCTTCAGCCGACCGGCACCGGTTTCGCCGCTCAACGAAACGAACCGCTGCAACAAGCTGAAGGAGAACGACGTGTTCACCGCACAGGGTTGGCCGCAGGCCACTACTGACGTGACATGCCGAACCGTGGCGTCGACTACTCCGTCCCAGGAGATCACCAAGGTCCTGCCCTGCCGTGCTGGAGATCCGGACCTCTGGTTCGCCGAGAGCCCGGTCCAGTTGGAGCAGGCCAAGGCGCTGTGCGCGACCTGCCCCATCCGCAAGGGCTGCCTGAGCGCCGCCATGGATCGCCGTGAGCCGTGGGGTGTTTGGGGCGGTGAGATCTTCGACCAGGGTGTCGTGATCGCCCGCAAGCGTCCCCGCGGTCGGCCGCGCAAGGTCGCGGTCCCGGCGTGAGCCGGGGAGTGACTTCCCTCCCTCCGGTCGATGTGCTCGATTCGGTCGGTCCCGGCACGGGCCGAGCCAACGAACGAGAAAGCAGACCAGCCGCCCACCGGTCGTCGGTGGGCGGCTGCTCTGCGTGGTGTCCGATCTGCGGCGCCTGCGGCGCTGAGAGTCAGGAAGCAGTACGTTCTTCGGTGAAACCGGGCATCCAGGTGCGGACGAGTTGCATGAACGGCAACTCGGCGTCGAGTTGCGCCAAGATGCCGACGGAACCGCCGAGCACGCGGAAGATCATCACGTATTCCGCCGGAAGTTGCAGTGCCCGCGCGGTTTTCATCTCCGGGCTGGACAACTCCGAGGCTTTACCCGCCACGCGCTGCATCCACCTGCGGGTGAAGTGGAACGAGTCGGTCTGGATCGGGTCGGTGAACGGGCGCAAATAGTCGGCGATCTCCTGGTGGGTGACCACCCGGCCGGGAATGACCCAGCCGTGGTCGTACAGCAGTTCGGTGAGTTCGGCGAAACGCTCCTCGACCGCGAGGGCCAGCATCCGGCCCAGCACCGGGGGAAAGCCGTCGGGCATCGGTGCGCAGGCGCCGAAATCGATGACCGCGAGCCTGTTGTCGGGCAGCATCATGAAGTTCCCCGGGTGCGGGTCGGCGTGCAGTAGTCCGACGACCTCCGGGGAGGAGAAGTGGAACCGGCCCATCAGCCCCGCGACACGATTGCGCAGCGCGAGAGTGCCCGCCGGGTCCTCGGCGCCCTGCTTGATGATCGTGGAGACGGCGATGCCGTCCAGCCATTCGGTGACGATCACTTTCGGCGCGCTGGCCACCACTTTCGGCACCACGATCTCGCCGTGCCCGTCGAAGCCCTTGGCGAAGGCGCGCTGGTTGGCCGCCTCGTTGCGGTAGTCCAGCTCTTCTTCGGTGCGTTCGGTGATCTCGGCGAGGATCGGCTTGACGTCCGCACCCGGGATCACGGAGGCGACCAGACCGGACATACGTGACAGTGTCTTCAGATCCGCGCGCAGGGCCTCGTCGGCGCCGGGGTACTGCACCTTGACCGCGACGGTCCGCCCGTCCGACCACACCGCCCGGTGCACCTGCCCGATACTGGCCGAAGCGGCCGGTGCGTCGTCGAAGTCACGGAAACGGGTGCGCCACTGGGTGCCGAGTTGCTGATCGAGCACCCGGTGGACGGTTGCGGCGGGCATGGGCGGCGCGGCGGCCTGCAGCTTGGTGAGCGCTTCGCGATAGTGCTCGCCGAACTCCTCCGGTACTGCGGCCTCCATCACGCTGAGCGCTTGTCCGAATTTCATCGCGCCGCCCTTGAGCTCACCCAGCACGGTGAACAACTGTTCGGCGGCCTTCTGGTTGAGCTGCGCGTTGATCTCGGACTTGTCGCCTCCGGCGAGCTTCTTGCCGAACCCGACGGCTGCCCGCCCGGCGATGCCGAGCGGGATCTTGGCCAATTTGGCGTTGCGGGACGAGCGACGGCGCACAATCTCAGACACGTACCCATCATGGCGGACGGACCAGCCGATCGGCCACGGCAATCTTGATCACTACCGAGTTCCGACGCCGAGTTCTGTGGAAACCCGTGCACAAGCGCACGCGGGATGGCGGCCCCACGCCCGCCGATCCAGGACGTGTGCATCCAGGTCGAGCTCCAGAGTAGCGTTCAACGTGGCCGGGCTGCGCCGCGGTGAGCAGGCGATGATCGCCTCCAGTTCGCCGAGGGCGACCGCCGTGGTCGCCGTGATCCCGGCGGGGGAGGCATGTCCGACGCGGCCCAGTAGCTGGGCGGCGAGGTGTGGCCAATCGGCGTCGTTCTGCGAGCGGATCAGGTCCGCGCAGCGCAGGCAGCTGGTGACGCCGGGCAGCACCAGCGGCCCGACGACGCCCTTGTTGTCTCGGATACGTAGTTGCAGATGAGGGATGCGATGCAGCAGCAGGTCGCTCACCAGCCTCGGGTCGGGCATCAGCGCGTCGGCGAGCACCACGAGGTCCGACTCCCACGACCGCACTACCGACGTACCGGACGGGTAGTCCCGGGAACGGCTCGGCCGCACTCCCAGCGCGCGCAGCCCGGCCGACACGGCGTCGGAGAGCGGACCGAGCCCGTGCACTCGCACCGCTCGCACCTGTCCGGCCCGGTCCTCCGGGTGGTCCAGCAGTCCGGCTTCGTCGACGAGGGTGAGCAATGCCGCGGCGCGCTCGGCGTCGATTCCGCATTCCCCGGCTCGCCAGATGATCTGCGGTTTGGTGCGCAGCCCGTCGAGCAGGCGGAGGAAGGCGAGAACGGTCTCGGCGTCCATGCCTTCCGGACCGAGCACCACCGCCGTTTCCGGATCGCACCCCAGCTGCACGACGCCGGTCGGGCGGACCAGGACGGTTACCCTGGGGCGCAACCGGGGACCGCGACACATCGTTGTCATGTCATCAGTATGCGGACCACGCGGTGTACGACTCGTCCCGAAACCCCCACTTATCCACAGGGTTTCGTGCCATCCACAGGATGGATCAGGAGGCTGCGCCGCCCTCTTTGCCCAGGTCGGGCCCGGTGTCGTCGTCCTCGCGCGCACGCGTGGCTTGCTCACGCGCCTCGGTCTCGGCCAGTTGCGCGAGCGGATCGTCGAACGCGGTGGCGCCGCCGCCGATCACCGAGTCGATGAAGCCCGCAGGGGAGTCCAGGTCATGAGAGTTCGGCAGCAGGTCGGGGTGCGCCCACACCCCGTCGCGCGCGGCCATGCCCGCGTCGCTGGTCAGCCTGCGCCACAGTGCGGCCGCCTCGCGCAGCTTGCGCGGCCGCAGCTCCAGGCCGACCAGGGTCGCGAAGGTCTGCTCGGCGGGCCCGCCGGTGGCGCGCCGCCTGCGCAGTGTCTCGGCCAGCGCGCCCGCGCCGGGCAACCGGTCGCCGACGGCGTCGCTGACCACCACCTGAACCCAGCCCTCGATGAGCGCGAGCAGCGTTTCCAGCCGTTCGAGCGCCTGCTTCTGCTCCGGCGTGGTCTGCGGCTCGAAGGTTCCCTGGGCCAGGATCTCCTCGAGCTTCGCGGGATCGGTCAGCGACATCGGGTCGATGCCCTGCGCGGCCTGCTCCAGCGCGGAGAAGTCCATGCGGATACCGCGCGCGTAGTCCTCGACCGCGCCGAGCACCTGCTGGCGCAGCCACGGCACGTGGGCGAACAGCCGCTGATGCGCGGCTTCCCGGGCGGCCAGGAAGACCAGGATCTCGCTCTCGGGCTGCTCCAGCCCCGAGCTGAACTCCGAGATCGCCGCGGGCAGCAGCGCGGCGGTGCCGGTGGGTCCGAGCGGGAGGCCGATGTCGGTGGAGGTCAGCACCTCCTTGGCGAGCTGGCCGAGCGCCTGCCCGAGCTGCGAACCGAAGGCCAAGCCGCCCATCTGGCCGAGCATGCCGACCATCGGAGCGGCGAACTGCCTGGCCTCCTCGGGCAGCGCCGCGGTCCACACCCCCGAGATCTGCTCGGCCACCGGGTCGCACAGGCGCTGCCAGGTGGGCAGGGTCTGCTCGATCCAGTCGTTGGCGGTCCACGCGACCGTCCTGGTGGCGCCCGCGGGCAGGGTGGTCGCGCTGTCGAGCCAGAGTTCGGCCAGGTGCGCGGCATCGGCCACCGCGCTCGCCGCGCCCGACGTCACCGGTGCGACGGTCGACCCGAGTTGCTGGCGGGCCAGCCGCTTGGCGACGTCGTAGTTCACCGGCCCGGCCTGTGCCGAGCCGGGCTGCCCCATCCCGCTGAGCATCTGGCCGAGCGAGGTCAGCATCTGCCCGAGTTGCGACGGGTCGAATCCGCCCGCGCCGGCCCCACCGATACCGAAACCGAACGGGTCGTTCGGACCGGGGCCGCTCGGCTCGTCGCCGCGCTTGCGATCGTCGTCGTCGCGGTCCGAGAATCCGAAGGGGAGGTCACTCATACCCCACAGGTTACGCGTGTACCACAGCGTCTCGATGTTCGCGCGGCGCGAAACCGGTGGCGGCGCGCCCGGGCGAAACGACCGCCTCCGGCGCCCGGCGAGGCGGGCTGTCATTATCGTGGTCCGGGTGAATCGTCGGATCCTCACCTTGGTGGCCGCCCTGATCCCGGTGCTCGTGCTCGGCGTCGTCGGCAGCGTGCTGACCGTGCCGTTCGTCGCACTCGGGCCCGGTCCCACCTTCAACACTCTCGGCACGGTGGACGGCAAGGAAGTCGTCGACGTGCGGGGCACCCAGGTCGATCCGACCACGGGCAATCTCAATATGACCACCGTCTCGGTGCGTGACGGGCTGAGCCTGTTCGAGGCGTTCGGCTTCTGGGCCAGCGGCAAGCACGGCCTGGTGCCGCGCTCGGAGGTCTACCCGCCCGGTGTGTCGCGTGAGGAGATCGACAAGTCCAACCAGCAGGACTTCAAGGACTCCGAGGGCAACGCCGAGGTCGCCGCACTGCACTACCTGAACCTGCCCACGGTCGTGCTGCTGCGCAAGGTCGCCGACGACGGGCCGGCCCACGACGTACTGCGTGCCGGCGACGAGCTGGTCAGCGTCAACGGCACGCCCATGACCTCGCCTCAGGAGGTCGTCACCGCGGTCTCGTCCCAGGCGCCCGGCAGCCCGCTGACAGTGGTGTACCGGCGCGACGGCGCCGAGCAGACCGCGACGATCGTCCTCGGTACCCGCCCCGGCGACCCCGCCAAGGGCTACCTCGGCGTGACGCCAGGGGAGGGCGCACGCCCGCCGATGCAGGTCACCTTCAACCTCGCCGACATCGGCGGGCCGTCGGCGGGCCTGATGTTCAGCCTGGCCTTGATCGACAAGCTCAGCCCCGGCGAGCTGGACGGCGGCAAGTTCGTGGCCGGCACCGGGACCATCGATCAGGAAGGCAAGGTCGGCCCGATCGGCGGCATCCAGTACAAGATGATGGCCGCGCGCGAGGCGGGCGCGGAGACCTTCCTGGTCCCCGCCGCCAACTGCAACGAGGCCAAGCAGCGGATCCCGGACGGGCTGCGGCTGGTGCGGGTCGAGAACCTCACCGGCGCGGTGCAGTCGCTGAACGAGATCAACACCGGCAAGGAGCCGGTGAGCTGTGGGTGAGATCGCCCTGGCCCGGCTTCACTCCAGGGTGTGGTGCAGCGCCTCGACCAGATTCGGCGCGAGGTTGGGATAGGTGCGCAGGTCCAGCTCGCCGAAATCGTCGGCGTCATCTTCGGGCCGCAGTTGCAGCAGGCACAGTGACGCGCCCTCACGCAGCACCGCGGCGAACAACCGCGCCTCCCGGCGCTGCGGATGCGCTTCGGCGGCGGCGCGCGCGGCCGCGTCGGCGGCCTCGTGGTCGGCCAGCAGCGGGGCGAGCGCGTCGTCGAGTGTCGACTCCGCGTCCGGTGGCAGCACCACGATCTCCTGCACCAGCACGCAACCGCGGACGGCAGGCGGCCAGCTGGTGGTGGCCAGGAATTCGTCCAAGGCGATCGAGCCGCCGGTGATGTCGTCGGGGAAGGCCTCCTGGGCGACCGGCGTCAGCTCGCCGCCCTCATCGAGCTGATCCTCCAGCTCCGGCTGCGCGGCGACCAGGTCGACGGTCGGCACCAGGGCGAACATCTGTGGGGGACGACCCCACCCCTCGGCATCGACGAATTCCGCCACCTCCCGGACGGAGCGGGCAAGGACGAGTTCGGCGTGCAGGTCTGGAGTCACGCGAACATCCAATCAAACCGCCGAGCCGGCCAGCCGGAAACCCGGACGATCGGTTCTCCGGCGCGGCAAGCGCAACCCTGCCAGCTGCATGGTGTCCGATTTCCGTAGAGTGGGCCGGGACGGTCCGGAAGGACCACCCGCAACATCGGACTGCGGCGCATCGGCCGGGCGTATCGGTGCGAGCGTCGCCGGACCTTGGAGAGTGGCATCGTGGGCATGCGGCCCCCCACTGGCTTACCTTCGCTGTCCCGACGCAGCCGTGTGCTGCTGGTGGCGGCTGTCGTGCTCGCGGCATTGCTGCTGCTCGGGCCGCGGCTGACGGACACTTACACCAATTGGCTGTGGTTCGGTGAGGTCGATTTCCGCAACGTGTATCTCACGGTGCTGCGGACCCGGGTCTTGCTGTTCATCGCCGTCGCGGCCTTCGTCGGCTTGGTGGTCTGGCTGGCGCTGCTGCTGGCCTACCGGTCCCGGCCGGTGTTCATCCCGGTGGTGGGGCCGAACGATCCGATCGCGCGCTACCGCACCACTGTGATGAGCAGGCTGCGGCTGTTCGGCGTCGGCATACCGGTGCTGCTGGGCCTGCTGTCCGGCTTGGTGGCGCAGTCGAACTGGGTGACGGTGCAGCTGTTCCTCAACGGTGGATCCTTCGGTGAGAAGGACCCGGAGTTCGGTCTCGACGTGGGGTTCTACGCCTTCGACCTGCCCTTCTACCGGATGGTGCTGAACTGGTTGTTCGTCGCGGTGGTCATCGCGTTCTTCGCCAGCCTGGTCACCCACTACGTCTTCGGCGGACTGCGGTTGACCGGCCGCGAGGGCACGCTGACCCGCGCCGCCCGCGTCCAGCTCGCGGTGCTGGCCGGACTGTTCGTCCTGCTCAAGGCGATCGCGTACTGGTTCGACCGGTACGAATTGCTCTCCAGCAGCCGCAAGGAGCCCACCTTCACCGGCGGTTCGTTCACCGACATCAACGCGGTGCTGCCCGCCAAGCTCATCCTGCTGTCCATCGCGGTGATCTGCGCGCTGGCCTTCTTCGCCGGGATCGTGCTGCGTGATCTGCGGGTGCCCGCGATGGCCGCGGCGCTGCTGGTGCTGTCCTCGATCCTGGTCGGCGCGGTGTGGCCGCTGGTGGTCGAACAGTTCTCCGTGCGTCCCAACGCCGCGGACAAGGAAAGCGAGTACATCGAACGCAACATCGCCGCGACCAGGCAGGCGTTCGGCATCACCAACGACAGGATCGAATACAAGGACTACAAGGGCGAGAGCAACAAGAGCCCGCTCGATGTCCCGGTCGACGCCGCGACCATCGGCAATGCCAGGCTGCTCGACCCGAACATCCTCTCGCCCACCTTCACCCAGCTGCGCCAGCTGAAGAACTTCTACGGTTTCCCGGAGTCGCTGGACATCGACCGCTACAACCTCGACGGTGACGTACAGGACTACGTCGTCGCCGCCCGGGAGCTCTCGCCCGCGGCGCTGAGCGGCAACCAGACCGACTGGATCAACCGGCACACCGTGTACACCCACGGCAACGGCTTCGTCGCCGCTCCCGCCAACCGGGTGAACAAGCCGCCGTCGGAGGATCCCAACGCGGTAGGCGGCAGCGGAGACGGCGGCTATCCGATCTTCATGGTGAGCGACCTGTTCACCCCGTCGGACAAGCAGCGGATCAGGGTCGACCAGCCTCGGGTGTACTTCGGTGAGCTGATCTCGCAGTCGAATCCGGATTACGCGATCGTCGGCGCGATGGACGGCCAGCGTCCGCGGGAATACGACTCCGATACCGCGCAGTACACCTACACCGGCAAGGGCGGCGTGCCGATCGGCAACTGGATCAACCGCCTCGCGTTCGCGGCCAAGTACGCCGAGCGCAACATCTTGTTCTCCTCGGCCATCGACGACGATTCCAAGATCATCTTCAACCGCAGCCCGCGCGACCGGGTACAGAAGGTCGCGCCGTGGCTGACCACCGACGGAAACGCCTACCCGGCGGTGGTCGGCGGACGGATCGTCTGGATCGTGGACGCGTACACCACGCTGGACAACTACCCGTACGCGCAGAGCACCTCGCTGGAGGGCGCGGTCGAGGACAGCATCGACAAGAAGACCGGGCGTCTGCTGCCGCGCAAGTCGGTCAGCTACATCCGCAACTCGGTCAAGGCGACGGTCGACGCGTACGACGGCACCGTCACCCTCTACGAGGTGGACTCCGCGGATCCGGTGCTGAAGGCGTGGCGCGGGGTGTTCCCGGGCGCGGTGAAGCCGGAGAGCGAGATCTCGCCGGAATTGCGGGCGCACTTCCGTTATCCGGAGGATCTGTTCAAGGTCCAGCGTGAGATGTTGTCGAAGTACCACGTGGACGATCCGCGAGAGTTCTTCACCAACAACGCTTTCTGGTCGGTTCCGGCCGATCCGACCACCGAGGGCGGCACTACCGCCGACCAGCCGCCGTATTACGTATTGCTGGGTGATTCGAAAACGAACAGGCCCACGTTCAATTTGACCAGCGCGATGACCGGTTACAACCGGCCGTATCTGGCGGCCTATATCTCGGTGCGCTCGGACCCGGATGGGTACGGACAATTCACGATCCGGCGATTGCCCACGGACACACAGACATTGGGTCCGCAGCAGACGCAGAACCGGATGACGACGGCGCCGGAGGTATCGCGCGAGAAAACGCTGCTGTCGAATTCGAACAAGATAAAATATGGGAACCTGCTGACCTTGCCGGTCGCCGACGGCGGCATCCTCTATGTGGAGCCGTTCTACAACGAACGCAACACCGGGCCGAACACCGCCACCTTCCCGCAGCTGCTGCGGGTGCTGGTGAGCTACCGGGATGAAGCGGGCAACGTCAAGGTAGGTTATGCCTCGACACTGGCGGATGCGCTGAACCAGGTCATCCCGGGTGCGGGCGCGCTGGCGACGCCGTTCGGCGGTGACTCCGGCACCAGGCCGAAGCCCGGCACCGTCGCGCCGCCCGCGGACCAGGGCGGCAACAACGGGCCCGGCAACGCCGCGACCCCGCCGCCCGCGTCGGGTCCGCCGCCCGCGTCGGGATCGGCTTCCGGCAAGGACGCCGCGGCCGCCGAACTCAACCGGAAGATCGAGAATGTGCGAAATGCCATGCGCAGCGGAAACTTCCAGGACTTCGGCCGGGCGCTCGACGAGTTGGAAGCCGCCGTCAAGGCATATCAGGACGCGGGTCGCTGAATGACGCGGGTCGCTGAATGACGCGGAACGCTGAATGAAGCCGTCGTTCGAATAGGCGCGAAATACCGAAGGACCGCCATCGTCGCGATGGCGGCCCTTCGGTATCTGCGGTGCAGGACGCGTCAGCGACCGAACGAGTCGATCAGTGCGCTGTTCTGGCTCAGGATCTGCTGGAACTGCCCTTCGACGCCGTACTGCTCGGCCAGCTCGACCGCGGTGGACTTGGCCTGGTCGACCGCGGACTGCGCGGCGCTCACGGCGGGCTGGGCGGGCTCGGGAACGGCGGGGAGTTCCTCGGCCCGCACGAGCGGCTCGGGCTCGGAGGTGCCCGGGCGCAGGAACTTGCCACACGACGGCCACGCGCCGGCGCCCTGGGTGGCGAGCACGTTCTCCGCCACGCGGATCTGCTCTTCCTTGCTCGCGGTGTGAGCGTAGCCCTTGCCACCGTTGGCGGCCCAGGTGCTCTGCGAGAACTGCAGGCCGCCGTAGTAGCCGTTTCCGGTGTTGATTCCCCAGTTGCCACCGCTTTCGCACTGTGCGACGCCGTCCCAGTCGTGGGTCGCCGCGGAGGCAGAAGCGGTGGAGAATGCGAACGGGACGGCAACAAGAGCGCCGGTGATGGCGGCGAGGCCGAGGGCGCGGGTGCTGATCTTCCGGTTCTCAGTCATGGTCGTTTCCCTCCCTGCGCCCGCCGGCACGGCGATGGAGCTGCGCCGTGTCCCTGTCCCCAGGTCGTCGGGGATCCTCGAACCGCGGGACAGGGTTGCCGGTGTTCGGCGGTTCGAGTTCGAGCCCGTCTCGGTTGATCCGGGCCGTGGCCTGACGGTAACGAAGAAATCTCAGCAGATCACATCTGGATAACGCTCGAATTGTGTGAAACGAATAACCCGAATATCAGCGTTTTACCAGGTGAGTAACGGCATCAACACGCCAATTCAGCGCTAAGTTATCGCATCGTTATGTGAGCGAGATCACCACGATATAGTGAAATGCATCACGTTTGAAGGGTCTGCGCCGCGGCAATACTTACGTGCGCGGTGTGGCACGGATGTCGCTCGATTCGGGTGTCCGCCGCACGCTCGCGCTGTCGGCTTCGCCGGCTGTTCAACTGCTCGAAACCGCTGGTGAGCTGGCGATTTGCAGTGTGAGTGAACCGGTGTGTAATGTTGTGTTCACCGACGCGGGGTGGAGCAGCTCGGTAGCTCGCTGGGCTCATAACCCAGAGGTCGCAGGTTCAAATCCTGTCCCCGCTACAAGGGAAACGGCCCGGAACCAAGAGGTTCCGGGCCGTTTTCGTCTGTATGCGGCTTCCGGCCCGGCAGCGCCGGGCGGGGTCGGCGGACTCTACTGTCGGTGGAACCGCTCACGGACGGCGTCCATGCGAGCGCTCAGTTCCTCCGGGGTGATCACGCCGCGATCCAGCAACGTGTGCGCTGTGACGACGACCGAGCGGGTGCGGACCGGGAAGTCCTGATAAATCGTCTCGCCGAGCGCGTCCTCGGCGTGGCGGCGTTCCAGGTTGTCCAGAGCGCCGCGCCAGGACAAGCATTCGCACGTGGCCTGCATGCTGGATTCCCAGGGGTCGGGTCTACGGTCGAGTTCGGGCAGCGTGCTCTCCCGCCGCACCCGCGGATCCAGCGTGCTCAGCAGGACTTCGTACGGACCACTCGTCACCGGTGTCCATCCTTCCTCGCGGCGGACTCGACTCTGCTCGGTGGGTGCTGCGCGGTCCAGTCGACCTGGGGCAGCGCCACGCCGATCATCGTGTCCCGGGTGACGATGGCGGCCAGTTGCTCCTCGGTCCAGCCCTCGGTGCCCTCGGGGCGCATCGGCAGCACCATGAACCGGGACTTCTGATTCGAATCGTGCACCCGGATCTCGACGTCGGGCGGGAAGTGCAAGCCGAACTCGGCGAGCACCTCGCGGGGCCACCGGACCAGGCGACGACGGTAATTGGGGGTGCGGTACCAGTCCGGGGACATCCCGAGAACCGGTCGCGGGTAGCACGAGCACAGCGTGCACACGATGACGTTGTGCACTTGCGGCGTGTTCTCCAGCACGTAGAAGTAGGTGTAGTCGCTCGGGGTCCCGGATCCGGTCGGGTCACGCCAGTCGATGCCGACCTCTTTGCACGTCTCGGTGCCGTCGGCGAGCAGGCGCGCCTTGAAGTCGGGGTCCGTCCACGCCTTCGCGACCAGTCTCGATCCACCGTGCGGACCCACCGATTCGGCCCACTCGGTGAACCTGCGGTGGTCTTCGGCGGAGAAGAGCCCCTTCTCGATGGCGAGTTCACGCACCGCCGTCTCGAGCACTTCGAATTCGCTGATCTCCTCGCTCGCCTGGATCGGCGCGTGCGCGTCGTGATCGTGGGTCCGGCTCACCGGTCATCCTCCTCTGCGGGCTCGAGCCAGCGCTCGGAGACTTCCGTCTCCAGGGTGTCGACGTCGAAGCCGGTGTATTTGGGCCACAACTCCTGCTGACGGAACCGCACCACGTAGAACGGCTCCACGCGCCCGTCCTCGCGCCCCCATGCTTCGTCCTCCGGGATGATCCACTCCGGCCGGTACTCGACGACGACGCCGGTGTGCCCGCGGGTGTAGGCCTGCGTGCGGGTGTGGAACATCGACGTGGCCGAACGGACCCGGACGCGGTCGCCGATCCGGTACTTCCTGGTCATGCGCGCGCCTCCATCCGTGCGCGTACTTCGTCCAGCTTGGCCGACAATTCGTCGGGGGTGATCAACCCCTTGACGACCAAGGTCTTCGCCGCGACTGTCACCCAGCGCGCGTAGTAGGGCAGACCGTAATACAGCGTCGCACCGAGGTCGTTCTCCGCGCGCCGGCGTTCCTCGGAGTTCCAGACGCCACGCCAGCCGAGGCATTCACACGTGACGTAGGTGCTCATCTCCCAGGGCTGTTCCTCCTTCTCGCGATACTCGACCGGGATATCGGGCTGGCCGCCCACGTCGTGCAGCACGTGCCTGAGTGCGGCGAACAACTCGTTGGAGATCTCGTATGGTGAGTCGAGCGGGTCGCGCAACACCGGTGCGAGGTCCGCGACGCGATGCTGCAACTCGTCGAATCGATTCGGTGTGCTCATGATGTCTCCGTAGTGACGGATCCGGTGTCCACGGCAGCGCGGTTGCGGGAGGGTGTGCGCGCGTGCGCCCTCGCCCGGCCGAGTGCGAGAGCCAACGAGCGCCATGGGGACTCCAACGGGACGGCAGGCCCGGTGATCGGGCAGGCGAGTGTAGTCGGACGACGAGGTGTGACCCCAGTCACTATCACATGGTCAGGCTGCCAAGGTTACACGCCAAGATCGATTTGCTGAAGGATGCCTGGGGCGCGGTGAGCGCGCCGGAATCCGCTCCGGACTCAGCGGTGCGGAGCTATTGACTCGAGCGAAAAGTGGAGGAGACTAGGTATTACACCGGAACACCGGATCGGTGAGCGCACTGTCAGCCGAGACGTCGGTAGGCAGTGAAGACACCGATCCAAGAACCGGCTAGGCCCCCGGCAAGCCAGTCGAAACACCGGAGTCGTCAGCGACGACTGACGCTCACGGTTTCGATGGAGACTACCGGGGACTGATCTGTATAGGGGGTCTTTCGCCTGGATCCCGGGCTCGCCGACTCGATCGGCGCGGTCGGTCGAATCGGCTCACAAGACGGAATGCTGGTGGTTGACTAGCCGTGTGTCGGCTGTCCCGGCCGCACCTCGGCAACCCGTGTCAGGAGGCACCCGCAATGCCCACTCATGACGGAAGCTGGCCGCAGGGAACACCGTGCTGGGTCGACTGCCAGGTCGACGACCCGGCGCGCGCCCGCGAGTTCTATAGCGCACTCTTCGGCTGGGAGATCGAGGACAGTTCGCCCGAGGCGGGCGGATATCTGATGGCGATGCGCGCGGGCCGCGCGGCCGCGGGCATCGGACCCAAGCCGGAAGGCATGCCGATGCCGTCGGTGTGGACCACCTATATCGCGGCCGACAGCGCCGACGCCGTCGCGCAGAAGATCAACAGCGCGGGCGGTTCGCTGATGATGGAACCGTTCGACGTGCTCGACGTCGGCCGCATGTTCGTCGCTGCCGACCCCACCGGCGCGGTCTTCGGGATCTGGGAGGCCAAAGCGCATGCCGGGGCGGGCATCTACAACGAGCACGGCGCCTACTGCTGGAACGAACTGCACACCAGCGACTACAAGCAGGCACAGGAGTTCTACGCCGACGTGTTCGGCTGGCACTACACCGAGATCGGTGACGGGGAGCACTTCATCTACTCCACCTTCAGCCGCACCCAGGACGGCGACGCCGTCGGCGGCGTCAACGACTCGACGAAGATGCCGGGCGACAACCCGTCGTATTGGCTGGCCTGGTTCCAGGTCGACGACGCCGACAACGCGCTCGCGAAAGCGCGCGATCTCGGCGCAGCCGTCCTGTCCGGGCCCGACGACAGCCCCTTCGGCCGCATGGGCATCGTCCAAGCCCCGCAGGGTGAGGTCTTCGGCATCATCGACCCCACGACCACCGTCGGCGAACCGCCGACCGGTTCCTGAGTCGACCTGCTCACCGGTCCTGAGCCGATCCGGCGGAGCGGTGCGGTGAGCCGCTCCGCCGGGTTGTCCTGCCCCGAGCGCGATCGGTCACGTCACCGCCATCGCCGGCGCGGTGCCGCGCCCGGCGGAACACGTGCTCGGTCGACCATGCCGGGAACAAGGACGCCGCAGCCCGTCGAACGGGCACCGGCGCGATTCGCGGCACAGGTCGCGGCCCACGGCACATGGCCCGTGGTGCCCGCGCCTCGGCGGTTCAGTCCGAGCGGGCCGATCCGGGCGTGACCAGGCCGTGCTGGTGGGCGTAGACGACGGCGTGGATTCGGTCCCGGACGCCGAGTTTGGCGAGGATGCGGGAGACGTGCGTCTTCACCGTCTCCTCGCCGACGCCGAGCCGCGCGGCGATCTCGGCATTGCTGCGCGCGTCGGCCAGCAGTAACAACACCTCCAGCTCGCGGGCGGTGAGTTGCCGGACTTCCGGTGGCGTGTGGGGCGGGGTCAGCGTGCTCGCGAAGCGGGAGACCAGACGGCGGGTCATGGATGGGTCGATCAACGCGTCACCGCGCGCCGCGATCCGGATGGCGGCGACCAGTTCTTCCGGCGGCAGGTTCTTCAGCAGGAACCCGCTCGCGCCTGCTTGTAACGCGCGGTACAGGTTGGCGTCGCTGTCGTAGGTGGTGAGCACCAGGACGTGCGTTCCGCCCGCCGCCACGATCGCGGCGGTGGCGGCCAGCCCGTCCAGCTTCGGCATCCGGACGTCGAGAATCGCGACATCCGGTCGTAGCCGTGCGGTCTCGGCGATCGCGGCGCGACCGTCGCTCACCTCGGCGACGCAGTCCAGATCGACCTGGCTGTCCACGACGGCGCGCAGACCGGAGCGGAACATGCTGTGATCGTCGGCGATCAGGACGCGGATGGGCAATTCACGATCCTCCGATCGGCACCGACACCGTGGTGTGCCAATGGGTGGCGGAGCGGCCGTAGTCCAGTTCGCCGTCGAACAGCTCGGCGCGGCGGCGAATGCCGTCGAGTCCGCGCCGGACCGAGGTGTCGGCGGTGGCCGGTTCGCGGGCGAGGGGATTGGTCGCGCGCAGTACCACTCGCTTCGGCAGGTACTCCACGTCCAGTCGCGCGTGCGCGCCGTCCCCGTGCCGCAGCGCGTTGGTCAGCATCTCCTGCACGATGCGGTACAGGGTGATGTTCAGCGAGTCCGGCAGTTCCACCGCCACTCCGCGCGCGTTCACCTCGACCTCGAGTCCGGCCGCTCGGACGTGCTCGATCAGTCCGTCGATGTCGGCGAGTCCCGGCTGGCGCTGTCCGTCGTCCTCGCGCCCGTGCAACAGATCGAGCTGGCGGCGCAGATCGACCATCGCCGCCCGGCTACTGGACTCCACGGCCGAAAGCGATCGGGCGGCGGCCGCGTTCGCCGTGCCGCCCAGGGCCAGCCGCGCCGCACCGGCGTGGATGCCGATCGCGCTGACGTGATGGGAGATCACGTCGTGCAGGTCCCGCGCGATCGCCTCCCGCTCCTCGGTCACCGCGCGTTCCAGTGCGGCCCGATGCTCCTGCCTGCGCAGCCGGGCCCGTTGCTCGAGGTCGGCGATGTAGGCGCCGCGCGCGGCCGTATAGCGGCCGACGAGCCACGGCACGCAGCCGGCGGCCACCATGGAGGCGACCAGCAGCCGCCAATCCTGCGCGGCGTTGCTGCCGGTGAGCAGGTGGCCCGTGGCGATACCGCCGCACAGCAGCAGCATCGTCAGCACGGATTTCGGTCCGGTCAGCCACGCCCCCGCGCGGTATCCGGCCACGAGGAAGCCCACGTCGGCGATCCGCGCCGGGAACCCGTGCCGATGCAGCAGGAATACGGCCGGCAGCCGCACCAGGACCTGCGCCACCGCCACCACCCCGGCAGTCCGGGGCGGCGCGGCCAAGGCCAGGTCGGCGGCCACGATCGCGATGATCGCGGCGGTCGTCCGCCACGGGTCGACGGCGAACACGCCGCCCAGCCCGAGCACGACCGCGTCGATGAGAGCCGCCGCCACGGCCACCACCACCGATTGCCGGGCAAGCGACCTGCTCACATCCAACAGTTCGCCACCGCCTCCGTCCGGTCCAGCGTCGAGTTCCGTGGGCGATCCTAGCGAGCGTGTCCGGCCACGCCGTGGATGTCGACAGCTCACTGTGCCCGCGAATCGAGCCGTGCGCGTCCCCCGCGCGGGGGACGCGCGATCCCTCGTCGGCGCGATGTGCCGGCGCCCGCGCGGCCGTAGCGTCGAAGGCCGACGGCAGACGTGGAGGAGGACTCATGGGCCGTGTGGAGTTGCTGAGCTACGCCATTCCCGCGTTCGCGGTGCTGATGCTGGTGGAGTGGATCGCCTACCGGCGCGATCCCGACCGGCCGGAGCACAGTGGATCGGCCCGTGACACCGCCTCCAACGTGGTGACGTTCACGGTGGGCAGGCTGACGAAGCCGCTGCTGCAGTACCTGGTGCCGTTCTCGGCGGTGGTGGGCGCGGCGGCGATCACGCCACTGCACTTGTCGCCACGGTCGTGGTGGGTCTGGGTGCTCGGCCTGGTCGTCACGGACCTGTGCTACTACTGGGCGCATCGCGCCGACCACCGCGTCCGGCTGATGTGGACCGCGCACAACGTGCATCACTCCAGCGAGTACTTCAACCTCTCCACGGCGATCCGTCTGTCCTGGCTGCATCCGATCCCCAGCGTCCTGCGCGGACTGGCATGGGTGCCCGCGGCGCTGCTGGGATTCCCGGCGTGGATGATCTTCCTGTTGCAGGGCATCGGCTTGCTCTACCAGTTCCCGATCCACACCCAGCGTGTGAAGGCGCTACCGCGCCCGATCGAGTTCCTGTTCAACACACCATCGCACCACCGGGTCCACCACGGCTCGAACCAGCCCTACATCGACAAGAACTACGGCGGGATCCTCATCATCTGGGATCGCATGTTCGGCAGTTTCGCCGCCGAATCCGAACCGGTCCGCTACGGCCTCACCAAGAACATCGGCACCGACAACCCGTTGAAGGTCAACTATCACGAACTGGCAGCGCTGATCCGCGACGTGCGCGGCGCGAGTAGTTGGCGCGGGCGGCTCGGGTACGTCTTCGGCCCGCCCGGCTGGACGGAGCATGCCACGCCGGTCTCCGAGCGCGTCCAAGATCCGGTCCCCGGCCGCGCCGTGGAACGCGCCGGTCAGCTCGCGTCCTGATCGTGCCGACTGTTTCCGGGTTCCACGGTGACCGGTAGCCGGACGCCTCGACGCCCCTCGGCTACCGGCCGGTCCGGGCTCGGGCACGGATCGGCCCGGGGCGTCGCGTGCTCGGAAAGCCGTGCGGTGGCCTTCCCAGGGCGGGTTCAGCCCGGTCACCGGCGGTGAGTCCGGAACGAAGAGGTTCCCGATCACGGCGCCGGTGCGGCGCACGGCAGGAATGATCCGCCGCGTCAGTCGGCGTCGAGATAGAACCGCAGCGCCGCGATGCTGTCGCCGCCGGCGGCGAGCTCCACGACCGCGACCCCGTGTACCGCGCCGAGCCGGACACTCGCCGTGACGGTGCGACCCGCGGCGATCACCTTGCTCCAGCGCATGTTCCGCGCTCGATTCGTGAATTCCTCCACCGATACCGCCGTGCCCGCGGGCAATTCGATGTCGGCCCGGTGGCCGAGCAACTCGCGCACGCGGCTCAGATCGGTGCCCGCCGCGGCCGCGAGAAGCTCTGTGGTGGTGCGTTTTCCACCGCGCCCCACGCCGCCGAGCGCCTGCAACATGCCGAGCATCCCGCCGACGCCCTGCTTGGCGATCAGTTGCGGTCCGAGCTTCAGCGCCGCGGCGAACCCGGGCACGCCGGTGCGCAGCAGTTGCCAGATCATGCTCGCCAACTCCCAATGCGCGGCCAGATGGGCGATCTTCCAGGCCCCGTCCTCCTCGACCAGCCGATAACGCAGATGCATCGGGACGAGCACGGTGGCGCCGGTCGACATGGTGGTGACGATGGTCAGGTCGCGCAGCACCGTCGGCGGGTGGACCAGGTCGCGGTCGACCCGGAAGGTGATGGTGTTCGGCCCGATGAAGGTGTCGTAGAAGCGTTCGATGGCGGCGCGGCCGACGTGCGGGCGGGAGCCCACCGGGTCGTTGACCTCGGCACCGTCGGCGAACAAGCCGACCCACGCCGACTTGTCGTGCGCCGCGACCGCGCGCGGTGAGGCCTCGACGACCGCGAGCAACGCTGCGGCCGAGGGATCCAGCGGCATGGCAGAACCTCCGTTGACGCGAGCCGGACTCGACACATGGTAGAACAAGTTCTAATTCGGCCGTCGCGCCTCCTCGTCCGCGTGTCGAGTGCGGCGCAGTTCGAGCCAAACGCTGCATCGGATGAAATGGTCATTGGGCAGTTCCTGGTACTTCGAAGTTTGTGTACCAATCAATGATGCGGAAACGGTGCAATGGGTTCATTTCGGGCTACAGTCGGGTGATGGGCATCGACTATGCGAGCGTCATCGATCTACCCCGTTCCGAGGTGTTCGCCTGGCACGCTCGCCCCGGCGCGCTGACCCGCCTGGCGCCGCCCTGGCAACCGGTGTCGCCGCGCGCGGAGTCGGACTCGCTCTCCGATGGGCAGGCGGTGCTCGGACTGCCCGGTGGTCTGCGGTGGGTGGCCCGGCACGATCCCCGGGAATACGACCCGCCGCGCCGGTTCGTCGACGCGGTCACCATCGATGGAGTCGGCTCGCTGCCCGCCGGACTGCTGCCGTGGCGGCACACCCACGATTTCGAGGTCGTCGACGAGACCCGCACGCGGGTGGTGGACCGGGTGGACGCGCCGGTCCCCGCCACGGTGCTGCGCCCCATGTTCGCCTACCGCCACCGGCAACTCGCCGACGATCTCGCGGCTCACGCGCGTGCGGCGCGGGAAGGTTTCCTGAGCAGGACGGTCGCGGTGAGCGGAGCGTCCGGGCTGGTCGGCTCGGCGCTGGCCGCGTTCCTGACCACCGGAGGGCATCGCGTGGTGCGGCTGGTCCGGCACGCACCGCGGGCCGCGGACGAAAGGCGATGGGACACCGCTGATCCCGCGCCGGATCTGCTGGACGGCGTCGACGCGGTGGTGCATCTGGCCGGAGCGTCCATCGCGGGCCGCTTCACCGAGGGGCACAAGCGCGCCGTCGCCGACAGCCGGATCGGGCCGACCCGGAAACTCGCCGAGGTGGCGGTGCGGGCGGCGGTACCGGTCTTCGTGAGCGCTTCCGCGATCGGCTACTACGGCTCCGATCGCGGCGACGAGACGTTGACCGAGCAGTCGACGCGCGGTGACGGCTTCCTCGCCGATGTGGTCGACGGGTGGGAGGCGGCCACGGTCCCCGCCGCCGAATCGGGTGTGCGGGTGGTGCGCGTGCGCACCGGGATCGTGCAGTCCCCGCGCGGCGGCACGCTGCGGCTGTTGCGCCCGCTGTTCGCGGCCGCGCTGGGCGGACGCATCGGCGACGGCCGCCAGTGGCTGTCGTGGATCGGCATCGACGACCTGATCGATGTCTATCACCGGGCGCTGTGGGACACCGCGATGTCCGGAGCGATCAATGCCGTTGCCCCGCAACCTGTTCGCAATACCGAGTACACCGAGGTCCTCGCCGGAGTGCTGCACCGGCCCGCACTGTTGCGGGTACCCGGGTTCGGTCCCGCGCTGCTGCTCGGCAGTGAAGGCAACCGGGAACTGGCCTCCGCGAGTCAGCGCGTCGTTCCCGCGCGGCTGGCAGCGGCCGGTCACCGATTCCGTACGCCGACCCTGGAACCGGCGCTGCGGCATCTGCTCGGCAAGTCGGCGGCCTGACCTTTCCGGTCGAGGAGCGGTATCCGGCTGATGTCGAATTCCGGCGTAGGCCCGCGTCGAAGCGCTTTTTCGTCATCGGCGCCACCCGACAGTGCGAAACGTCGTCATCGCACGCCGCGAGTCGCAAGACGAGGCAGTGTCGCTCCAGGCGAGCGCCTGGGCTTACATCTGTCGTTCATTATGGGTGTGCTCGACAATTGCGCACTCACGCGGCGCAGCTGCGCCAGCGGCGAGACTCGAATCGGTGTGAGTCGAAGGTGCATCAATATAAGAGTGCTTTCGGTGGTGGTCAGGACGAGTGCGGCGCGGAGCCCGTAGCGCGAGCAGGTCGGGGAGCGCTGTTCGATCAGCTGGGCCACGCGGGTGAGCGCCGGGGCGCGCTCCTCGGCGCTGGAACTGCCGACGGCGGTCTCCGCCGCAGCGGGGGGTGCGGGTCAGGCGAGCCGGTCGGCGGCGTCGCGTAGGCTGTCGACTCGCTCCACGCCGTCGGGGAGGAAGACCGCCTCCCATCCCGGGCCGCCGACCAGCACCCGGGCGCCCGCGCCGAGACAGGCGCGCACCGCGGAGGTCAACGCGGTGGACTCCTGCTGCGACCACAGCAGCACGGCGGCGGGGCGGTCGAACCGGGCGAGGGTGTCGGCGAGTGCGGCGGCGGGCACGTCGGCGCCGAGCATCCGCGCTCCGGCGCCGCGTTCGGCGAGAGCCGCCCGCAGCACCTCCAACGGCAGCGAATGCGTCTCTCCGCTGGTGCAGGCGAGCACCACCGGTGTCGTACCGCCGAGCACGGGCGGCGGGTTCGTCCGGTGCAGCACCGAGATGACGCACCAGGACAGCAAGTGCTCGACATCGATGCAGCCCTCGCCGCCGAGCTGCCGATCGACGATGTCGGCGAAAGCGGGACGGCACAGCAGGTCCCACGTGTCCACCACCCCGAACGCGCGGACGTGCGCTTCGAGCTGGCTCGACACCGAGGTGGTGTCCAGCGCGAAGGCCGCGGCCAGCAGCGATTCGCGCCTGCCGAGCGTCGGCGCCGGCCCGCGTACCGCCGCGGCCGCCCCCGCAGGGCTCGCTCCCGCGCGGATGAGGGTCAGCATCCGCTCGAGCATGGCGATGTCGGCTTCGGTGTACAGGCGGTGCTTACCCGGGCGATGTTGCGGGGGGCCGATGTCGTAGCGGCGATTCCAGCTGCGCAGCGTCGCGGTCGGGATGCCGAGGCGTTCGGCGACCGCGCGCACCGTGTATCCGGCCGCGACGGACACGGGGACGGAACCGGCGGGCATCGCCCTATTCTGCCCGCCGCCCCGTGGGGGATCCGTCCCGCCCGGGTGGTTGCGTTCTACGGCGAGGCCGCGCGGTCGTGGCACGGCGTCATCCCCGCCGCGCGTGGGCAGGGGTCGCGGCGGTCGAGTCGACCCCGACCGCGATGTCCTTGGCGCGCTGCGGTTGTCCGGGGAAGGCGTGCTCGAGCGTCACGGTGCCACCGAGATCCGAGCCGAGGCGGGCTGCGACCGACAGCCGGAAAGCATCGGGTGCGAAGGCGGATGCAGGCGTCGGAGCGTGCTCGCGCCATCCGGCCATGAGTGCCGTAGCGCGGGCGGTTGTGTCGTCCGTCCCGCCGCCCAACCCGAGCCGGATGAGGGCAGGCGGAAGCCTCGTCCGGCGGTCGCGATGCCGACGAGACGGGGCACCGTCGTCCGCGTCATGAGCTCTCCTGACAAATGGCCGTTGCATCAATTATGCATCGTTATTATGCTAATGTGGTTCGCATCGCCGATTTTCGAGGAGTTAGCGTGCACCGTCGCAATTTGCTGCGTACGTCGTCCCGCCTGCTCGCCGGGGCGGTGTCGGCGCTGTCGGCGACGGCTCTGATGGCCGGAGGCGCCACCGCGGCGCCAGGTCCGGCCGCCGGACCCGCGCCGGTACCGCGCCTCGAGCTGGACCGGTATCTGGGCACGTGGCGTCAGCTCGCCGCCGTCCCGCAGTACTTCAACCTGGCCTGCGCGCGCGACACCCAGGCGAACTACTCCCTCGATCCGCAAGGCAACATCGCGGTACGCAACACCTGCACGACGTGGGCGAACACCCGCAACGAGATCAACGGCACCGCGGTGGTCAACGATCGGGAGACCGGGGCACAGTTGCACGTCAGCTTCCCCAGCGTGCCGACCCAGGAGGGCTTGGAGGGCCCGACCAACTACATCGTCACCGCGCTCGGTCCGGACTACTCGTGGGCGGTGGTCACCGACCCGAGCCGGGTCTCGGGATTCGTCCTGGCGCGCGCCGCCTCCCTGGACGCGGGTACCTGGCAGCAGGTGCGCGCGGCGATCACGGCGGCGGGCCAGAACCCGTGCCTGTACCTGACCTCGCCGACCACCGGCGGTGACTCGCGCATCGTGCCGCTCTGCACGGGGTGAGCAAGGTTGCTCGGCGCTCGCGAGGGTCGCGTCGTCGGCGGTATGGCTGAGCCGCCCGATGCCGCTCCGGCGCGGCCCTCACGACCGCCGAGCACGACCGCCGTACCGGGAGGCTCGACGATGAACATCCATGCCGCCCGGCGGGAGCGTGTCCGATGACCGTCACGATCGCTCTGTTCACTCGTGACCTCCGGGTGCGGGACAATCCGGTGCTGACCGCGGCCCACCGAGAAGGCGCGGTGGTGCCGCTGTTCGTGC
Organism: Nocardia sputi; assembly: GCF_023501985.1. NCBI lineage: Bacteria > Bacillati > Actinomycetota > Actinomycetes > Mycobacteriales > Nocardiaceae > Nocardia > Nocardia sputi. The sequence continues at coordinate 422,320 of NZ_JAMFLC010000002.1, read as the reverse complement.
TCGACGACGCCATCCTCTCCGGCGGATTCGCCGCGCCCAACCGTGCCCGGTTCCTGTGCGCGGCCCTCGCCGAGTTGGACGACGAATTGCGCGCCGTCGGCGGCGGTTTGATCCTGCGCCGGGGTGAGGTGGCCGCGGAGGTGGACCGCGTCGTCGCCCAGGTGCACGCCGAAAGCGTGCACGTAGCCGCCGACGTCAGCGGCTACAGCAGTCATCGGGCGCGCGCGCTGCGCGAACGTCTGTCGCGCCGAGGCTGTCTGCTGCATTTGCATGCCGCCACCATCACCGCCGCCGATCCGGAGACACTACGGCCCGCCACCGGCCGCGACCACTTCGCGATATTCAGCCCGTATTTCCGGCGCTGGTCCGACGCATCGCAGCGCCGTCCGCTCGGCAAGCCGCGCGACCTCACGGTGCCGCAGGTGTCGAGCCTGCCGCTGCCGGACCCGGGCGAACTGTGCGCGGGCCCGACCTCGCCGCGGCTGGCCGTCGGCGGGGAGACCACGGGCCGCCGGATCATGCGCGACTGGCTTGCCGGACCGATCGAGCACTACGACCGCGACAACGACGACCTCGCCGCCGACGCCACCTCCCGGCTGTCGCCGTATCTGCATTTCGGCTGCGTGTCCCCGGTGGAGCTGGTGCAGCGGGTGGACACGGCCACCGCGGGCGGGCACGCCTTCGCCCGGCAGCTGGCCTGGCGCGACTTCCACCACCAGCTGCTGGCCGCCCGCCCGTCCGCGGCCTGGAGGGACTACCGCGACCGCTCGATCCGCTGGCGGGAGGACCACCAGGCGGTCGAGGCGTGGCGGGAGGGACGCACGGGCCACCCGATCGTGGACGCCGGGATGCGGCAGCTGCGCGCGGAGGGTTGGATGCACAACCGGGCGCGACTGATCACGGCCAGCTTCCTGACCAAGTCGCTGCGCGTGGACTGGCGGGTGGGTGCGGAGCACTTCCTGCGCTGGCTGGTGGACGGCGACTTGGCGAACAACCAGCTCAACTGGCAGTGGGTCGCGGGCACGGGGACCGACACCAGGCCGAACCGGGTGCTCAATCCGTTACGTCAAGCCGAGCGCTACGACCCCGACGGCGCGTACGTGCGGCGCTGGGTGCCCGAGCTGGCGCACCTGCCCGGTGCGCGCATCCACCGACCGTGGCGCGCGCAGGTCGACCCGGCGGACTATCCGGCGCCGATCATCGATGTGGTGGGAATGTAGCGTCCACCGACCGTCACCGGGGTAGCTCGCCGCGCGGCTGCGCGGCCATCGCCGTCACGGCGTCGGCGACCGACTCGAATGCTCGCACCACGTTCTCCAATTCGTCGCCCACCTCCCGCATCCCGGCCACCGTCGCGAGGTCGTCGGTGTCGAAGTACCACCGTGCGAACAGGCGGCGGAAAGCGTCGTCGGCGTCGTCGGCCAGTCGCGAGATCTCGGCGCGATAGCGCGCGGGCCAGGTGGCATCGGTCGTTGTCGCGAACGATCGAGCCGTGCCCCGCCCGCACTCCTCGACGATGCCGATGACTTCGACGATTTCGTCCGCGAGCGTCGTCACGCCGTGCCGGTGCGCACGCTCGGCCACCGTCCGGAGGTGGACGACGACGCTGTGCAGGGCACTGCCGAGGCGACACCGGTCGGTCGCCGCAGGGCTGTCCAGCGGTGCGCACACGGTGCTGTCTGCCAGTATCGCGAGCCGCGCGTGCACCGCCGCGTGATCGGCGGGGACTCGACCGAGCCTGCCCAGCATCGCCGCGGCCAGCCCCACCGCGCCCGCCGAATACTGGAAACGGTCGTGCGATTCACTCCAGGCCAACGGTTGCGACGACGACACATGTGCTCCTGACAGCTGCTCGAAACGTGGGCGTGATGCGATGATCCACTCCCGCGGCCCCGACCGGCGTCGCGACACGAATGATTCGAAGAGACAGGTGTCGTGGATCAACCCTTCCCGAGTTCCGTCCTACCGCTGCGCCTCGAGCGCATGAACCATTCGAGCTCCGGCGTTCGCTTCCGAATCCCTCTCGCACGCGCTTGAATTGAGGTGTCGAGGATTTGCCATGTCCCAGGAAAGGGGCCTGTCATGGGCACCGTCGAAATCGCGATCACCATCGGCCGCATCATGGACACCTTGCAGAAGGCGCTGATTCTGCTCATTCTCTGATCACACCGCTGCCGGGCGAGCGGCCGAGGTCGCTCGGCAACCGGGACAAGCGCATCGTTCTGCTGGTCGATCAGTCGCCGTACACCGACCGGTGGAAGTCCCATGCATCGGTGACGAGGTCGCCGGAAGCATCGCCCTGGCGGCGGTCGGCAACGGCGCGGGTGTCGCGAGCGCGGCGCCGGGCCATGACGACCGGGGCGCAACCCTGTGCCCGAGCAGCGCCACAACGATCCGCAGCCCAGCCCGCATGGATTCTGGTTCTTCAACCAGTGGTCGATTACCTCGCAGGTAATCGACCCGGCGGGTGTCATCGGTCAGGCTCGACACATGGTGACCGACAGCATGCGGCAAACCCGATCTCCACTGGCCGGTGCGTTGCGCGGACTGGCGCTCGGCCGAGTCGTGCTGGGGGCGGCCGCCCTCGTGGGCCCGGCGAGGCTGGCGGAGGCGCTGGGCGTGCGCCCCACACCCGAACTCGATTACATGAGCCGGATATTCGGCGCGCGGGCGATCGCGCTGGGGCTCGGATACCTGACCGCGCCGCCCGAAGAGCTGCCGCGCTGGCAGCGTCTCGCGCTGATGGTGGACTTCCTCGACACCGCGCATGGCGGGATTCGCCTGCTGCGCAGTGACGTCCCGCGTCCGACCGCGGCCGCCCTGGTCGCGTTGACCGGCGGCTACCTGCTCGTCGGCGCTACCCGGCTGGCCGAGGACCTGCTGTGAGCGCATTTGGCAGACTGGGGCGATGGCGACCGTTGTGGCATTCCACGCGCACCCGGACGACGAGACGCTGCTGACCGGAGGCACGCTGGCCAAACTGTCGGCCGCCGGGCACCGGACCGTGATCGTCGTGGCCACCGACGGTCACATGGCCGATCTGGACGGCCGGAAACCGTTGCGGCTCAGCGAGTTGGAGTCCAGCGCCGCCGCTCTCGGCGTGCACCGGGTGGTGCACCTGGGCTACGCCGACAGCGGGCACGGCGCTGTGCTCTACGCGGACCCGCCGGACCGGAGGCGATTCGTCCGCGCCGATCCCGAGGAGGCGGCGCAACGGTTGGCGGCCATCCTCCGCGAGGAGAACGCCGAAATCCTGCTCAGCTACGACAGCAACGGCGGGTACGGCCACCGCGACCATGTTCGCGTGCACGAGGTCGGCAAGCGCGCGGCCGAACTCGCCGGTGTTTCGCGTGTCCTCGACGCCACCCTGCCGCGCGAAAGTTACGCGCGCCTGATCCATGTGCTGCGGTTGTCGCGAATTCCCCTGCCCGACGACCCGTCCGCCCTCGTTTCGCGGTACAGTCCGCGCTCGGCGATCACCCACCGCATCGACGTCGCCGCCCATGCGGCCCAGCGCAAGACCGCTCTGGCCGCCCACCGCTCGATCATCGAGGGCTCCAGCCGCTTCGCCACCATCGCGAAGGCGCTCTCGGGCCTACCCACACCGGTCCTCGCCCGAGTGCTGCGCTGGGAATGGTTCGCCGAAGAGGGAGCTGCCTCCACCTCCGCCACGCCTCTCGACGACATATTCCGGCCCGCGCCTCGCTGATCGGCAGGGGCTATCGCACGGGAGTCGGCTACCGGAGTTCTTCATCCCCTCCGGCGGGCCGGCCGACTGCACCGGATTCTCTTCTCCGCCGGAGGGGACGGTAGTTCTTGCTTTCCGGGCAGGTCACCTACCCGGCCAACCAGACTCTTCATCTCCAACGACAGCGACTGTATACCGGCCTTCACAGGATGTCTACATTCTGGAGTGTAGTTTTCGGCTATCGGACGCTGAGGTCACGGTCTGTGGGGGCTCTGCGATTGATCGCCGAACCGATCGAGATCGCCGCCGACGAGGAAGGTATCTACACCGACGCCGACCGGAAGGTGGGGAGTGGGTACACGACCACCCCTCCGAGATCCTCACCCTCCGCCAGGAGATCACCGCACAGATACTCGACGTCGACATGGTGCGCGAACGTGTGACTCTGCCGCTCGAGGCGCTGCGAGAAGATCCGCCAGGTCGGGTCGGTACTCGATGACCCTGCCGCAAACCACGGGCGCGAAGTCACTACTGTGTAACGAATTTTGGACATCCGACCGATAGCCGACTCGGGTGCGGTGAGCGCGCTCATCTCGAGTTGGAGGTCAGCTATGTCGCAGTGGAGGAGAAGTCCGCGCACCGTTCGGCAGTCGGTCCTGCTGGCCGCAGTCGCCGGGACCGTGGCGCTTGCTCCGGCCGCGCTTGTCATACCGGCATTCGCAACCCCTGATCGAACCCCGGTTACTACCGCACCCGTCACCACCGCGCCCGTGACGACGCTGCCGCCGGTGACGACCGCGCCACCGGTCACTACCGCGCCCCCGGTGACCACCGCTCCGCCGGTGACGACCACGCCGCCGGTCACCACTGTTCCGCCGGTAACGACCGAACCGCCCGTAACGACCCCCTCATTTCCGAAACCTGCTGAGCCGGAAGACCCTTACGGCCCCGACGGCTTCGACTTCTGGGGCTACGACCGGTGGGGTTATGACCGGTGGGGTTATGACCGGTGGGGCTACGACGCACAGGGCTACACCTCGCAGGGCTGCGCCCGCTCCGGCGAGGACCGACCCGACGCCGACCGGCTGGCCTGCGAACTGCGCAGGGCTCGACCGTCCACCGGCAGCGCGGGCCACTGAACCCCGGACACTCCTGCTGAACACCTCCCACATCGACTCGTAGCGCGCAAACCGCGCCGCGGGTCGATGTGCGTGGCCGGACACCGGTGCACAGGGCGGGGTCGGCGACGTCGTTCATGGTGTCCCGGTGCATGAAAGTGGCGCTCGAGTCGGAGAATTGACAAAGCCAGTTAGGGAGCCACGCACCGCGCCGCGTCAGGCGCACGGCCGAATCGATTGCGGGCTGCGGATCCACGCGGCCGGCAGTAACCAACCCTCACCAACGCGCGCACGCCGCTTCTCGAGCACAGAGGTCGGTTGGCCGACAGAGAGACCGACCGGCCCGACCCCCTGCGACCAGTCTCGATATCCCCGGCGGTTTGGACTCGGCGCCTGGTAGGACTTTGTTAGGTGGGTTGGGATGTGTTGTGGTTGACCGGTGTCGGGTGTGGAGATGGACGTGGTGCGTCCGGTGATCGAGGAGTTCGCGGCGGAGATGTTCGCTGGTTTCGCGCGTCGGGATCAGCGGGCCAAGGGGCAGTTGTAGCTACGGGGCTGTGTCCAGTCGCCCTGCTGCCGACGCCCTCATCCGCGTGGTCGACGCGCAAGGCAGGGTTGCTGGTCGTCGGCTTCGCCCGAACCCAATGTCGAAGTCGGCGACATTTCGACTCAGTGGGTGTTATTTCTTGACGGACAGCACCGCCAATTGCCGAGTGTCCGGATGCAGCCGGTGCGAATGCAGATCGAGATCAGCGTGGAAATGGATTACTTCCTTGTCGAGCACGGTCAGACCGGCCGCACCGAGCCAATCGAGCGCTGCGGCCTCCTCGGTCCACGAGATGTGGTGGCCCGGTATGGGGTCGGCCACCTCAATGGGCAGCGAGAAGAGGAAATAGGTGCCCGACCAAGCGCTGTCGACATATCGGTGCAGTGTCTCGGTCGGCTGCAGAGCGTGTTCGATCGAATCCTGGAACAGGTACGCCGGGTAACCGGCGGGCAGTTCATCGCGGTTCATGTCGTGCTCGATCAGCTTGATCGTACTACTCCAGTCCGGGCGCCAGTGCTCAAGCACCAACTCCGCGAACTCCAAACTTGTCGACTCGAATTCGCACAGCGCCATCTCGACCCGCCGGGTGGACAGATAGTGCCGGACGTAGCGCTGTGGCGTGCCGAAACCGATGTCGCACACCGCCTCCGGCGCGATGGTCTCCAGATATCCGAGCACGATCTCCTGCCGTCGATCATGCCAATTGCCGGCGAGCTGATTGTGGAGATGCATCGCCATACGCAACGAAGTGGAAGAGTACGACTCGTTCGAGTAGTTCATGATGGAGAGGTCGTAGAACATCCATGCATCGATGATCTCCTGCGGTGGGATGGATAGTCTGCGCTGCAGATACTCCAGCTCGGCACGACAGGCCGGTACCGCGAGCAGCGAATCGATCAACTTCGCCACCTGTTCTCTATATTCCATACTGCTATTGCTCTCGTTCGATCGGAGTCGACGCGGCGAAAACCGATCGCCCCGACCAGTCTTTTTCGGCACGCCTGGCCCGCACGGCTCCACCGCACTCAGCCGCCCTGCGCCTTGAGACGGCTTGTGATCGCCCTCACGATCGCCAGGTTCCCATGATGTGTCAACTACATAATTCCCAGGTGTGAAAAATCCGTGATCCAGCGCGTGCGGGCAGGTTGCCGGATAGATTACCGACACCGTCAATGCGATTCGACGACCACGAAAGCGCCTAGTAGGACTTTGTTAGGTGTGTAATCGTGTTGGGGTGGGGATGGGTTGGTGGCGGGTGTGGCAGTGGCCGGTCCAGGATCGGCCTTCGAAGTGGTCCAGGCCGAGTCCGTCTTTGAGTTCGCGGTAGTCGTGTTCGATGCGCCAGCGATCTTGGCCAGCCGCACCAGGTCCCGTAGCGGAATCGTGGGTGGGAGGGTGGCCAGCCGGTAGTCGGTGGGTTCGGGCGCACCGGTCGGCCATTCGGCCGGCAGCCAGCATTCGGGCAGGCTGCCGTCGGGTGCTCGGGTGATGTTGCGGTTGGCCGGACGCACTCGCAGCGCGAGGAACCGGGATCGCATCACCGCCCCGGGATTGGATGCGGTCTTGCGGCTGCCGCGGCGCTAGGTCACGAACCGTCCGCCCGAGCGGCCGGTGGTGGTGATCTTTGTCTTGGCGGTGACGGGTTTGTCGGGGTTCCTTCGGGAAACCGGTGTCATCGACCACGAGGGCGTCCGGATCGATCAACCGCGCCGCCTACCCGGCCAACCGGGCCCTCACCTCGGTGTGGTCCCAGGTCGAGGTGGTCACGAACTGCTGGAGCTGGTGGGTGGATTGCACAGAACGGACACCCACTCGCACAAGTGGGTGGCTCAGCTCGAGGGCTCGGACAGCAGTACGGTCGCCGTCGCTTCGGCGACCGTGCGAGTGAGATCCGGCAACCCGGCGCGGTCGCCGTCCAGGATCAGCAGCCAGGCGAAGACAGGGCCGAGCAGAAGTGCGTGCACGGTCGTGAGATCGGGCTGTGCCGCCAATTCGCCGCGGGCGACCGCGCGGCCGAGCACCTCGGTCACCGCCTGGCGTTCGCGTTCGAGAAAGGTCTCGGCGAAGCGGGCGCTGAGTGCGGGGTCGGCGTAGATGTCGGCGAGCAGGCCCGCGAGCACGTCGTTCGGCGCCCGGCCGAGGTGTGCGGCGATGGTCTCGGTCAGCGCGGCCAGGTCCGAGCGGAGGGTTCCGGTATCAGGAGGTGCCTGTTCCCGCATGTCGTGCACCGTGGCGGCGAAGATCATCTCTTGCTTCGTGGCGTAGCGGCGGTAGATCGCGGCCTTGCCGATCCCCGCTTTCATCGCCACGGCGTCGACGGTGAGTCCGGCGTAGCCGCGCTCGGCCAGTAGGTCGCGTGTGGCGCGCACGATGGCGAGATCGACGTCACTGTCGCGCGGACGCCCGACGCCTTGTTTCGGTTTCGGCACGCGCCTACTATACGGAACTGTCAGTATCGGAACTGTTGGTTCCGTAATCGAAGGGTGGATTTCATGATCAAGTGGGCCGGTCGCCTCCTCGTGTTCCTCGGAGTCGGGCACACGCTCGGCAGCTTGCTGCTGGTGGCTCCCGATCACGCGGACTCATGGTTCAGCGCGAAGCTGTGGCGGCCCGAGGAAGGAATCAGCGAGATGAGCCCCGTGATGGCGTCGTTCTGGCTGACCACCGGCAGCTTCGGCGTGCCGTTGATCGTGGTCGGGCTGATCGTGCTGTGGCTGGATCGGCGGGGCATGGTGCCGCCGCCCTTCGTCGCGTGGACGCTCGGCATCTGGGCCGTGGTCGCCGCCGTCATCCTGGAACCGGCTCCCTGGGTGCTCGCCTGGATCGCGGTGGGGCTGCTGGCGTTGGGCGCTCGGCGTGCGCCTGCGCCGGAGTTCAGCGGTACGGGTGCACGGTGACGGCACCGGGGTCGCTCGTCATCGTTGAGACGGGACTGGCTCACCTGTGGTCGGCGTATCCGCGGGCTCGCGGGGCAGCACCACTGTGAAGATCGACCCGCGTCCCGGTTCGCTGTCCACCGATGCCCGGCCGTCGTGGGCGGTGACCAGGGTCTGGACGATGGACAGGCCGAGTCCGGCCCCGCCGCTGGCGCGGGTGCGCGAGGCGTCGGCGCGGTAGAAGCGTTCGAACACGCGGGCGGTGTCCGAGGGTGACAGGCCGGGACCGGCGTCGATCACCTCGACTGAGATCGGTGTTCGGATCAGTCGTGGACGACGCGCCGTGACCTGGTGAGCAATGCGCCGTCGACGCGGACGAGCACGTCGTGCACGACGCAGCTCGGCGCGATCTCCGGCTTGCTGTTCGGGCGGATCTTGACCACCAGGCAGTAGGCGGTGGACACGATGGCCCCGTCCTGGCGTGGTTGCAGGTTGATCATGTTGAACCAATGCCTGCGCTGCATCGGGTCGGATTCGAAGCGCTTGTGGAACTCGACCAGGTCGGTGATGATGCCCGCCCTGGTGCGGGCGGGAGGGATGCCCGGCGTGTGCTCGAATTCCGCGTCTTCGGTGAAGGTCGCGGCGTAGCCGGGGATGTCGCGGTTGTCCAGCCGCTGCATCTGCTCGGCGTAGAACTGCTGGACCTCGGCGTACAACTCGGTGCGGCTTGCGACGGTGGTCATGGTTGCTCCTGTCGTTGCGGCGGGCCTGGGCCGCACGCCAGGGTGGTCCACGCCGCTAGAGCCTCGGTCGAGTCGCGGTCGGCGTCCTGCGGTTGACCGGATCTATAGGACGCGGGTCGACCCTGGTGGTCGAACAGCCCGGAGAGTTCGGAAAAGTCGACCGATGGAGGAGTCATGGCGGAAAATCGGCGCGTCGCGCTGGTCACCGGAGCGACCAGCGGCATGGGCCTGGAGATCACCAAAAACCTGGCGGCCCAGGGCATCGCGGTGTTCCTCTGCGCTCGCGACCAGCAGCGGGTGACGGACACGGTGAAGAGCCTGCAAGACGAGGGGCACGAGGTGGACGGCACCGTCTGCGACGTCGCCGACGCCGCGCAGGTCCGCGAGTACGTCGATGCGGGTGTGCGGCGCTACGGGCCGATCGACATCCTGGTCAACAACGCCGGCCGCAGCGGCGGCGGCGTCACCGCGCAGGTGCCCGACGAACTGTGGTTCGACGTGATCAACACCAACCTCAACAGCGTGTTCCTGATGACGAAGGCGGTGCTCAACGCGGGCGGCATGCTCGAGCGCGGCAGCGGCCGGATCGTCAACATCGCCTCCACCGGCGGCAAGCAGGGCGTGGTGCACGGCGCTCCGTACTCCGCGTCCAAGCACGGAGTGGTCGGTTTCACCAAGGCGCTCGGCCTCGAGCTGGCCAAGACGGGGATCACCGTGAACGCGGTGTGTCCCGGATTCGTGGAGACGCCGATGGCCGAGCGAGTACGGGAGGTGTATTCCGGGCTGTGGGGTGTGGACACCGACGAGGTGCACGCCAGGGTCAGCGCGCGGGTGCCGATCGGCCGCTATGTGCAACCGTTCGAGGTGGCGGCGATGGTCGACTACCTGATCGGTCCCGGCGCGGGCGCCGTCACCGCGCAGGCGTTGAACGTCTGTGGCGGCCTGGGCAACTACTGAGCGCGAGGAGTGACGGCAATGACCGCAGTAGAAGAAAACGCCGCCGCCGCCGGGCATGAGGACTACCTCCGGGTGCTGGAGGCGATCCAGACCGGCGCGTTGCAGCTGCTGGCGGGTTTCCCGCAGCAGCCGAGCGCACTGCGCTTCCAGGTGGGGGAGGTGACCGTCGAGGCCGAGTGGCAGGCGTCCGCTGCCCCGGCGGCCGCCCCGATCGCGGCGGCGGCGGTGCAAGCCGTCGCCGCCTCGGAGACTCCGGCGCTGGGTGCGGTCGTGCGCGCACCGAGCGTCGGCGTGTTCTACCGGTGCCCCGAACCTGGCGCCGACCCGTTCGTGGAAGTCGGCGACCGGGTGAGCGCCGGGCAGCAGATCGCCATCGTGGAGGCGATGAAGTTGATGATCCCGGTGACGGCCCAGGCCGGCGGCGTGATCACCGGGATACTCAAGGAAGACAACGAGCCGGTCCAATTCGACGAGCCGTTGTTCTCCTATTCGCCGGAGTGACAGGGTGTTCAGGCGGGCGGGTGGCTGCGACGCCAGGTGAGTATCCGGCGTTGTTCCCGCCCGCCGACCTGTGCGGCACCGATCAGCGTCAGCACGTCCGCGTTCAGCGACATCTGCCGCACCTGCTCGGTCTGCGCCCACGCCGGGTTGGAGCACACGCTGATCGCGTGCACCACCTCTGTGCCGGATCGCCGCCAGGTGCCCGCGTAGCCCATGAACGGCGTGGCTCCCGCGGCTGCGTCCGTGCGCATCATGCTCACCGACATGTAACCGTGCGCGCCGTAGATCAGCAGGCCGCGCGGCGCGGCGCCGAGCGGCCCCTCGCTGGTGACGCCGTGATCGTCGATGTCGTAGTAGGACAGCAGTTCCCAGGTGCCCACAAGATCGGTCGCGTTCATGGCACCGACGATGACGGCTGCCGCTCTAATCACGCTGTAGCCGGTCGGCCGGCGAAGCGGTGACTGATCCGCACCAGCTGCCAGACGATCTCCAGCTCCTCCTGATCGCGCGGCCCGTAGACCATCACCAGCGTCTCGGGCAGGTACCCCTGCCGAGCCATCGGATGCGGCTCCGCCCAACCCTGCCGGACCGCCTGCGCCACTACATCTTTCGGCAGCGACATGTGCAGGCTGCCGTCGCCGTGCCCGTGCAGATGGGCGAATTCGGTGCCCGCGAGGTAGGCCTCGTCGGGGCCCTGGGCGATCGTCGGCCGCAGGTGCACCGCGCGGGTATCGGGCAGGGACACTCCGCTGCGGCCGAGCAGGACGCCGTCGAGCGTGGTCATCCGCGACCAGAGTCGCTCTTGCAGTTCCGGTGGGGCGATCTGGTCGAGTTGCTGGTGCGGATTGTGCGCCCGGGTGCGCGGCCGCTCGCCGGAGCGGCGCGGCAGATCCAGGCGCTCGTCCACTGTTGTCGTCATGGCTGTGTCCCTTCGGATTTCGCGTGCTCGCGACACCTGGATACACAGTACTTTCCAAAGTATAGTAGTAACCAAGGGGAAAGTGACTTACCGGAGGGACGTATGACAACCGCGTCGGAAACGCCCGTCGACCCCTGTCCGATCACGCCGGTCATCGACCTGGTGTTCGGCCGCTGGTCCACCCAGGTGCTGTGGGTCCTCACCCACGACGGCAGGCTGCGCTTCACCGAACTGCAACACCGGATCCCCGGCCTGACCCCCAAGGTCCTCACCCAGCGCCTGCGGCAGCTCGAACGCGACGGCCTGGTCGCGCGCACCTACCATCCCGAGGTCCCACCGCGCGTCGAGTACGAGGCGACCCCGCTGGCGAAGACGCTGACCCCGGTGTTCGGCAGCATCGTGGCCTGGTCCTCCGAACACCTCGGCGAGGTCCTCGCGGCACGCGCCGCCTATGACGCGGGTGCGACCGCGGGCTGATCCCGGACCAGCGCGGGCGAACACGAGGCTGAGGCAGGCGCCGCGTCCGCGGACGTGAGGGGACGCCGAGCGCAGGTGCGCTCGGCGTCCCTCGTGAGCCGCGCCCCTCGCGCGGCAACCGACGAGCTACGGTGCTGCCGCTGGGCGAGCGGAAAGCGCGAGCAGGCACTGCGCCAATTCGCGCGGCATCGTGATCATGCAGTCGTGCCCGGTGGGGAGCACGTGCAGGCGCTCGGCGGGCAGATCGGCGGGCGGCAGGGTCCGCGGCATGGCCGCGCGCATCGCTTTGAAGTCCTCGCCGCCTTCGCCGCAGTGCACGTGCGTTACCGGAATAGCCGCCAGCGCTCGCGGATTCGTCAACCTCATCGGTTGCTGGAAGGTCTTCAGCGATTGTGGTGTCTGCATGGACGCCAGCCAGCTGAGGTCGGGTTCCTCCGTGACGCCGTACAGTCCGCCGTCGCCGCTCGGTTCGGTTTGCGGCGGCACCCGCCAGCCGTCGCCGGTGGCGGCCGCCGCGGCGGCGAAGGCGTCGACCATGCCCGGCATGATGTCGGCCACCGCTTCGCCGTCGCGGGGCACGAAGGTATCGAGGTAGACCAGTTCGGCGATGCGGTCGGGCACGGCGTCGGCCACGGCGGTGACGACGATGCCCGCGTAGCTGTGACCCACCAGGACGATGTCGGTGAGGTCCTCGGCGGTGATCAGGTCGATCAGGTCCTGGACGTGGGTGTCGAGGCCGACGTCCGCGGTGAGCAGGTGGGCGCGGTCGCCGAGACCGACCAGCGAGGGGGTCAGGACGCGGTGGCCCGCGTCTTCCAGCAGCGGGATCACCCGCTGCCAGACCCATCCGCCGTGGAAGGCGCCGTGGATGAGCAGGTAGGTCGACACGATCAGTTCTCCCTGAGTTTCGTCAGTGCCGTGATGTTCTCGGTCGAGTCGGGCGCCAGCGGCACCGGCTCGGGACGGATGCCGAGGCCGATCACCCGGGCGATCAGCCGGGGCAGGCGCGGGAAACGGCGGAGCAGCCGGACCAGCAGCGGTCTGTCGGTCCCGGGTCGCCCGGCGCTGGGGTAGAGGTCGGCCAGCAGGTGCAGTTGCGCGAATTGCACCACGCGCATGGGGAATTCGCGGCGGCGCTGGATGGTGCGCAGCTGCGCCGTGGTCGGGATCGCGCCTGCGGTGAGGATCGGCGCCAGGAGCCGGGCGGTCGCGATGGCATCCTGCACCGCCAGATTGATCCCGACCCCGCCCGCCGGGGACATCGCGTGCGCCGCGTCCCCGATCGCCACCAGCCCCGGCCGGTACCAGCGGCGCAGCCGGTCCACTCGGACATCGAGCGGCTTCACGTCGTCCCAGTCCAGGATCTCCGCCTCCAGATGCGGTGCGAGCGCGGGATAGATGGCGGCCAGATCCGCGCGGAAGCGGGCCGGCCCCGCCTCCCGGATCGTCGCGAAGCCCCCCTTCGGGATCATGTACGCGACCTGGAGATAGTCTCCGCGGTCGATACAGACGATGAAGAATCCGTGCCCGCTGCGCACGGTGGGCAGCCGTTCGCCTTCCGGCTTGCCTACCCGGAACCAGAGCACGTCCATCGGCGCCGCGCTGGCGGCGACCTCGAGCAGCCCCGATCGGCGCACGATCGAATGCCGTCCGTCGGCGGCGATCACCAGGTCGGCGCTGATCTCCAGCGGGCCATCGGCCGTCTCGGCGCGTGCGCCGACCACCGTGCCGTCGCGCTGGACCAGCTCGGTGACCTCCGCTCGCTGCACCAGCCGGAAGCCGGGGTAGCGGCGGCCCGCCTCGGCGAGGAAGTTGAGCACGTCCCACTGCGGCATGAACGCCACGAACGGAAAGGGCCCGGGCAGAGCGCTGAAGTCGGCGAACACCACCGGGCCGGTCGCGGTCGCCATCGGCAGCTGGGGCAATTCCACGTGCGGCAGCGCGAGGAACTCCTCGGCCAGGCCGAGTTCGTTCATGGCGAGCAGCGTCGAGGTGTGCACGGTGTCGCCCCGGAAATCCCGCAGGAAGTCCGGATGCTTCTCCAGCACGAGCACTTCCAAGCCGGATCGTGCCAGCAGCAGGCCCGTCATCAGTCCGGCCGGGCCGCCGCCGATCACGCATACCTGTACCGATTCGGTTCTCACGCCAGGCATACCGGCACCTGCCCGCCGTTGTAGACCACCATCTCCTCGAAGATCGCCGGCACGTCCAGCGCCTCGCCGAGCAGGCCGCCGGTGAGTTCCGCGTCCGCGCGATAGAGGTTGCCGACCAACCGTTCCTGATCCAGCAAGTCGGCGAACTCGCCGTGGTCGGCCTCCAGCGCGATCGCCAGCGGTGTCAGTCCGAGCGCGCGTCCCTCCGCGGCGAGGTCCTGCACCCAGCGCAGATACCGCAGCGTCTGATCGAAGATCTCCGGCCCGGTGACCGGGCCGTGCCCGGCGACGACCGTCTCGGCGCCCAGCGCGGCCAGCCGCCGGACCGTGGTGATCGAACCGCTGATCGATCCCACCAGGCAGAACGGCGCCGCGCCCGCCATCACCAGGTCACCGGCGAACAGCACGCGCTCCTCGGGCAGCCACGCCACCACGTCGTTGGTGGTGTGCGCGGCCGTCCCGAAGTGGAGGAGCTCCACACGGCGCAGGCCCTGGTGCAGCGTCAGGTGGTAGCTGAACGTGATGCTCGGCGGAGTGACCCGCACGTCGCCCCACTCGACCTGCGGCCACAGCTCGGTCAGCGCCAGCCCGGTCTCGATCATCTCGGGCCGGATCCGGTCGTGGCCGACGACGACGGCCGTCGGCCCGAACAGGTGGTTGCCGAAGTTGTGGTCGCCGTGGTGATGGGTGTTCACGATGGTGCGGGCCGGGCCGGTACCGAGCCCGTCGACGAACTCGACGAGGGCGCGGCCGCGTCCCTCGGTCGCCAGCGTGTCGATCACCACCGCGCCGTCCGGCCCGGTGAGCACACCGGCGTTGCTGACACACCAGCCGCCGCGGGTGTGGGTGTAGGCGTAGACACCGTCGGCGATCTCGTGCACGTGCGGTGTCACGGCGGCCTCGGCGGCGGTCATGTCGGCGGCTGTCATGTCGGCGGCGGTCATGTCGGGGACTTCGTCGTCGCGGCGTAGCGCTGTGCGCACCGCAGCGTGTTGCGGCTGTTGCTCGACAGCGCCTCGGTCAGGTAGGCGCGGGCGTCGGCCAGATCGGTGTCCGAGCCGAGTACCTCGCGCGCGGCCACGGGGTCGATCGCGACTGTGTGCCGCGCGGTCACCACCGCGCCGTCCGGCCCGTCGGCGAACTCCCACGTGCCGCTGTGGCCGAACAGTATCGTGGGCGGCACCAGCTGCTTGTAGTCGATCCGCTCACCGGGGAAACACACCCGGATCGACTCGGTGGTGTGCGCGATCCCGCCCGCGGTCACCGTGTCCATCGCCATCAGCTGCACGCCCTCGGAGTCCTCGGTGAGGTCGACGCGGCCCACGTGCGGCACATGCTCGGGCCAGCGTTCGCTGTGGTAGACGAAGTCGTAGACCTCGGAGGCCGAGCAGTCCAGCGTCACCGTGTCGGCGAAGGTGTGGATCACCTCTTCGACGGGGTGGCCGAGCTCGGCGATGCGGGCCAGCGCCGCCAGTTCGACCTCGCTGTTGCGGTCCACCGACGCGGCGACCCGCTCCGGATCGGCGCCTTCCACCACCGTGAAGTGGTGGTCCAGCGTCACTTTCGTCGTGCCGGGACCGATCTCGCGGAACGACCAGCCGCCGCCCATCGACGCGATCGGCGCCTGGCTGCGCTCCTGCTCGAAGACGATGCGGCGCTGTCCGGCGTCCAGTACCCGCCGCGACGTCCAGTTCTTCACCACCCCGCCGACGGTCGCCCACAGGCGGAAGCGCTCCTCGTCCGGCCCGCGGTGCAGGTGGCGCACCAGCACGCTCGGCTCGAAGATCACCGGCCACCTGGTCACGTCGGCGATCAGGTCGTAGACGACCTCGGGCGCGGCTTGCACCACCTTGGTGTGGCTCATCACGCTCATGCCGCGCCCCGCAATTCGGTGTTGACGATGTCGACCAGCTCTTGCGGCGTCTTGACCTCGATGAGCTGTTCTTCCGGGATGGTCACGCCGAAGTCGCGCTGGATGCGCGCCGCGGTCTCGATGAGCGCGAGCGAGTCGTAGCCCAGTTCCTCGAACTCCACGGCGGCGATGTCGCCGGCGAGTTCGGCGAGGTCCTCGCCGCCCGCGCAGTCCACGAGAATCCGGCGCAATTCGGTGATGGTCATGGTCATGATCGGCTCCTGGGGAAGTGGTACTCAATCGGATACGGCGCGCACGACGACCGCGGAGTTGAACCCCCAGCGCCCACGAGCCAGGACGAGCGCGCCGCCGACGGTGGCGGTGCGCGCGGCGCCGAGGACCAGGTCGATCCGGTAGTCCTCGGCGAGGGTGGTGGTGCCCGCGGTCGGCGGGATCACCGAGTCGCGCATCGCCAGCAGCGCGGTCACGATGTCGAGCGGACCCGCGCCGGAGAACAGGCGTCCGGTCAGCGGTTTCGACGCGGTGACCGGAACGCCGCCCGGCCCGAACACCGCCTCGATGGCGGCGGCCTCGTCGCGGTCGCGGTCGGGGATGCCGGAGGCGTCGGCGAACACCACATCGATGTCATCGGGCGTCATCCCCGCGTCGGCCAGCGCGAGTTCGGCGGCGCGGCGCAGGCCCGACGGGCGACCCGAATCGGGCGGTGGATCGAATGTCGAGGCATACCCGGCGATTTCGCCGTGCACCTTGGGCACGCCACGGGCCCGCGCGGCGGCGGCGTCCTCGACGACCAGCATCGCGCCGCCCTCACCGGGCACGTATCCGGCCGCGGCGGCGTCGAACGGCAGATAGGCGCGCTCGGGGTCGGTCGCGGCGCTCACCGCGCCGCTGGACAGATGCGCCGCCCAGCCCCACGGGTCCAGCGCCGAGTCGACGCCGCCGGTGACCACCAGCGGCGTTCCGCGCCGCACGGTGCGCCGCGCGTGGCCGACCGCGTCCAGCCCGCCGGCCTGCTCGGCGACCAAAGCGCTGCTCGGCCCGCGCATTCCGTGCCGGATGGAGATCTGGCCGGTGTTGACCGCGTAGAACCACGCGAAGGACTCGTACACGCTGACGTGCTCGGAGCCCAGCGACCACAGCTTCTTGAACTCCCGGTGGGTGAATTCGAAACCACCGGAGGCGTTTCCGGTCACCACGCCCATCTCGTAGTCGGTCATCGTGGTGGTGTCGACCTTCGCGTCGTCCAGCGCCCACTGCGCGGCGACCAGCGCCATCCGGGTCGAGATGTCCGTCTGCGGCAGCAGCCGGCTCGGCAGGTGCTCACCGGCGTCGAAATCGGCCAACTGGCCGGCCAGACGCGCCGCCGAGCGACTGGTGTCGAACCGGGTGAGCGGCGCGATTCCGCCGCGCCCGGCCAGCACGGCATCCCAGAAACGCTCCACGCCCATACCGTTCGGCGCGAGCACTCCCATTCCGGTCACCAGGATCATGCCGCCACCGCCTCCGCCTTGCGCAGCACCATCGCGCTCTGGAAGCCGCCGAACCCGCTGCCCACGGTGAGCACGGTGTCCATCCGCTGCTCGCGGGCGACCAGCGGCACGTAGTCCAGATCGCATTCGGGGTCGGGTTCGTGCAGGTTCGCCGTCGGCGGCACCACCTGGTGCTCCAGCGCCAGCAGCGAGGCGGCGATCTCGACCGAGCCGATCGCGCCGAGCGAGTGCCCGACCATCGACTTGATCGAGCTCATCGGCGTGGCGTAGGCGTGCGTGCCGAGACTGCGCTTCACCGCGGCGGTTTCGTGCCGGTCGTTCTGCCTGGTGCCGGAGCCGTGGGCGTTGATGTAGTCCACGGCGGTCGGGTCGATCCTGGATTCGTCGAGCGCGACCCGGATGGCCTCGGCCATCTCGCGGCCGTCCGCCTTGAGTCCGGTCATGTGGTAGGCGTTGCACCGGGTGGCGTACCCGGTGATCTCGGCGTAGATGTGCGCACCCCGCTTGCGTGCGCTCTCGTACTCCTCGAGCACGAACATCGCGGCGCCCTCGGCGAGGACGAACCCGTTGCGGGAGTTGTCGAACGGCCGCGAGGCCACCTCCGCCTCGTCGTTACGTGGTGTGGTCGCCTTGATCGCGTCGAAGCAGGCCACGACGATCGGTGTGATCGGTGTGTCCGACGCGCCGGACACCATGACGTCGGCCGAGCCCTCCCGAATCAGCTGCACCGCGTGCCCGACCGAGTCCAGCCCCGAGGTACACCCGTTGGAGACCATCGCCACGGGCCCCTCCGCACCCACGCTCCAGGCCACTTCGGCGGGCATCACGCTGGGGATCATGTAGTCGAACATGTGCGGGGAGAGGTAGCTCTCGTCGACCAGCCAGTTCTTGCCGGAGTCCGACAGCACCAGGTATTCGCGCTCGAGACTGGTGGCCGCGGCGACCGCGCTACCGAGGCTCACGCCGAGCCGGTGCGGATCGACCGCCGCGAGGTCGAGCCCGCTGTCGGCCACCGCCTCCCGCGCGCAGACCACGGCGAACTGCACCGCCCGGTCCATTCGCCGAATCTCCCTGGGCGACAAACCTTCCCGCGCCGGGTCGAAGTCGGCCTCGCCGGCCACCTGGGACCGGTACGGGGAGGCGTCGAAGAACGAGATACGGCGCGTCGCGGTACGGCCTTCCGACAGCAGCTTCCAGAACTCGTCCTTGCCCGACCCGCCGGGCGCGCGGACCCCGAGCCCGGTGACGACGACGCGGCGGCTCATCGCGCACCACCGGATGCGTTCAGATTCATGGCGATTCTCCCTTCGATGGTGCGATCGAGCATCGAGGACGGCCCTCGAACATCGCTCGAGCGAACGAGTCGAGTTGTTCTCGAGCGGCGGGGCGCAGGCTGTCGCTGTGATCGCCCGGCCGGCGCCGCCCGGACCGACCACCCGTTCCCGAGCACAGGAGACACGCGTGATGAAGTCAGCACACGACCAGGAGGTCGCGGACTGGGTGCTCTGCCCTGCATGCCTGATCCCGCTGTACGGCAAGCGGTTCGCCCGCGACCTCGGCGTCTGCGGCGAATGCGGCAGGCACACTCCGATCACCGCGCGGCAGCGCATCGGACAGCTCGCCGACGAGGGGCGTTTCGAGCCGCTGCCGGTCGCCGTCACCGACGACGACCCGCTGACCTTCACCGACACGAAGTCCTACCCGGACCGGCTGGCCGCCGCCCGCGCCCGCACGGGCCTGCACGACGCGGTGCTGTGCGCGCAGGCCGCGATCGAGGGCAGGCCGGTGGTGATCGCCGCCATGGACTTCCGCTTCCTGGGCGGCAGCCTCGGCACCGCGGTCGGCGAGATGATCACCGCCGCCGCGGAGACGGCGCTGGCGCGGCGTATTCCGTTGATCATCGTCACCGCATCGGGTGGCGCCCGGATGCAGGAAGGCCCGCTGTCGCTGATGCAGATGGCCAAGACCAGCGCGGCGCTGGAGCAGCTGGACCGGGCGGGCGTGCTCACCGTCACCGTGATCACCGACCCCACCTACGGCGGTGTAGCGGCCTCCTTCGCCACTCTCTCCGACGTGCTGATCGCCGAGCCGGGCGCGCGCCTGGGCTTCGCCGGGCGCCGGGTGATCGAGCAGACCATCCGGCAGGAATTGCCCCCGAGGTTCCAGACGGCCGAATTCTTGCTGGAACGCGGGCTCATCGACATGATCGTGCCGCGGGCGGGTCTGCGCCAGGCGCTCGGCGCGCTGGTGCGAACCGCGGCCCAGGTCGACCCGGCGGAGACGTTCGTCCCCGCCGACGCCGGAGCGATCACCGATCCGGCCCGCATTCCCACGACCGATCCCTGGACGCAGGTGCGCCGGGCGCGGGCCCCGCAGCGGCCGACCGCACTCGACTACTTCGCCCTGGCCTTCGAGGAGTTCCGCGAGTTGCGCGGCGACCGGATCTCCGGCGACTGCGCCGCCGTGGTGGGCGGAACGGCATGGCTTGCCGGGCGGCCGGTGATGCTGATCGGCCACCAGAAGGGACACGACCCGAAGGAGCTGATGGAGCGCAACTTCGGCATGCCGACCCCCGCCGGTTATCGCAAGGCGGCGCGGTTGATGCGGCTGGCCGAGAAGCTCGGCCTGCCCGTCATCACCTTGATCGACACACCCGGCGCATACCCGGGCGCGACCGCCGAAGAGCAGGGGCAGGCGATCGTCATCGCGGAGAACATCCGGTTGATGTCCGCGCTGCGGGTGCCGGTGATCAGTGTGGTGATCGGTGAGGGCGGCAGCGGCGGAGCTCTGGCGCTCGGCGTCGCCAACCGCGTGCTGATGTTCGCCAACGGCACGTATTCGGTGATCAGCCCGGAAGGCTGCGCGGCGATCGTATGGAACGATCCGGCGGCCGCGCCCACGGCCGCGGCCGCGCTGGCGCTCACCGCGCGGGACCTGCTGGGTCTCGGCGTGGTCGACGCGGTGCTGCCCGAGCCGGGTGACGACGTGGGGTCGGCTCCCGTGGCCGCGGCCGAACAGCTGCGCCGCGCCCTCGCCGCGACCCTCGGCGAACTCGCCGGACGCAGCGGGACGGAGCTGGCCGACGAGCGCCGTGCCCGCTTCCGGCGCTTCGGCGCGCGGCAGCAGGTCCTGGTCCGGTCGGTCGCGTGAGGGTGTGGCCATGTTCGAGAAGATCCTGATCGCCAACCGCGGCGAGATCGCGCTGCGCGTCGCGCGCACCTGCCGTGAACTCGGCGTGCGCACCGTGGCGGTGCACTCGGTCGCCGACGCCGATTCGGCGGTGGTGCGTTTCGCCGACGAAGCGGTGCAGATCGGCCCCTCCGCGGCCAAACGCAGTTATCTGAACGCCGCGGGGATCCTGGCCGCCGCCGAGCTCACCGGCGCCGAGGCGATCCATCCCGGATACGGATTCCTCTCGGAGTCACCGGATTTCGCCGACGCCTGCCGGGCGGCGGGCGTCACGCTGATCGGGCCGCCCGCCGAGGTGATGGCTCAGCTCGGCGACAAGCAGTCGGCGCGCACCCTGATGGCGAAAGCGGGCCTGCCGTTACTGCCGGGCAGCCTCGACCCGCTCGAGCTCGACGAGGCCCACGCACTCGCGGATTCGATCGGCTTCCCGGTGATCATCAAGGCGGCCGCGGGCGGCGGGGGACGCGGCATGCAGGTGGTGCACGAGAGCGCGGCGTTCCCGCGCGCCTATCAAGAGACCAGGGCGACGGCGCGAATGCTGTTCGGCGACAGCCGCGTGTACCTGGAGAAGTACCTCGCCGCGGCCAGGCACGTGGAGATCCAGGTGCTGTGCGACGGTCACGGCAACGGCGTGCATCTGGGTGAACGCGACTGCTCGGTACAGCGCAGGCATCAGAAATTGATCGAGGAATCACCGGCTCCGCTGCTGCCGGAAGGGCTTGCCGAGACAATGGGCAGGTCTGCCGTCGGCGGTGTGGTCGAAGCGGGCTATGTCGGAGCGGGAACCGTGGAATTCCTGGTCGACCGGGACGGAAATTACTATTTCATGGAGGTGAACTGCCGAATTCAGGTGGAACATCCGGTCACCGAGATGGTGACCGGCATCGATTTGATCGCCGAACAGATCCGGGTCGCGGCGGGGCACCCGCTCGGCTTCGCGCAGGATGACATCGTCCTGCGCGGTGCGGCGATCGAATGCCGGATCAATGCCGAAGACCCTGCCGCCGAATTCGCGCCCGCTCCGGGGGTCCTGGCGGAATTCACGCCACCCGGAGGGCCTTTCGTACGCGTCGACACGCATGCGCACGCCGGTTATTCGATACCTCCGCACTACGATTCGCTGCTGGCCAAACTGGTGGTGTGGGCGCCGGACCGCGACCGGGCGCTCGCCCGGATGCGGCGAGCGCTGGAGGATTTCCGGATCTCCGGCGCCCGCGTCGCCACCACTCGGGATTTCCTGCGCGAGGTGCTCGACCACCCTGCCATGCGCGCCGCGACGCATACCACCGGGTTGGTGGACGAGATCCTCGGGCGGGAGTGAGCGCGACCGGACTTCGCCCGGCGCGACGCGCGTCGCGCCGGACGGACGCCGCGGCGGCGTCAGGCGGGCTCGGCGGCGGCGCGCAACTCGGGGGAGGACCACCCGATCAGATAACCGGCGTGCCGGCTGTTGAGCATCGCGCTCACCGAGACGTCGGATGCGGCCAGGATGTCCTGGTGCAGCTTCTGCAGCTTCTGGCAGGGGTCCAGCCCCAGTTCGTCCTGCATGCACCTGCTGAACTGCTGATAGGAGGCCAGAGCGCGGGCACGCTGCCCAGAGCGGGACAAGGCGAACATGTAGTACGCCTGCAGCCGCTCGTGCAACGGATGTTGCATGGTCAGCCGCGCGAGGTCAGGACATACCTCGCGGTGCCTGCCGAGGCGCAATTCCGCCTCCACGCGCAGTTCGACGTTGGTCAGCCGCAGGTGGTCCAGATGCGAGATCTCCGCGGCGAGCGGATGGCCGCCCTCCACGTCGACCAGCGCCGGCCCGCTCCACAGCGCTTCGGCCGCGCTGAACAGATCCACCGCGCGCTGGTCGTCTCCGGTCTTGGCCGCGCACCGGGCCGCCGCGGACATGGACTGGTAGTCGCGCAGATCGAACACGCAATCCTTGACGTCGAAGGAGTAGCCCTTGCTGCGGGTGCGCAGAAAGCGTTCGGCCACCTCGGCCTGCCCCATCCTGAGCTGCTCGGCCATCTTCTTGCGAATTCCGAGAATATATGTCTGCACGACGGTCACCGCGCTGCGCGGGGGATCGTCGTTCCATAGTTCTTCGATCAGTGTCGTCACCGGAACGACCGTGTCGTGCCGGACCAAGAGTAATGCGAGCAACTGCCGCTGCTTCTGTGCAGTCGGCGTCGCGTTGTGGTTGTTGAGAGCAAGCGTCAATGGGCCTAGAACGCGAGCGCATACCGAATACTTCACTGGGAGCTCTCCTACGGGCGACTATCCCCCCGACCGACGTGAGATTCTCGATTCCCACCGCTCTGTAGGCACCGTCCACAGTAGCTAGAAAACGGTATCGACGCCGTGAATCCTGAGTAATATCAGAGTTAACAGTACGCGGTAGACTTTCGAATTCGGTTTCAGCGCAAGGATATTCGCCCGTTATTTGCGCGGTGATCGGGTGCGGCGAATTCGTAGGATGTTGTCTTTTCGGGTGCCCGGCTGTCCCTCGGGGCCCGCGTGCTCGCGTTCGGCGAGCTCGTCGACTTCGACCTGCCATTCGGCCGGGTCCGGCGCGAGGCCGGCGAGCACCTCGGCGGTGGTCGGAAAGTGCACGTGGGCGGGCGGTTCCGTGACCCAGGAGGGCCATTCCGCGTGCCCGACGATCAGCAGCAGACCCCCGGGCGCCACCGCCTCGGCGGCGCGGCGCAGGATCCGCATCCGCTCACCGTCCTCGGCGGGCGGTGAGTGCAGATACTGCGCGGTGACGAGATCGAACCGTCCGGGCGGGAAGGTGTGGGCGAGATCGTGCCGCTGCCAATCGATTTCGCTGGTAAGTCCCTGTCGTGCCGCCTGCGCCCTGGCGCGGCCGAGCGCGGTCTCCGACACGTCCACCGCGGTGACCCGCCAGCCGCGCTCGGCCAGCCAGATCGCGTCGGCGCCTTCGGCGCAGCCCAGATCCAGTGCCGTACCGGGGGTGACCCCTTCGATCTCCCGTACCAGCAGGAAGTTCGGCTGTCCCGACCAGACCCGCTCGCGTTCGCCGTAGAAGGTCTCCCAGTACTCGACCGTCGTCGGTGTCGTCCGGTCGGCGTGGTGGTGTATCGCACTCATGCGTTCCACGATCCGACGAATCGACCGATTCGGCAAATATCGTTGCCGGTTCGGCAACCTGCACGGCGACCGCTCGTGCCGCCGCGGGGTGGACGGCGCGGTCGCGCCCGCCCGCGCGCGGGTCAGCAGTCGTCGAGCGGGTCGCGCAGGATCATGCCCTCGGCGGCACGCAGGCGCGTGGTCATGGTCGTCAGAAGATCGACGGAATCCTCGGACAGGCCGATGACCGTGTGTAGCAGCCTGCGCAGCCGCGGGCTGGTGATCCGTTCGGCCACGCTGCTGTCGTGGTCGGTGGGTTCGGCGTCGAGCTGTCGGTCGAGATCCACGGGAAAATACTCACAATCGGTCATCGGGCCCCCAGGAACCATTGTGGATGCGCCGGACCGTGCCAGGAACGATGCGTCGGCACGGGCGGGGTCGTTCTGGGCGCAGCGTACATCGCGCACAGTTGGTCGCTGGACCGGGTCGGAATGGATGCATGTGGTCTCCCTGCCGCAGTCGGGTCGGCTCGTCCGTGCCGTGGCCGTGCCCGCCTCGGTGCAGAGACCGGAACCATTGTTCCACTGCCCCTGCGGAATTCGGCAATCCGCTACTGTCGGTGCAGGTCGCGGACGTGCGGCGTCGCGTGCGGATGGTCAAGTCGGGGTACGATCACCCGGTCGTCGGTTCCCAATTTTGGGAAATCGACCCCTGTGCGGCACGCCCGCCCCGAAATCGGGAGTTCACGCCGCGCGCCCGTGACACGATGAGTGGCGGCCGAAGCAGGTACCGAACCGATGAAGGACCCGCCATGGGGAATCTCGACGACAGGGTAGCGGTGATCACCGGTGGCGCCCGCGGACAAGGCCGCGCGCACGCCGTGGCGCTGGCGAAGGCGGGGGCGGACATCGTGGTGTGCGATATCGCCGCACCGTTGCCCGGCCTTCCCTACGCTCTGAGCACCCTCGACGACTTGGCCGAGACCGCCGCGCTGGTCGAGCGGACCGGCCGCCGCTGCATCGCCGTGCAGGCCGACGTGCGCAGCCTGGAACAGATGCGGACGGTCGCCGAGCGCGCGCTCGAGGAATTCGACCGCATCGACATCCTGATCGCCAACGCGGGTATCGCATCCGACTCACCCGTCGCCGAGATGGACGAGCAGTTGTGGCAGGACATGATCGACACCAACCTGACCGGAGTGTTCCACAGCTTCCGCGCGATCGTCCCGCACATGATCGAGCGCCGCTGGGGTCGGGTCGTGGCCACCTCGTCCATCGTGGCGAAGATGGGCGTGCGCAACGCGGCGCACTACGCGGCGAGCAAGTGGGGCGTGCTCGGCCTGGTGAAGTCACTGTCGCTGGAGGTGGCGCAGTACGGCATCACGGTGAACGCCCTGCTGCCCTCCGGCGTGGACACCGACATGATCCAGAACCCCGCGACCTGGCGGCTCATGGTGCCGGACAAGGAGAATCCCACCAAGGAGGACTGGATGGCGATCATCGAATCCGGCCCGCCCAACGGCGATTTGATCCAGCCCGCCGAGGTGGCCGAAGCGGTGCTGTTGCTGGTCTCCGAGCACGGCCGCCACTTCAACGGGGAGGCTGTCACCATTTCCTGCGGCGGCAGCGCGAATACCTCCTAGCGGCGCTCCCGTCCGCTGGAAAGGTCTGGCCGCGAACGCAGTTCGCGTCGTCGCGCTGCTGTACAGACCGAGCGCACCCATGCTTCACTGGAGGCACAAGGTCTGTGCACTGCCAGCTTCCGGCCAGGAGTCAGCGCATGTTCCGCGATACCGAACGGACCGGCCCGCTTCGGTTTTCGGTGTGCCGACCACGCCCTGACGTCACCATGCTGATGGTGGCGGGCGAGATCGATGTCGCCACCGCACCCCGGCTTCGCGCGCAGCTGGCGAGCGGCCCGGCCCGCCGTGCGGCCGTCCTCGTGCTCGACCTCTCGCCGGTCACGTTCCTCGCGGCGGCCGGGCTGAGCGTCTTGGTCGAGGCGCAGGCCGAGGTGACGCGGACGCGCCGCCGGATGGCGCTGATCACCCGGGTGCGGCCGGTGGACCGAGTCATCGAGGTCACCGGACTGGCCGACCGGTTCCATCGGGTGCGGTCGCTGGAGGCCGCCCTCGCACCCGGCTACGACGAAACCGCTTGACGGGCGCCGGCCGATCGAAGTCCGCCGCCGCCCGTCCGCCGCTCAGCGGCGACGCTCGACCGCCTCACGGGCGGCGTGCGCTGTCTTCGCTCCCCGCCGGCGGGCCAGTCGCGCGGTAAGCGCGCCCCGCTCCTTGGCGACCTCGGCGATCTCGGGTCCGCGGTGCTTTGCGCGCTCGGCCAGCTCAGCGCTGCGTTCCTTGGCGATCTCCGCCAGTTCCGCCCCGCGCTGCTTGGCCACCTCCGCGAGATGAGCACTCCGATCCTTGGCGACCTCCGCCCAGTCGGCGCCGCGCTCCTTGGCCACCTCCGCCCAGTCGGCGCCGCGCTCTTTGGCGATCTCGGCCCATTCGGAGCCCCGCTCCTTGGCGACTTCCGCCAGATCTGTGCCGCGCTCTTTGGCGATCTCGGCCCATTCCGAGCCGTGCACCTTCGCGGTCTCGGCCAGGTCGCTGCCGTGTTCCTTGGCCGCCTCCGCCCAATCCGGCCCACGACGCTGGGCCGTTTCGGCCAGTTCCGTGCCTTTGCTCGCGGCGACCGATCCGAGCGCACGCGCCCGTTCCGCGGCCTCGTGCGCGTAGTTGCGCAGCGCAGCGCCGGTCGCGCCCTCCGAGGTCGCGCCGAACGGCAGTGCGGCGGTGACCGCGGCGGCGGCGTCGCGCGCGGCCCGGCGGCCGCGCCAGCCCAGCGACGGCTTGCCCTCGGTGTCGGCCGCGGCGATCATCAGTCCGCCGAGCAGGCCGAGGTCCTTGAGGAACGCGGTGCGCTTCGCCGACTTGCGCGCCGGATCCTGCTCGTTCCAAAAGTCCTGCTCGGTGACGGCCGAGGGCACCACGGTCGCCGCGAGCACCAAGGCGGCCAAGCGCGGCGCCTTACCCAGCGCCAGCAGAACGCCGCCGCTCACCTGGGCGAGGGCGTTGATCTGGACGACGGTGTGGGGGTTCGATGGCAACTTGGCGGCAACCTCGTCGGGAAGCTGTCGCTGTCCCCGCTGCAGCAGTTCGCTCGCGGCCTTGGCCCGCTCGTCCGGGCGCCGCAGCGTATCGACCCCATCTACGACGAACGCGGTGGCCAGTAGCGGCCGGGCGAGTCGGCGCAACAACATGACAAAACCCCTTCCCTTGATGTAGTCACAAATCGGATTCCCGCGCGCTCGATGACCAAACAAGCCGGTCCGCCGCCGTGTGAAGGCCGCCTCATCCGGTAACGGCTGCCGGAAGGAGATCGATCCAGGAGTAACGGCGCCGCGGCTGCGTCCGGCCTGCGGTCCCGCTCTCCCCGCCGAAAGGTATCTGCTGTGAATATTTCTACGGCGACAACGGCTTTCGAAGCCATCGTCGCCGCGCTACCCGCCGCACCGAGGTGCACGTTCCGCTTCGATTCCGTGCCCTGCCGGCACCGCGCGGAATGGTTCATCCGTAAACGGTCCTGTTGCCACCCGGCGGGGGTGGACTTCCTCTGCGAGACATGCCATACCCGCATTCAGTGGATGCTCGATATGGGCATGACGTTCGAATGCGCCGGATGCGGAGTGCGCTCCGCCAGTTTCCCGGAACTCTGCCCTACCGCCGCTGCGCTCTGACGCCGCTCAGCGGCCGTCGGGCCGCTCCCGCGCGGGCACGGCGGTCGCGGCGAGAAAGCCGGTGATGATCGAACTCACCTGGTCCGGGGCCTCCACCATCGGAAGATGACCGCAGTCCGGTAGTTCCACCGCGGTGTGCGGGCGCAGCTTGCGGTTGAGCCGCCCGCCCGCCCTCGCCGACAGGACGCGGTTGCGCCGCCCCCAGATCGTGCAGATCGGCGGGAAGCCGGCGGGCGGGTCGAACCCGTCGAGCGCGCGGTAGGACGGGAAGTCCTGCACCAAGTCGTGGAGGGCTTGCAGCCTGCCCCGGTCGGTCCAATGCGCCCGCACGCGTGGCTCGTGCTGGCTTCCCCTGCCGCGACCGCGCGGGCCGAGCTGATTGCCGACGATCAGCGAGACCACCGGGCCCGGCAGGCTGATGCGGCGGGCCAGCGGCGCCAGCGGCAGCCGCGCGTCGAGCCAGGCCAGGCCCGCCGACTGTCCCGAGCTGACGGTGTCCCAGGTGAGCGGATTGATCAACACGAGCGCGCGCACCCGGTCCGGACGGTCCATGGCGTAGCGCAGAGAGGTCGCGCTGCCGAGGCAGTTGCCGACCAGCACCACGTCGGTGCGGTCGTGGGCGTCGAGGAACGCGGTGAGCATGTCGACGTAGTCGGTGAGCCGGTAGCCCGTGGCGGGCTGGTCGGACCGGCCGTATCCGGGGAGATCGAGCGCGAAGATCTCGTGCTCGTCGCGCAGCGCCGCGACCTGGTCGTCCCAGATACGGCGTTGCGCGCCCGCGTTGTGCAGGAACACCACCGGCGACCCGGCGCCTGCGCGGTCGAAGACGACGGACCGGCCCCGATGCTGGAAAACGTCCACGTCGACTCCCTACGGACGGCCGGCGAACGAGCCGCCGTGTCCTTGGGATTCTACGTGGCCGACCGGGCCGATCAGCGCGATCGGATCACCGTGCGGAGGTCGACGCGCGCAGGAACCGGCCGGTGCGGCTGGTGCCGAGTACCGCGGCCGGAGCGCCGTCACCGAAGACCGGCACGCCGCCGACGAACACCGCGGTGACCGTGTCGTCGTTGCGGTTGACCATCCGCGACAGGTTGTCGAACGGGGCGATCGGCGATTCGTGGTAGTCGTCGAGCGAATCGTCCAGGCGCGCCGGATCGAGGACGACCACATCGGCTCGGTCGCCCACCCTCAGGTGCCCGGCGTCCAGGCGGTACCAGTCCGCGAGTTCGCCGGTGAGCCGGTGCACCGCCTGTTCCTCGGACAGGAACGGGCGACCCGCTCGCGCGGCGTCGCGCACCCGGCGCAGGAAGCGGAGCCCGAAGTTGTAGAACGCCATGTTGCGCAGATGCGCCCCCGCGTCGGAGAAGCCCAGCTGCACGCCGGGGTCGGCGGCGAGCCGATCGAGCACTTCGGGTCGATGGTTGGAGATCGTCGTACGCCAACGGACCTTGCCGCCGTGCTCCACCACGAGGTCCAGGAACGCGTCCACCGGATGTGTGCCACCGCGTTCCGCGCCCACCTGGCCGAAGGTCTTGCCGATCACCGTGGAGTCGGGGCATTCGACGATCCGCGCATCGAAGAAGTCGCGGTGCCACACCCTCGGGCCGAATCTCTTGTCGTAATCCGCGCGGAATCGGCGACGATAGGCCTCGTCGCGCAGTAGTTCCCGCCGTTGGTCCACCTGGTCGGCCAGGTGCAACGCTTCGGCGCCGGAACCGAATTCCTCGAACACCACCAGGTCGATGCCGTCGGCGTAGACCTCGAAGGGCACCGGCAGGTGCTGCCAGCGGAAGTCGGCCCCGAGCGCGTTCAGCACCCGAGCGATCAGCGGGAACAGGTGCACGACGCCGGGAATCGCCTTGATGTCGGCAGCCGAGAGCAGACTGACCTTCAGCGGCTTTCGGAACAGGCCGAGACTGGCGGCGGCCATCGTGATCAGGCTGTGCGGCCGTGACACGTCGGGCCCGCCTTGCAGCGCCCGGCCGCGCCGTCGCAGTACGGCGTTGAGCCTGCGCCGTTCCCGGCTGGTCGAGTAGGTGGAGGGCAGGGTGCGCGATCGGCACACCTCGCCGTCGAGTTTGTCGAACATCAACTGCTGGGAGGACATCCCGACGAAACCCGCGTCCAGCGCCTCGGTCAGCTTCGCCTCCATTCCGGCCAGTTCGGCGGCATCGGGCCGCACGTCCTCGCGGGTCGCGCGATCCAGCCCCATCTCGGCCGCCCGGATATCCGAATGCCCGATGAACGCGGCGACGTTCGGGCCCAACGGCAGTTCTTCCAGCGCGGCCGCGTACTCGTGCGCCGAGCGCCAGGTCTTGTGCGCGTCGACCGCCGCGACGACGTGCTTGCGCGGGATCGCCTCGACCCGCGCGAACAGGTCGCCCGCGTCGGAGGCGCCGACGTGGACGGTCGACAACGAACACGAGCCCAGCAGCACCGTGGTGATGCCGTGCCGGACCGACTCGGTCAGCGCCGGATGCTGGAGCACTTCCACGTCGTAGTGGGTGTGGATGTCGATCATGCCGGGGATCACCCACTTGCCGGTGGCGTCCACGACGTTCGGACAGGCCGGGTCGTCGATCGGGTCGGCGGAGACGGCCGCGATCCGCCCGTCCCGGATGCCGAGGTGCCGGACCGCGGAGGGCGCGCCGGTGCCGTCGAACCAGCGGCCGTTGGCGATGACGGTGTCGTACATGGATTCACACCTCGAGATCGGTGCGCACGACCTTGCCGGTCGCGTTGCGCGGGAGTGGGGTCGTGGTGAGCCGCCAGCGGGCAGGCACTTTGTAGTAGGCGAGCCGCTCGGCGGTGAACGCGCGCAGCTCGTCTTCAGTGGTCGGCGTGGCGCTGTCGACCACGACCAAGGCGGCGACCTGCTGCCCGAGGTCGGCGTCGGGCACGCCGAGGACCGCGCATTCGCGCACCGCGGGATGCTCCTCGAGGCACTGCTCGATCTCCGTGGGATAGACGTTCTCCCCGCCGCGCAGGATCAGGTCCGAACGGCGTCCGGACAAGCGCAGCCTGCCGTCTTCCAGCACCCCGATGTCGCCGGTGCGCAGCCAGCGGTCCGCGGTGATGGCCGCGGTGGTCGCCGCCTCGTCCTGCCAGTACCCCAGCATCACATAGGGGCTGCGCACGCAGATCTCGCCTTCGGTGCCCTCGGGTACCGCGTTGCCCGCGCTGTCGCGGATCTCCAGCGTGACCCCGACGACCGGTCGCCCCACGGTGTCCGGGAACGCCGCCAGCTCCGCCGGGCTCGCCAGCGTCGCGGCGGTGCTGCATTCGGTCAGCCCATAGCTGGTCACCAGCGCGTTGCGCGCGACGGGCAGCTGATCGCGCAGCTTCTGTTGCAGTGCGGCCGAGGACGGCGCCGAGTTCAACGAGAACGCGGCCAGCGAGGACAGGTCGTAGCCGGACAGGTCGAGTTCGAGCATCCTGGTGGCCATGGTCGGCATGGCGCCCCAGTTGGTGATCCGCTCGGTCTCGATCAGGCGCAGCACCCGGTCGGCGTCGAACGACCCTTGGTGGATCACCGCCGCGTCGCCGGTGACCAGCCGGGGAACCACGAGGTTGTGCAGACTGGCGATGTGGAACAGCGGTGAGGTGACCAGGAAGCGCCGCCCGCTGGGCAGTTCGCCCGCCCCGGTGAGCGCGGCGGCCAGGGCATCGTTGAAGACGTGGTAGTCGGCGACCGCGACCAGGTTCCGGTGCGAATGCACCGCGCCTTTGGGCCGTCCGCTGGTGCCGCTGGTGTACAGGATCACCGCGGGTTCGTCTTCGTCGATCTCGGTGTAGGGCAGCTCGTCGGTCCGGTATCCGGCGATGAGCGCGGGTACGTCGTGCTCCATGGTGAGCACCGGAATCCGGATGTCGAGTTCCGCTACCAGCGCGGCACGTTTCGCGTCCACGACGAGGACGCCGGGGCTGGTGTGCTCGACGCCGTAGGCGACCTCGCGCGGCGCCCACCACGCGTTGTAGCCCACCGCTATCGCGCCGAGCGCTTGCGCCGCCCAGAACGTGAGCACCCACTCGGGCGTGTTCGCCGCGAGGATGCCGATGCGGTCGCCCTTTCCGACGCCGTATCGATCCCGCAGGGCCGTGGCCAGTGCCGCGACCGCGGCGGCGTGCTCGGTGAAGGACATCCTGCGGTCCGCGGTGACCAGGTAGTCCCGATCGCCGTGCGCGACCGCGTCGGCGAGCACTTCGCGCAGCGAGGACTTGCGGTGGCGCAGGACCGGCATCGGCGCGCCGAGCACGTCCTCGATCACCATCTCGAATCGACCGCCGGGGCCGGTGAGCCGGGCGGCGGCTTGCGCCACGAACGCCTGCGGGTCGAAGGGCTTTGTCATATCGGGTACTTCCTCGTCACTGCACAGGAGTTGGGGTTGGTCACTGCTCGGGGACCAGAACCGCTCGGCCCGTGACCAGGCCGCGTTCCAGCCGGTCGAGGGCGTCGCGGCCGTCGGCCAGCGGGTAGCGCTCCACCTCGACGCGTAGCTTGCCCGACATAGCCAGGGTTACGGAGTCGATCAGGTCGGATTTGGTGCCGCCGTAGGATTTTCGGACCGACGCGCCCCACGGCCAGCCCGGCCCGCCCGCGGGGGCCGCCGTGATCTCCGGCGCGCCGCCGCCGAGGCCGATCATCCGGTAGGCCCCGTTCGGCGCCACCGATTCCACCGCGAGCCGTGCGGTCGCGTCGACGCCGACGAAGTCGAACACCGCGTCCGCGCCGCGGCCTTCGGTGCGGTCGAGGATCTCGCGTGCGGTGTCGTCGCCCGCCGTGAGTCTCTCCGCCGCGCCGCACCGCGCGGCGAGTTCGAGCTTGTCGGCGCTCACGTCGACGGCCAGCACCCGCGCCGCCGTGGTCGTGGCGAGAATCTGCACGGCGACGTGACCGAGCCCGCCGATCCCGATGACCACCGCCACCGACCCGGGCCCGAGTTGCTCGCGCGCGCCGCGGATGGCGTGATAGCTCGACAGCGCGGCGTCGGCCAGCGGCGCGGCCTGGGCGAAGTCGAGGTCGCCGATCGGCACGAAGGAACTCGCGGGCACCCGGACGTAGTCCGCCATCCCGCCATCCGGCCCCAGACCGGGGCAGGGCGGCATGGCGGTGCGGCCAGCGGCGCGGCAGACGTTCTCGTTGCCCCCGGCGCACTCCCGGCAGACCCCGCACGACCAGCACAGGTACACGACGCCGCGCTCACCGGCCCTGCGGCCGCCGACCCCGTCGCCGACGGCCTCGACGGTGCCCGCGATCTCGTGGCCGAGAGTCAACGGCTCCTCGCGCATCCGGAAGGGGATGTGCAGCACGTGCAGGTCCGAATGGCAGATGCCTGCCGCGCCTACGCGCAGCAGCAGGTCGGTGGGACCGATCTGCGGGATCGGCACCTCGCGCAGTTCCAGCACACCCGGCCCGGTGAGCTGTAGCGCCCGCATCATCCGCGCACCGCCGCGAACGTCGCGCGCAGGTAGGCGTCGGCACGCTCGGAGCCGATCAACCCCGGGGCCATCCGGTTCATGGTGTAGGCGAACGTGGTGCGATGCTCGAGGTCGTTGACCACCATCGCACCGCCGTACCCGGCCCACCAGCAGACTCGGCCCTCGGGCACCTCAGGGGCGGTCTGCCGCTGCGGCAGACCGTAGCCGATGCCGAAACGCAGTGGCAGCAGCAGCGCGAGATCCACACCGTCGGACTGCTGCTGGAAGATCAGCTCGATCGTCCGCTCCGACAGCAGCCGCCGTCCGTCGAGTTCGCCGCCGCAGGACACCAGTGATTGCACCCGCGCCACCGAGCGCGCGTTGCCGTGGCCGTTCACCGCTCCGATCTCGGCCTGCCGCCATCCGGCGCTCGCGGTTTCGGCGATGTCGAGCAGCGGACTGGTGAGGGTCTTGACCAGCACGCTGTCCTGGTCGAGCGTCGCCATGTCGAATTCGGGCACGGTGGGCGGGATCAAGGTGGCGATCCGCCCGTGGTGTTCGGCCGCCGTGCCGATGTGGAAGTCCGCGCCCAGTGGCCCGGCGAGTTCGTCGGCGAAGAACTCGCCCAGCGAGCGTCCGGTGACGCGGCGGATGATCGCCCCGATCAGGTGGCCGTAGGCGAGCGCGTGATACCCGGACGCGGTGCCCGGCTGCCACCACGGCGGTTGGCTCGCGAGGCGGGCGGCGGACGCTTCGGCGTCGTAGATGTCGGTCAGCTCGATCGGCGGCTCCCACCCCGAGACGCCGGAGGTGTGCGCGAGCAGATGCCGGATCTCGATGTCGCTCTTGCCGTTGGCCGCGAACTCCGGCCAATACCTGGCCACCTTCGCGTGCACGTCCAGTTCGCCGCGCTCGACCAGCAGCAGCGCGCACAGCGCGGTCATGGTCTTGGTGAGGGAGAAGACGTTGACCAAGGTGTCCTCGGTCCACGGCGCGGTGCGCTCGGGGTCGCGGTATCCGCCCCAGAGGTCGACGACCGGTTCGCCGTCGACCGTGACGCAGATCGACGCGCCCAGCTCGTCGCCGGAGGCGAGCCGGGTCTCCAGTTCCCTTCGCACCCGCGCGAATCGCTCGGCGCAGAACCCCGACGTGGCGGTTCCCGTGGTAGTGGTCATCGCCGCCTCACACGTGTTCCAGAGCCCGGGCCGGAACCGGCAGCGCGTATCCCGCGGCGGCCGCGCGTTTCGCCCCGCGCGCCAATTCCCGCCGCATGTCTCGCACGTACGGCTCGAATTCGATCTGAATGGTGTGCCGGGGCGAGTCGTAGTAGCGGCCCGTCCTTGCCGTTTCCGCGGATCGGATGGCCGCGTGCATCTCCTGTTCCGAGGGCGGGTGGTAACGGCCGGTCAGGTAGGCGGCGACCAGCTTGCTCTGCTGCTCGGCGAAGTTCACCAGCGTGGGTAGCGGCTGGGCCAGACCGAGGAAGAACACATTGTCGATGCCGGGCTTCATCATCTGTTTGAACAGCGGGAATCGATTGTCGCTGTCGGGCAACAGCTCGGGATCGGAGAAGAACGGGAAGGAGATGCGGTATCCGGTGGCGCAGACGATCACGTCGACCTCTTCGACGCTGCCGTCGGCGAAGCGCACCCGCGAGCCCTCCAGCGCGGTGATCGCGGGCTTGAACGTGATGTCGCCGCAGCCCGCGCGGTGCAGGAACTCCTCGCTTGCCGACGGATGCGCCTCGAACGGCAGGTGGTCGGGTTCGGGCAGCCCGTAGTCCTCCATCTTGCCGCGATACTTGCGGACGAAACGCTGCTTGAGCCGCAGGCCCAGCTTCGGCGGCATCCACCGGGGCATCGAGCGCTTGTCACCGACCTTGCCGTTGACGTACTTCGGCAGCACCCAGACCCCGCGGCGAGCGGAAACGTAGAGCTTCGCGGCGAGAAACCGCTGCGACAGCTCCGAGGCGATGTCCAAGCCGGAATTGCCCATGCCGACCACCACGACGCGTTTGCCGCGCATGTCGACGGGATCGAACGGGTCGTTGTAGGCGTGACTGTGCAGTAGCGTGCCGTCGAATTCACCCGGGTAGTCCGGGATCCGGGGATCCCAATGATGCCCGTTGCAGACGATGAGCGCGTCGTAGTCCGTGGTGCGGCCCTCGCTGGTGGTGATCAGCCAGCGGCCGTCCGCGCTGCGCTCGGCCGCGGTCACCTTCGTGTTGAACACGATCCGTTCGCGGATGCCGAAATGGTCCACGTAGTCGCGGAAGTACTGGAACAGCTGCGAATGGTGGGGGAAGTCCGGCCATTCGTCGGGCGCCGGATAGTCCTCGAACGCCAACCGGAACTTGGAGGTGTCGATGTGCAGGCTCTGGTAGCAGGCCGACATGCCGTTGGGATTCTTGAAGTACCAGTTGCCGCCCACGTCGTCGGACGCCTCGAAGCAGTCGAAGGGGATGCCGTGGTCGTGCAGTCGTTTGGCGGCGGTGATGCCGGAAGGGCCCGCGCCGATCACACAGACCCGGGGGAGTGCGGTTGACGTCATTCACTGACCTCGCATGGGAAGAGCCGCCGACGACGGCCGAACCGTCCGGCGCGGGTCGAGCGCCGGAGTGACGTAGGCAACAAAATAACACTCGGTAGACTTGACGTCTAGTGAGTGACACAATGTCTATTCATGCGGCTCGCGCATAGACTCGCTCGGCGGAAGCCGCACGTAAGCACGCTTTTCACGGATACGAGGTAGCTGTTCACCATGCGCACGAACGCGAACACGAACCTGCGGGAGGAGCAGAAACAGCAGACCAGGGCCCGCTTGATGGCGGCGGCCAAGGAGCTGTTCGCCGCCCGGGGTTACGCGTCCGTGCGGGTGGACGACATCGCCGCCGCGGTCGGCTGTAGTCGCGCCACGTTCTACCTGCACTTCGCGGGCAAGTTGGAGATCCTGCGTGCGATCGCCGAGCAGGGCACCGCGCCCACCGCGCTGCACTTCTATCAGGACCTCGACCGGGTGCTCGAGACCGGTTCGCGCGCCGAGTTCGCCGACTGGATGACCCGCGCGATCGAGTGGTTCCACGAGTACAAGGACCTGTTGCCCGCCTGGGACGAGGCGACCGCGCTGGAACCGGAGTTTCGCGAGATCGCCCGCGTCGGCATCCTCGCCCTGCCCAACGCGATGACCGCCTACCTCGCCGGTTGGCCGGCCGAGCGGCGGGACGAAGCGCGGTTGCGGGTGGAACTTCTCGTCGCGCAACTGGAACGGTTCTTCACCCGATGGGCGATGCAGGGCACCATCGACGTCTCGGCGGAGCAGGCTGTCGAGGTGCTCACCGACATCTGGTTCCCAGCGCTGCGTGCGCCCGCCGCGGCGAGCTGACTACTCGTCGGGCCGGTCGGAGCCGCGCAGGCACAGCGTGATTCCCCGCTGCGCCCACCCGACCGCGCCGGCGCCTTCCGCGTCGCGTGGGCAAGCGGCGGCGTCCGGGGTGTAGGGCAGGACGGCGTTCACCCGGACGATCTTCTTGCCGACCCGGGCGCAGTCCACCTTGCTCGGCACGTGCCAGTCGGTGACGTCGTAGCAGGTACCGGCCTGCCAGTCGGGAGCAAGGCACAAGCGGAACCGCTCGTATCCGGCGGCATCGGCGCCCCGGTGCTCGCGCTCCACTCGCGGGTCGGTGCAGGTGCCGGTCTGTAGCACGCGGAAGTTGGCAGGCAATGTCTCGCAGGGGACGGGGGCCAGGTCGACCGTGTCGTGCCCGGACGCCCGCGAAGCGGATATCGCCACGCACTCGCCCGGACGGGCTTCGGCCAGCGGATCGGATGCGGCCGCCCGGGTGGCGTCCTCCGCCGCCACCGGAACGATGAGAACCAGGCAGGAGATGCCACCGAGCACCGCGACGACACCTGCCGCGGCGCCGACGAGGAACGGTACGTCGCGCTGGTTCGCCCGTGGGGAGGGTGGAGGCGACGACCTCGTCGGCGCGGTGTTCGCCGTTTCCCCCTCAGGCGCCGACCGCTCGATGAACGATGGTTCCCGCCGGGGTGGACTCGTCGCCGAGGAGTGTGGCGGCTCCTCGAGCGGCGGCCGAGCTTCCCGTGCGGGGCGCACCGGCTCGCCGTAGCGGTTCCGGGCGTCGAAATGCGATCCAGGCCCGCGGGTTCCGGCGATCATCGCGATCACGATCACACCGGCGGCGAGCACGGTGACCGCGACCGCGCCGAAGAGCAGATCGGTGTGTAGTGGTGCGGCGGCGAGCACCGCCGAATGCCGCGCATGGGTCATCTGGCCCCCCTGGTCGCCCCGTTCCAGATACCGGTTCGGGGCGGACCGCTGCGGGTCGGCGCCGGAAAGCCGGTGCTGGCAAACCGATTCGCCGGAATCAGATCATGTGACACGCGCGAGTGTCAAAGCGAGCGGGAGGGGCGCTGCTCACGGGTGGGCGGCGAGTGTTGCCAAATATTCGCTGATAGCCCGGGCCGCGCCGTCCGCCGACCCGATTCGACGGTGGCCGCAGAATCTGTCGGCGGCGTGGGGCATCATCTGTGCACGCAGCCAACCACGAAATCGCTCGGAGTCACCATGCCCTCCCCACGAACCAAGCCGCAGCCCTTGTCGGACAGCGAAATTCAACAGATCGCCGCGGACCTCGCCGGTGGCCGTCCGCCCATGGTGTGGTTCACCGCCGCCGCGGTCGGCGTTCCGGAGGGGCGCTCGGGCAAGGTGATCGCGCTCGGCGACCCGGCCGACGGTGACTTCTTGCAGGTCCGGCCGACCGGATCGAAGGATGTGCTGTCCTTCTCTCCCACCGAGGTCACCTTGACCAAGCCGCCCCGAGGGGCCGCGGGCCCCACCACCGGGCCGAAGTCGACAACAAGGAAGGAATCCCCTGTGACCCAGTCGCCGTCCACGACGAGCACCGCGACCCAGCCCGTCGAGGCGAGCGCCCCCGCACCGCAGGCAACGCCGAAGCCGGTGGAGGCCCCGGCGAGCCGCGCCGACAGTGCGGGGAAGCCGGCGCCGGCGGCTGCCGCGGCCAAGCCGGCCAAGGCGGCCGCCGCGCGCAAGGCCAAGGCGCCCGAGGTCACCGTGACGCTGACCGGCACCGCCGACGGCGAGTGGTCCATCGACGTGGTCAGCGGCAAGAAGCGCACCCTGCGCGGCCTTCCGGTCGCCGGTTCCGCGGTCGCGCAGGCGGCGAAGATCCTGCATCCGGA
Source organism: Nocardia sputi (assembly GCF_023501985.1). Taxonomy (NCBI): domain Bacteria; kingdom Bacillati; phylum Actinomycetota; class Actinomycetes; order Mycobacteriales; family Nocardiaceae; genus Nocardia; species Nocardia sputi. The sequence goes on along the minus strand of NZ_JAMFLC010000002.1, from coordinate 384,327 downwards.
GGTCGCCGAGGTGGTCGCGGGGGTCTTGGAGGCCTTGCGCGGGGTGCAGGAGGCCAAGGTGCAGCAGTTACAGGCGGAGCTCGAGGAGGCCAAGCGCCTGCTCGACGAGCTCAGCGACTGAGTCACACCGCCGGACTGGTGGATCGAGTGGCCGTGCGCCAGATGCGGCGCTCGGTGTCGGTGGGCGCGCGCCGCACGTCGTCGTGGAACGCGTAGCCCATCGAGTACTGCTTCGCGTGGTACATGGCCGCGTCCGCATCCCGGAGCAAGCTGTGGACGTCGGTGTGCGCGCCGCGCGGAGCGACGCACGCGACGCCGACGCTCGCGGTGATCGGGATCTCGCCCGCGCTCAGCCCGAACGGCCGCACGAACGCTCCGAGCAGACGCTCGGCGAGCACGGCTGCCTCCGGACGGGCGAGCGGGGAGAGCACGACGAATTCGTCGCCGCCGTAGCGGGTCACCACGTCGTCGCGGCGCACCACGCGCCGGATCCTGGCCGCCGCCGTGGCGATCAGTTCGTCGCCGACGGCGTGCCCGTAGCTGTCGTTGACCCGCTTGAATCCGTCGAGGTCGATGAACAGCAGGCAGATCGGTTGTTCGGCCCACTGTTCCCCGTGCTGCCGCAGGGCGCGCAGCAGCGCGGCGCGGTTCAGCAGTCCGGTGAGCATGTCGTGGTCGGCCTGGTATTGCGCGCGCCGCTCGCTGCGGGCGCTGCGCACGATCGCGCGTTCACTCCGCACCAGCATGCCGATCAGCAGCAGCGCGAACAGCGATGACACCACCACGCGGTCGAGCGGGTGGAGACTGGACCCCACGACCGGCACCAGCGAGGCCACGATCAGCGCGATCGCGATGAGGCTGGCGCGTTGTCTGGAGTGGTGCGGGTGGATGCGCCGCGGCGTGCCGAGGGTGGCCATGGTGGGGTGCAGCGCCGCGACGCCCACGGTGGCGTAGGCGGCGAGCAGGGGAGCCAGCAGCATCTCGCGCCCGAGCGCGGTCGCGCCCGCGGTCTCCAGGCTGTAGCCCAGGTCGCCGAGCAGCAGTGCGACCAGTCCGGCGTGCAGCAGCCAGAGCGAGGTCTCCGCGCGCGTCGAGGTGGCCATCGAGTGCGCGACCAAGGTCAGCAGCGCCGCGTCGAGCACCGGGTAGGTCGCCGCGACCAGTACGTCCAAGCCATTCTGAGTCGACTGCAGGATCGGTGAGATGAGGAAGGTCCAGGAGGCCAGCAGCGCGCCGAGGCCGATGAGGGCCGAGTCCAGCAGCAGGTCGTAGTCGCCGTGCACTTGGCGCGGCCACAACCAGATCAGCGCCGCGATCCCGACGCCGAGATAACCGAGCAGGGTGAACGCGTCGTCGAGCGGATGGACCGCGTGGTCGCCGACGTCACGCAGCGTGGTGCCGGAGGCGAACAGCACCGCCGAACCGGACAGCAGATACCACGGCAGCGGATGAGCCGGCCGGTGCGTGCGCACTCCGACGGCGATCATGGCGAGCGTCTCGCCGACGATGATCACCATCGTCACGAGCGCCGCCACCTGTGAGTCGAGCGCCAGATGGACCGCGATCGCGGCCCCGCTTCCCCCCAGAAGCACCGCGTACCAGCCGAACCCGAGACTGCGCCGACAGCTGGCCTGTGGCTGTTCACTGGGTGTCATCAGCCCCCCTTGGTCGCTCCGTCCCCGGTGAACCGGGCCGCGTAGTAGATCTGTGAATCTTCCACCGCGACTTCGACGTTCGCCTGTTCGTCCAGCACCGCCCGAATGCTGTCGGCGAACGAGAACCGAGTGTTGTTGTACGAGCAGATGTCCCAACCGACCGCCGCACGCTCGCCAACCAAAACCTGGACAACTGATTTGATCATGGCATGGAAGGCCGCCCCTTGGCGGGCACTTGGCGCAACAAGGGTGAAACCCGCGTAGTAGATCGCGTCGCGTGCCGCGTGTTCGGGGTAACGGGCCGCGAAATAGTCCGGACTGATCCACGGCACGGTGTCCAGGTGCCTGGTCAGCGTGGTCACGCCGATCGGCTCCCCATCCGCGTGCGCCACGTACTTCTGCACGCGGGGATCCACCATCTCCTCCCGGAACTCCTCGGGACGCAGCACCTGCCGTGCGATGGCCTTCGCGCGCAGCGGTCCGAACGCCTCCTCGTAGAGGCGGTGGAAGATCTCGATCCTTTCCTCCGGGATCGTCGTCTCGACGGTCACGGAGATCTCGTTCATCGCGGACCCCACGGAATGGTGTGGTAGGCGGCCAGCACTAGCGCGCAGACGGGGTCGCCGTCGGAGGCGGCGTCCACGGTGCACAACTGGACCGGGCCGAAGCCGCCGCCGCGGCGGTGGGTCATGTCCGCCATGCTGGCCCGGATCAGCGCGGTCACCTCTGCGCTGGTCTCGGCCTCGTGCTCCACGAAAAGTCCCGCGCCGGAGCCGTCGTCGCGCAGCGCCCAGCCGATGCCCGCCGCGGCGGTCGAGCCGCGCCCGTACGCGTGCCCCACGGCGTAAACGCAGTAGAGACGATCACCCCAGAGGATCGGCTTGCGCACCCGGCCGATGCGTTCGACGGTAGCGCGCGGCGGAATGACCGATGACAACCGGATGAGGTTGGCCTCACCCACGCCGAGGTCGCGCAGCGCCGCGTCGAACGCCGCCATGGCGGTCGGTCCCACGCCGGTCGCCGCGCCGAGCTCGATCGTCAGCGGCGCCGGGTGCGCCCGGTCCAGCGGCGGCCGCAGCCGATCCGGGCGAGGCCGCGCGCGAAGGTCGCCGCGTGAGGTGTCGTGAACCATGCTGCCCTCCCGATTCGACGCGGCCACAGGATTTGCAGGCCGACTTTGCGTCGAATTCGACTGTGCGTCACGAAGGCCGATCGCGCACCCGAGCGCGCCGAAAACACAGCTCGGGCGGCGTGTCTCGTAACCTGACACGACCGAGGAAGAACAGCGAGGAACCGAGTTTGCGGACATGGGTGGCGCCGGGGCGGGTCAACATCATCGGTGAGCACACCGACTACAACGAGGGCTACGTGCTGCCGATCGCACTACCGCTGGTGGTGCGGTGCACGGCGGCGGCGCGCACCGACGGGCGGGTGTGGGTCGGCTCGCGGCAGCGGGACGAGCCGGTGCTCGCGGCGGTGTCCGACCTGGCGGGTCAGCGGGAGCTGGTGCCCGGATGGGCGCGCTATCCGCTCGGGGTGGTCGCCGAGTTCACCCGGCGCGGGCACCGGGTCCCCGGCGTGGATCTCGACCTCGACGGTGCGGTGCCGATCGGGGCGGGGCTGTCGTCCTCGGCAGCCCTGTCCTGCGCGGTGGCCGTCGCGCTGCGTGACCTGTTCGCACCCGAGCTGTCGGACCGGGCATTGATCGACATCGCCCGCGCCGCCGAGAACGATTTCGTCGGCGCCCCGACCGGCTTGCTCGACCAGTCGGCCGCGATGCTGTGCACGGCCGGGCACGCGCTGTTGCTGGACGTGCGAGCATTCGCCGCCGACACCACCGCGCCGCGCGGGCACGAGCAGATCCCGTTCGACCTGGGCGGCTTCGGACTCGAACTGCTTGTGATCGATACGGGGCAGCCGCACGAACTGGTCGACGGCGGCTACGCCGAGCGTCGCGCACAGTGCGCGGCGGCGGCCGCGGCGCTCGGCGTCACCACCTTGCGCGACGTGGCGTCCGCGGCGGACGCCGACCGGATCGCCGACGACGTGCTGCGCCGCCGGGCCAGGCACGTCGTGACCGAGAACGCCAGGGTGCTCACGGTTGCCGAGAAATTGCGGAAGGGTGTAGACCCCCGGGGCATCGGCCCGATACTGACCGCGGGGCACGCCTCGCTGCGCGACGACTTCGAGGTGTCCACTCCGGCCCTGGACGCGGCGGTCGACGCGGCGCTGGCGGCGGGGGCGCACGGCGCGCGGATGGTCGGCGGCGGCTTCGGCGGAAGCGCCATCGCGCTGGTCGATCACGACCGCGCCGCGGCGGTGGCGCGGGCGGTGGCACGGCGTTTCGCCGCATCGGATCTTCCCGCTCCGCGCACGTTCGTGGTGGTTCCCGCCGCGGGAGCGCACCGAATCGGCTGAGCGACCGTCCAGAATTTGTGCGCGAATGTGCCACGCCGGTCGGGCATGATCACGCACAGTAGGTGTCAGCCGACACCATTCGGCGGGGCGACGAGAGGTCGCGCGCACCGGGCAGGACCAGCACGACGCACGACCTTCCCGCGACGAACGATCTCGCTCGACGCCCCGGTTTCACCGCCAGGAGGAACGCTGTGCCGCTCGCCGATCCACCCGTTCTCGCTGCCGCGCCGATCGCGTCCGACCTGCACCTGGTCGCCTCGTCCCCGCACCTGCAGGCCGCCGAGACGCTACGCCTGGACGCGCAGCCGGTCGACTACGCGCTGGTGGCACTGTATTTCGTGTTCGTGCTCGGCATCGGCCTGCTGGCCAGGCAGCGAGTGTCCTCCAGCATCGACTTCTTCCTGTCCGGGCGCTCGCTTCCCGCTTGGGTGACCGGTCTGGCGTTCATCTCGGCCAACCTCGGCGCCGTCGAGATCATGGGCATGTCCGCCAACGGCGCGGAGTACGGGTTCCCGACCTTCCACTACTTCTGGATCGGCGCGATACCGGCCATGCTGTTCCTCGGCGTGGTGATGATGCCGTTCTACTACGGCTCCAAAGTGCGCAGCGTGCCGGAGTTCATGCGCAGGCGTTTCGGCACGGGCGCCCACCTGGTGAACGCGCTGAGTTTCGCCGTAGCTCAGATCCTCATCGCCGGGGTCAACCTGTATCTGCTCGGGTCCATCCTGAACGTGCTGCTGGGCTGGCCGCTGTGGGTGTCGGTGATCGTGGCCGCCGTGATCGTGCTCTCCTACATCACCCTCGGCGGTCTGTCGGCCGCGATCTACAACGAGGTGCTCCAATTCTTCGTCATCGTGGCCGCGCTGCTGCCGCTCACCCTGGTCGGCCTGCACAAGGTCGGCGGCTGGGAGGGGCTGCAGGACAAGGTCGGCGCGTCACCGGGCGGCGCGGAACAATTGGAGTCCTGGGCGGGCAACGCGCTCAGCGGGTTCGCCAACGACTTCCTCTCGATCCTCGGCATCGTGTTCGGACTGGGTTTCGTGCTCTCGTTCGGGTACTGGACCACGAACTTCGTCGAAGTGCAGCGCGCGATGGCGACGCATTCCATCTCGGCGGCGCGGCGCACGCCGATCATCGGCGCCTACCCGAAGATGTTCATCCCGCTGATCGTGGTGATCCCGGGCATGATCAGCGCCGTCCTGGTGCCGCAGATGGCGGAGTACAAGGCGGCGGTCACCGCGAATCCCGACGTGGACAGCGACACCACCTACAACCAGGCGCTGCTGTACCTGATGAAGGACGTGCTGCCCAACGGCCTGCTCGGCGTGGGGCTCGCCGGCCTGCTCGCGGCGTTCATGGCGGGCATGGCGGCCAACATCTCCGCGTTCAACACGGTGTTCAGCTACGACCTGTGGCAGCAGTACGTGCGCCGCGACCGCCCGGACGGCTACTACCTCGGCGTGGGCAGGCTGGCCACCGTCGGGGCGACCGTAGCCGCGATCTTCACCGCGTTCATCGCCTCCGGGTTCAGCAACATGATGGACTACCTGCAAACGCTGTTCAGCTTCTTCAACGCGCCGCTGTTCGCCACCTTCATCCTCGGCATGTTCTGGAAACGGATGACACCGACAGCGGGCTGGATGGGCCTGGTCTGCGGAACCGCTTCGGCGATCGCGGTCTTCATCCTGCACGAGATGAAGGTGTTCGAGTTGTCCGGCCAAGGCGCGAGTTTCGTGGCCGCCGGTGTCGCGTTCGTGGTCGACATCGTGGTCAGCGTCGCCGTCACCCAGGTGACGCAGCCGAAACCCGCGTCGGAACTGGTCGGGCTGGTGTACTCGGAGACCCCGAAGGAGATCCGCACCGACCCAGAGGCCGGTTCGCTGCCTTGGTACCAGCGCCCGGTCCTGCTCGCGGGCATCGCGCTCGTGCTCGTGATCGCGCTCAACATTCTCGTCGGATAGGGAGCCCCGCAATGCTTTTCGATATCCGTACCATCGTCGGCGCGTTGCTCGGCTGCTACGCGATCGTTCTCGTCGTCACGAGCCTGGTGGACGACACCGCGGCCCAGCAGGCCAAGACCGGCGGCGTCGAGGTGAATCTGTGGGCCGGGCTCGGTATGGGCGCCGTCGCCGCGGCCTTCGTGGCCTGGGCGCTGCTGCGCCCGGTCCAGGTGCCGCCCGAACCGCACACCCCCGCGGACGAGAGCGCCGCTGGCGAGGACTCGGCCTGAGCGACGACGGAGCCCCCGGGCAAGCCGGGGGCTCCGTGGCTGGTCGGACGGATCAGATTCCCGGGCGGTTGGTTTCACCGGGCCATGTGCCGGCTCCGCCGGCACCGGGACGCGGAGTTCCGCCGGGCATGCCGGTTCCGCCCGCGCCTGGGCGAGGAGTCTCACCGGGCAAACTGCCGGTTCCGCCCGCGCCCGGGCGAGGAGTCTCACCCGGCATCGTGCCGGTTCCACCCGCGTCCGGACGCGGGATGTCGCCGCGCCAAGCGCCGGTTTCGTGGCCCTGGCCTTCGATGAAGTGCTTGAAGCGCTGCAAGTCACCGTTCACGCGGTGCTTCAGCACGCCGAGCTTGTCGGCGACGTTCTCCACGAACCCTTCGGGGTCGACGTCCATCTGCGCGGTCACCCTGGTGTGGGTGTCATCGAGCCGATGGAAGGTGACGACGCCCGCGTGCTTCGGCCCGCTGTCGGACTTCCAGGCGACGCGTTCGTCCGGATGCTGCTCGGTGATGGTGGCGTCGAACTCCCGCGTCGACGGGCCGACATGGACACGCCAGTGCATATGCCGGTCATCGAGCTGTTGAACCGCTTCCACACCTTCCATGAACTGCGGAAACGACTCGAACTGCGTCCACTGGTTGTAGGCGGTGCGAACCGGGACCTCGACGTCCACCGTGGCGGCCATTGTGCTCACTTGCTACCCCTTTCCTCGCCCACCCGCACGATCGCACGGACGGGCGTTCTTCGGTTGACAAGCGCTCCCTTGGGGGCGACTCGGGACATTTGATCGCTTACCCGGGCATCGGGAGCACAAACAGGCCCAGCGCCGCGAGGGCTACACCAAGACGGTCGCCGCGTAGGTGTCCAGCTCACGGACCGGTCGCGCCGAAGCCCACGGTTCGAACGTCGCACGGGTCTGCGCGTACGCCTGTCGCAGCCGCGGCGACGTGTTCTGCGCGGCCAGGCGCAGGGCCCGCTCGGCGGCTTCACACGCGCGGTCGAGATCACGCGAACCTGTCAGCTGCGCGAGGCTGAGATTCCACAACGCCCGGTCACGGGTGGCATGGGCGGGAATGAGCCCGAGCACCCCTTCGATCGTGTCGGCCGCCACACCCAGCTCGCCACCGGTTTCCAGGCAGCGGGCGGTCATGGCGCCGGTCGTCCACGCACTCTGGTAGTAGCAGTACGACTCGTCCGGTGTCGTCTGCTCGACGAACTCGTCGCTGACTGCGATCAGCAGGCGCCACGCGTCGGACTTTCGTCCGTCGGACGCGAACGCCTGTGCCGCGCACAGCTTCCGGAAGTCCTCGACGCGCCTGTCCTGGACGTGCGGGCGCAGCATGCCGTCCGCGATGGCGGCGGCGGTCCGGTATCGGCGCATCTGAACCGCCAACTGCGTGCGGTGGCAGAGGACGCCGGTCGCGATGTCGGTGTCACCGGATTCGTCCGCATGCTGGTAGGCGAGCCGAAACAGCCTGTCGGCCTTGCTCAGGTCGCCCTGATCCCACGCGGACCAAGCGCTGCTGGCCGTGGCCTCTCCGGTCAACGATTGCAGGGCCGGGCGCAGATTCGCCGGGCAGTCGCGCAGCAGCGACGCGCACGTCTGCGCTTGCGCTTCGATGATCGGCCGAGCCGCGTCGGAGCCCAGCTGATCGTCCAGTAGTTGCGCGGTGTGCACGCTGTTGCGCAGATGACCGATCGCGTCCGGGGTGACGGTTGGGGAACCTCCGCTGCCGCTCATTGACGCCGCGCCGATGACCGCACCGGTGGCGGCGATGAAGTCTCGCCGGTTCACGTCTAGGTCTCCAATCAACGCCCGGAAACGCTTTTGTGCCCCATGGTCCGCATCTTCGAGAACCCTGTCCAGCCGCGCTTGGTGGCCGATACCGACCTGACGGTTCGGTCGGCTCTCCCAGAAGCTCACCGTGCGCTGACCACAACGCAGCAGCTCCGCGAGGTCGCTCTGGGTCAATCTGCACGCGTCCCGGAGCGTCTTCACATCCGCGCCGGTCCACATCGTCACCTCTGCCACGGCGCCCCCTTGCCCGCTGGACGGTCATTGCTGCCGATTGCTCGAGCCTGCGTGTGCATTGCCTTCCACCAGGCATAGTGCACCGGCACGCTGGTATCTGTACCCGAAACCGAGAAACGCTGTCGGGCAAACGAACCGCTGTGTGACGGGACGTCGGAAGCGTGCACACGCATTGAGCCGCCTGATGTTCCCGGTCCGGTTCCGGGTCGACCGACGACCGCGAGGGGACCATCAGTGCAGAACATCCCGTACGGGGACACGCCGTCATCCCGCTGCGCCTATTACCGGCAGGTGTGCGATCTGCCCGCAGAGGTGTATCCGCCGCATCCGGGGCGGATCGTGATGCGGACCGGGGCCGTGTGGGCGCTGACGATGCCCGCGTCATCGGGCCGGGACGTGCACGCGTGGATGCACAGCCACGGTCACCGGGCGGGGCCGATCCTGACCCATCCACGGTCGCGCCGGTGGACCTTCCTGATCCGTCCGGATCTGTCCCAGGAGATGGGGCTGTTCGCCGAGATGTTCCGGGTGAACGTGTCCATCGTGGGGGCCGGAGGCGTCGTGGCGCTGCCCGGTCCGGGGCAGCGGCCCGGCCGGTTCCGGGAATGGTTGTCCCCGCCTCGCGATTCGTTCAGGCCTTCCGGGTGGACCGTCGTCGCGGCCATCCGGGACCTTGTGGGCGGGCTGCGGCTGGTGCGGACCCATGCCTGATGCGCCTGCCACGTCCCACGGTCCTTACGACGAACGCGCCGAAGCCGAGATAGCCGTCCTCACCGACACCATCGCCGCCGTCGACGCGGCACTCACCGACGCCATCCGCCACGGTCGGCGCCCTCGTTGCCGACGGGCCCACGTGATAGCGGTCGTGCTCTACGAGCTGATCGCCAGCGCCCGGACCGCGGCCGGGCCCGAGACCGGTCGTCTCTACGCCGCCCCCATCCTCGATTCTTTCGTCGAGAACCAGCCCACCGTCAACGAATTGTCCCCCCTCGATCTGCTGATCCCGTTCCTCGTCACCCGCCACACCACCTCGGCCTCCTGACGTCGTCGCCCGGACAACCCTTCGCACACCGCGAGGACCACCCGAAACGTGCGAGGACATCCGAGAACGCGCACCGCCATTCTTGCTGCTGCGGCTATGACGCTTTCGTTGTGGCCAATGCCCGAGAACAGCGAGCAGAGGAGGGTCCGAAATGAAGAAGGTCGAGATCTTCGAGATGCCCACCCGAAAGGAAATGCAGAACCCCGAGGCGCTGAGAAGTCGCCTACCGGCCACCAACGGAGGCCGGGGTGACGCGTACGGCGCGTACCAGCTCGCCTGCTTGATGGCCGCCACCCAGGCGGAAGAGAACGGCAACGACGACGAGGACTGTCTGAGCCGGTTCGAGGAGGCGCTACCGAGCTGGTTGAGCAACCTCGGCCTGCGACTGGACGTCCACGCCTACGGCGTCTGCCACATGACGGATGTCGACAGTATCGATCGTGGCGACGCGTCTTCGATCTATTGGACGCTGTCGGGCTTCACAGACCGGTCTCGCATCTACGAGGCCATCGCGTTCCCCTCCGGCACACCGGCGCCTGCCGGCTCGCTGATGGAGCAATACGACGACTGGTCGCAGAACGCCGCCGCGGTAGCGGAGCAGGAATCCACCGACGCGGCGCGCTTCGCCGCGTTCGTGGACACGATGTCGGAATACCTGAACACGTCGGACAAGAAGTTCAGCGGAAGCTCGTTCGGCTACTTCAACAGCACCGGCAGCGAAATCTACACACCGAGCTTGGAAGCAACCGGAATGCTGTGGAGCGTTGCGCCCATGTCCTCCTTCGACGGCCATATGTACGAATGCATCACCGCCCTGCCGAAATAAGCGTTCTTCGCGAGATCGCGTGCCTCGCACACGCCGTGACGTGTGCGAGGAACACGAAAGGATGCGGCACGTTGGCCCGCTGCGGCAGATCCGGACGCTGCCCGATCCGTACCTGGCGACCCCCATACCGAGACTGCCTCGACACCATCACCGACACCGATTCAGAGAGCGCGGATCGGCGCCACCCCGGTCATTCCCGACGTGGTCGCGCCACCGGCAGACCGGACGGACAAGCGGGCCGTGCGGACCGACGCACGTTACGCTACGGTCCACGCACTCCTCGCCGACGGCGTGAGCGTGCGGTCGATCGGCGCTCGGCTCGGTATTGCCCGAAGAACCGTTCGATGCTTCGCACGGGCCGCCACCGTCGATCCTCCTGATGCGGTTGACATGCCCTATGCAGGCCCGCTGCTCCAGGGCAGGGTCAGACCGACTCGATCGGTGAGGTCGAATGGATCCTCGGCGTGGAGTTGTCCGCATAGGAGGCGATACTGGAAGTCAAGCCCAAGCCTGACCGCGATTACCACTGACGTTCCACGACGAGTAGGGAGTCTGTTTGCTGCGTTACGACTACGGCGGTGTTATGGCGCAGGTCCGCAATCGAATCGATGACTCTCTTCAAGGCGCCGGCCGCACCGCTGCTCGGTTCATCAGCGAAACTGCCGGAGTGATGAAGTCAACCGTGGTCGCCGACACCCGCGTCGACGAGCAGTTTCGGCTGAATCAACTGGATACGCCGGTTGAACCCGTCGCCATCGCGTCTGCGCAGTCGGTTCCTTCGAATCGGACGACCGCAGCCAACGGCGAGGCCATCGCCGATGAATTCGACCGCATGCGAGCCGCGGGTATTCGCGCGCGGTGGGCGGTCTTCCACCCCGCAGACCGGCCGAAACGTGAGTTCGAGGCTTGGTACCGAGATGAATCGGACAGACCGATCCCCGAGTTACATGCAGAATCAGCACTGTGCTGCTGGGAGCTATCCCATTGGGTGGCTGCCCGGCTCGGCATCATGTCGAAGCAGCAACTACGCTTTTTCACCGACAAAGTGCCTGGTAGGGATTTTGTCTCCAAGCTATTTCCTCGGGAGCGGCACGAGTACCTCCCCGGGAACCTGGCCGTACCCCAGCCCGTTCGTGGCGACCTAGTGGTGTGGGGCCGAGGCGAGCACGTCGCGATGGCGACCGGCGACTACTCAGGAGAAGGACCGCGACGTTGCCCGTTGGTGTATTCGTTCTGGCCTCCGCCTGACGACCCCCACGAGCCCGACCCTGTCACTGGTTCATGGGGCCGCGAAATATATGCAGTCAAAGTCTGCCGCCTCGACGACCTCACCGACTTCATAGCTCAGCAAGCACCGAACGATCCCCCTCCACCGATTCTATTCGGGCCAGGACCCTGGTGAACGGCATGCCTCAAACCAGCGAATCCGCCCGAGCAATCACCGGCCAAGCATGTCGACCGCATCAAGATGATCAACGCCAGATGTACGGGCCCGCAAAACAGGCCTCCTTCGGAAGCGATCCTGTTGCGCGACTGATGAATCCGTACCGACCGAATCACGAAATCCGTGCCAGATCCACGTTTCGACCGACGTTGACACAAGTGCTTGGTGGAGGGCCTGGCGCGGCCTGCGCCGGAGGGGACGCGGTGGGTGTTGGTGAGGCGTTCGTCGTCGCACGCGACGCGGCACCGAGTCTGTTGTCCCAGTTGTGCCCATCGATGCTGTGCGCCTGAAAGCGCAGCCTCTACAACACGTCAGCCGCTATCGAATCCAATCGGCGCACCGCACTCGATCGTGCCCATGGTGCGAGCGTGGCACGTGTGTTGAGGTAAACCTCCCGCAGGCGTGGCGATGTGTTGATCTTCGACAGTTCAACAGCACGTTCCGCTGCCCGGCATGCCCGATCAAGGTCCTCCCGGACAGTCAGTTTTGTCAGGTGGAGCAAAGCGAGCGCACGGTCTCGCACGTCAGTCTCGGGGATGTGATCGATCGATGCTTCGATTGTCTCGACCGCCGCGCGCGTCTCGCCTGCCATTTCCAGACTCTTGCTCGTCAGGAGACCGGTGAGCCAATCACTCATGTAGTACGCGTACGAGACGTCAGGCGTTGTCGGGTTGGCGTGCTTCCCCGAGATTCGATCCAGAAGTGGCCACGCCTCACGTGACCGCCCCGCGTACGCGTACGCCTGCGCCGATTGCAGAAGCATGTAGTCGGCCATTCTCGGATCTGCCACTGGCAGCCTCATGGTTGCATCGGCCAAGTCGGCCGCCGCCTGGTACCGATGGGTCCAGATCGCGAGCTGGGTTCTGTGGCACAGCATCCCAACCGCCACATCCTGATCACCTGCGTCCGTCGCATGGTCGTACGCAGCAACGAAAAGCCGATCGGACTTCTCGTATTGCCCCTGGTCCCATGCTGCCCACGCATTGCTTGCGGTGGCTTCGCTGGTTAGGGACTGAAGCTCCGGGCGAAGTCTCGACGGGCAGTCACGCAACAGTGCCGTACAGGCCCGCGACTGAGCCTCGATGATCGGCTGTGCCGCGTTCGAGCCCAGCTGGTCATCCAGCAGCATCGCCGAGTGGATGGTTGTGCGCAAATGACCGATCGCATCCGGCGTGACTATCGGTACATCATCGCCGCGCAGCGCAGATGCACCCACCAACACGCCAGTTGCGGCAAAGAATTGTCGCCGATCCACGTCGTCTCCAATCAACTTCCGGAACCGATCTTGTGCCCCATGGTCCGCGTCCGCCAGCAGTCTGTCCAGACCCGCCTGATGGGCAACACCCACTTGCACCGAAGGACGGCCCTCCCAGAAACTGACCGTTCGCTGGCTGCAACGCAAAGCCTCCGCAAGGTCGTTCTGCGTGAGCCTGCATGCAGTCCGAAGCGCCTTCACATCAGCGCCAGTCCACACCGTCACACCCGTCACTGCGCCCCCTGTCGACTCCACTGGTATCGATTGGTCAAACATGCGCCTGCCCTACCTTCCACCCAGAATCCTCCCCCGGCAACCTTGGATATGTACCCGGAACCGGGAAAGCCTCTCGCACAACCCAAACCCCACCTACGAGAGGGCATCAGAGACGAGCACGGCGCATTGTCTCCGGTGGCAAATGCCCGCCCCGGTTTCAGGTTCACCCATTCCATCCAAGACGCAGCGTCAATCGTTCAAGTCAGGGGACATGTTCATGGATTCGCCGAAAAGAACTGGGAACACACCGTTGTCGGTGTGCCATTTCTACCGAAAGGTGTGCGATCTGCCTGCCGAGGTGCACCCACCGCATCTGGGGCGGATCACGCTGCGTGCGGGCCGGGTGTGTGGGTTGATGATGCCCGCCTTCATCGGCTCAGAGATCAAAACGTGGATGCAGTGCGCAGGCCACCGGCCTGGGCCGGTGCTGACGCATCCGCGTTCGCAGCGTTGGACTTTCCTGACCGGTTCCGACCTGCCCGAGGACATCCGGTTGTTCGCGGAGATGTCGCGGCTGAACGTGTCCATCCTCCGTGCCGGAGACATCGCGCTACCCGGTCCGGGGCAGCGTCCCGGCTTGTTCCGGGCCTGGGTGCAGCCGCCCCGCGACTCCTACCGCCCACCGGGGTGGCTCGTGGTCGAGGCCATCCGGGGATGCGCCGCCCATCACGCGCGACAGCGCCGGGTGGTGGCGTATGCCTGACCACAGCGGCATCGCCACAGGGCCATTGGGATGCGGACCGGGCTGTGACCCGTGGATCACCGTCGAACACTGCGGCATGGCCACCCTGAATCCGGCAACCGGTGAGGTGTCCTCGGTGAAATGCCCATCCATGAACTGCTTCGGGCAGATGGTGAAGATCCTCAACGGCCTAATGGCCGATCACGACTCTCCGATGGACATCGCACTCGGAGGCCAGAAATGCCCGTGGATCGGTATCCGCGTCGTGTTCGGCCCCACACTATTCCCCGGACACGCCGCCCAGCCCGCCCCGCTGCCAGCCCAGCCGCTGCGGGCGGGACGATGACCGACGACCAGGACGCCGAGCGCAGCGCCGCAGAGCTCGACGTCCTCACTGACGTGATCGGCACCCTCGCGGCCGGCACCGCGGTTGCCGTTCGGGACGGGATGACCGAGACCATCCGTGTCCGCCTGATGGCGATGGTCGTCTTCGAGCTGATCTCCAGCGCCCGCACCGCCGCCGCACCACACACCGGCCGCTTGTACGCCGGCCCGGTACTCGATCCGATCATTGACAACATTCCCGCCGCCGACGACATCACGTTCCTGGACCTGTTGATACCCGCGATCATCGGCCAGCACCTCAATAACACCTGATCCACACAGACCGCCCTGGAAACGATGCGCGACTCCTGGTCCCCTTTGCACCACATGGGAAGCAGCCACGTGTCGGGGCACCCAAAAGGGGGAAGGCTGCGCGGACGGGGACTTCGCATCGGTGTGCCCGACCGAGCCGCCCGCCAGCCTTCTCCCGACCTACCAGATGTTCTGAGAAACAACGGTATTCACTCGGCTGACTCCATCTCCAGAAGGCCCGGCTATGCACACGCCCGAAATGCCCCACCCGCCAGTAACCCACACAGTGTTGCTGTCGCAGTGCACCGCAGCGGTATTCCGCGCCAGCACCCTCACTCTCATGTCGGTGAACTGCCCAGCTCCCGACTGCCCAGTGATGGTGCCGGTAGCCACAGGCGGCATGATCGACTCTCATCTCGGCCCACACGGAGAATGCCCAGCCGTCGGACTCCGGGTGATCGATGACCGAGTATCCCCGATACGAGCCGAATCAGGGTGACATCCGGCAACTGCAACACTCCGGCACTGTCCACCGTTTGCCCAGTGACGAGGGCGGAGGCGAAACTGTAGCCCGGAAACTCGATCCCAGACAGCCAGCAAGAGGGAAGGCCCAGCAGTGGACCACGAACAATTCGGTTTCGATATTGAGTTCGATGACAAAACCCAAGCATTCCTTGAATGGGTAGCGCCAGAACGCATGGAATCGCAAATTCGAGACTTCCTGTCTGCCACCGTTCCGGGGATCGCCGACTATTCGGATAATTGGTGGATGCCGCCGCTGACAATGCACGTTCTAGAAGCGGCGAAGGCATTCTTCGGCAGTCGGGCGGGATTCCTGGAACCCGATAATCGCAAAGCTGCGGATCAGTTCATTCGATTCTACGGTGAATGCTTTGTGCGGCGAGCAGGAATGGCGTGGACCAACCGCCCCGAATGGAGCAGTGCCCCGCTGTATACCGATTTCAGCCCAGCGGTACATGACGGCAACGGCGAAGAAGTTCGAAGTATCTTCTCGATGACGGATTATCTGTTTCTCGAAGACGATGGTCCTGGTATGGCGGATTATGTGATCACGTCGGCCGCCCGTGACATACGCAAAGCCCGGAAGGGCACATAGAACGCTCGGTAGACGGGGGGTGGGCGCTGTCATGCCCGACGAATACGATGCAATCAGACGGCGACTGACCAACTATGAAAAGGGTCTCTATTTCGAACTGGGCAGGGCGCACGAGCTAGAGGAAACTCCTGATAAAGGCTGGGTGCGCCAGTTCAGAATAGAGACCAGCAAAGGCCCGCGTGTGCTGGACAACGCTCGCACCGAAAATCGAGGCACCCGAGGATTGGAGCGTAAATCGGGGCGGATCAATGAGCGAGACGCACGCGAGCAGCTAACAAAAGAGCGAGCAGGTCTGGACGCCGGAATGCTGGCCAGTAGCCGATGGGAGACGGTAGCCGGCGAGCAGATACCTCCCAAGATAGCCAAAGAGCTTCAGGACATGGCCCGCGATTTCGGCGACAAGTTTCAGCATGTGGTCGTTTCTCGCGCTGACGCACTCCGCGCCATGAAACTCGGCCAGTCGCTGGTATCTCAGCAATTGGAGCTTATACGGCCGTACGAGCTGAATCGCGCCGACCGAGCGCGGGAACGGCTCGCGAAGCTGCGTGAGATAGTGCGGGCGCAAGATCGAGCCGAGAAATTCCGGAAGATGCAGCAGTTCCGGGAAGCGGCTGCGCGTGGCCGGGCGGATGCTCCACAGCAGGTCGAACGCGACCGGCAGGCCCGCGAGCAAGCCGAGCGAGCCAGGCAAGCAGGCCGAACGCCGGAAGCCGAGCGGGCGCGGGTGGAACGTGAGGCGGCCGAACGGGTGGCGCAGGAGTTCCCGCCACCCAGCCAGTACCCGCAACGGGAAGCCGCCGACGCTGGAGAACAAGCGGCCCGAGAAGCGGCCGACGCCGCCAGGGCTGAGCGGGAAGCAGCCGAGGCACGCACGGCAGCGAAAGAACGTGAAGCCGCTGCCTTGAAGGCCCTGAACGAGGCGCGGAACGCGGCGTTCAAGGAGTTGGACGAGAAAGGACATCTGTCGGAGGTCGAAAAAATTCTCTGGCTGGGGCAGGCGCAGCATCCACAAGCGGCCGTGAGGCAGCCGCCTGGTTCTGCGCCGAGTGTTGAGCGTGGCGGCACCGGACAAGGACAGGAACGCTCACGCGGACTATCCCGCGACCATTAGCCATCCACGCTCGCTGGGCTCACCGTGTGGTCGGGTGTGGTTCGGGTCGCGCTCGGGGCAGCCATCCCTACCGGGGAGAAAAGGGCCAAGGTTCGATACCCTCCTGTGGTGCAGCGCGGCCCCGGTTCGGGGGGAATGTCCCGAACCGGAGCCGCTGTGATGGAACTCACTATGCTTGCAAAGTCCCTGGTCAGCCCTGTTCAACCGGGATATTTACGCAGGTCAGCTCATTGCCCCTTGAACGGCGCGTTGATCGTGCTGAAGTACATGATCGCCGCGCCGATGGCGACGGGGGCCGTCACCAGTATCTGGCCCGCGACCGTGCCGAGGGCGCCGACCGCGACGATGCCGCCGAGGCAGCCGACGGCGGCGGCCGGGATGAACGGGCCGAACATGCCGACGATGGTGGCCGCGGCGATGGTCGCTCCCGCGATGCCGCCCAGGATGCAACCGACCGAGGCGCCGCCGATGCCGCCGACCAGGGTGCCGATGCTGGCGCCCATGCCGATCGTGCTGGTCATCCGGGACCAGGCCGCCTGTTCACGGTCGTATTCGGTCTTCCACGGCGCTTTGTCCTCGAACGGCAGGGCGACCGGCTTGTAGGTCGCGTGTGCCAAGTCGAACTGTGGGGTCAACGTCGCGGTGCGTTCGGAAATCTCGGCGGCGATGGGGAATTCGAAGTCGTCGACGCGGAAGGTCAAGGGCGCTCCCGCGACGACGGCGCCGTCGGCGGCCTTGATCTTCAACGCACCGTCCTCGACCACCAGCGAGCCGGAATCGGTGGTGATGATGCTCGAGGTCTCGGTGGCGTACGCGGTGAAGCCGACCGACTCCGTGTCGACCGACTCCGTGTCGCCGGGCGAGGTTTCGGCGGGCGAGGTTTCGGCAGGCGCAGGGTCGGCAGCTGCGGGGTCGGCGGGAGCGGTCTCGACGGAGGTGGCGTCGGCGGGCGCTGCAGGGGTGGCGGAACTGGTGCCCGCGGCGATGCTCAGCGCCGCGGTGGTGACTGCGGCGGCCAGGGCGAGTTTCGTGATCTGCATGGAAATCCTTGGTCTTCGAGGCATGGCTGTACGACGGCCATACCGGTGACGTTCGATAGGTCGTTGAGTGACGGGCTTTAGCCCCGGGGTATGGGAATTACGAGGTGGCGCGCACCCGTCCGGCGACGCCGATCAGGACGTCGATCACGAGGAACGCAAGCAGGCTCAACCCGACCAGCGGGACGAACCAGCCGATCACCAACGCGGCGGCCAGCAGTGGCGCGATCACCCACAGCGGGGTCGTGCGCAACGCGCCCCGCCGCGGAGCCCGGCCGATGGCGAATCGTCCGGCGTCGCGAGTCGGGCGCCTGCGCCACCACATCAGGTAGCCGCGCACGATCACCGTGATCAGGCCGATCATCGCCGCGAGCAGCAGCAACTGATTGAGCAGCCCGAACATCAGGCCCATGTGGAACTGGATGCCCCAATTGGTGAGCTTGGCCATCAGCGGCCAATCGGCATAGGCCAGACGGTCGGTGACCGCGCCGCTCGCACCGTCGACGGCCACCGAGTCGACGGTGTAGGTGCCGGGCATCCGTCGTTCCTTCACCGCGAATGCCTTGTCCGGCGTGGCGGGCACGGCGATCTCGGCTGCCTGGGTGATGCCTTCGGAGCGCGCGGTCGCGTACACCCGATCCAGTCGGGTGATCTGTTCGGTCGGGTCGGACGGCGTGTGCGCCGCGTGGCCGCCGCCGTGGTGGTCGGAGCCGGGATCATGCTCTTGCGCAGCGGCTCCGGGGAGTGCGGTGCTGACCGCGGGCGTGGTCCAGCTGAGCTGCTCACGCAGTTCGGTGATGTTCTCGCCCGCGTAGGTCGACCAGGTCATACCGGTCGCGGACAGCAGCAATGCCAAAGGCAGCACCCATATGCCGACCGCACCGTGCCAGTTCAGGGTGCGCCCCCTCGCGCGCTGCGTACGGTCGGCCGCCAGCAGCCAGCCCCAGCCGTTGCGGGCGCGTCGGGCCCGCACTCGGCGTACCCAGATGACCAGACCGGCCAACCCGACGATCCACAGCCAGGACGCGGCGAGCTCGCTGTAGAGCCGGCCGGTGTCGCCCAGGTGCAGATCCCTATGCAACTGATCGATCCAGGTGCGCAGCGGCAGCGCCCCCGAACTGCCGTATACGACGGCATCGCCCACCGGCTGAGCGGTATACGGGTTGACGAATACCGCCCGCCGCTCGGATTCGCCCAGCGTCGGGTCATCGAACAGCACGCGCGTGGTGCCTTCGGCGTCCGCGGCCGGGGCTACGGCGACGAGTGGCAGGTTCGGTCGGGTGGCGACGGCCGCGCCGACCTGCTCCGACAGCGGTTTCGGCGTTCCCGTCTGCGTGACCGTCAGCAGGTCGCGCGACACGATCGATTCGATCGTCGGCGATATCGCGTAGAGCGCGCCGGTGACGGCCGCGATGAGAATGAACGGCCCGACGAACACCCCCGCGTAGAAGTGCAGCCGTCCGGCCAGCGCGGTCAGGCTGTTGCGCGCGGTGGACCGGCGTGGGCCGGGGGAGTCCGACGGCTCCGGTAAGTCGGCGTCGGCAGTGATTGTTTCTGTTGTATTCACGGTCGTTTCGTTTCTGACGGCGGGAACCCGGACGCCGGTCGCAGGCGGTTCTCCCGGTTGACGTCGGCTCGAAGCCGTTTCGGCAAGAGCGCATGCCTCGTGGCCCGATCGTCGTTCAACCATGTGCGACGACTGGCCTGGTCGACGGCGAACGGGCGCACTCGGGAAAGCGCGATCTCGCCGCGGTGCGCGGAAGAATGGCTTGCGACCGGGCGACGGCGTCGCGTGTCGGCACGCTCAGGCGTGGGCACGAGAGTGCGAGGCTACGCCGTGCTGCACGGTGCGGACCGTGGCCGTGAGCGACACTCACGCCACAGTTGCTCCATGCCCCGGGTGTGGGAAAGGTTCAGACGACGACCGTGAGCGGCGGGGCGCGAGTACGCAGCCCGTCGGTGGTGAACAGCCGCAGGACCACCCGATCGCGATGGGTGGTCCGCAGTGGAGCTCGAACCACGACGACGGGCGGGACATGGCGCACCGGAAGAACGCGGTGCAACACCGCGGTGCCGATCCGGTAGGCGGCCTCCGCGCCGCGGATCACGATGGCGGCGGCGCATGCCGCGAATACATGCGCGGTGATCATGGCCGGGGTCAGCTGCGCGTCACCGTGGTGCAGGTGTCCCGAGCCGATGCCCATGGTGAAGTGCCCCAGTAGCTGACCGGCTACCAGCGCCGCGACCAGCCCGGCCGAGGTGTCGCGCAGCGGAGCCGCGCCCGCCACCAGCGCGCCGATCACGGCGGACGCGGCGCCAATGCGGTGGTGTCGGGCAGCATGCCGCCGGAGGCCCAGCCGTGCGCCGCGACGGAAATCGCTCCTGAGATCGCACCGGCCGAACCACCGCGCACCCGCGCGACGGCGCCGCGACGTCCCGCGGCAGACCGGTCGAACTCGCAACTCACCCGCTGATGATAGCCGACAGATTGCACCCGACGGACCGAGTCGGCTCGGCCGAAACTCGCGGCGACGTGCACATTCGAGGTGGAGTTACTTCGGTCTTCCGGACGGGCGAGAACCACGCCGCCCGGAAGCCGTGGACGCGGATCAGCCCGCGTCCACCTCCATCTCGATCAGCGGCTTGCGCAGCAGCTTGCCGGTCGCGTTGCGGGGCAGCTCGTCGAGGAAGATCACCTCGCGCGGGACCTTGTAGCGGGCGAGGTTGGCCTTGACGTAGTCCTTGATCTCCTGCGGGTCGCGCTTGCTGTCCGGTCCGGGGACGACGAAGGCGCGCAGCCGTTTGCCGAACTCGCGATCGTCCACGCCGACGACGGCGGCCTCGAAGATGTCCTCGCGTCCCGCGATGAGGTTCTCGACCTCCAGGGGGAAGACGTTCTCGCCGCCGGAGACGATCATGTCGTCGTCGCGTCCGTCGATGTAGAGCAGACCGTCGGCGTCGAAGTGGCCTACGTCGCCGCTGTTCATCATGCCGTCGACGACCTCTTTGGTGCGGCCGTCGGTGTAGCCGGTGAAGGCGAAACCGTTGTCCACGAAGATCGTTCCGGTGACGTTCGGCTCGGTGATCGGCTTGCGGTTCTCGTCCAGCAGCACGATCCGGATGCCGACCGGAGCCTTACCGGCGGTGGTGGGCGCCTTCCGCAGATCCTCGGGCGTCGCGACCGTCATGACGGCGCACTCGGTGGAGCCGTAGAGGTTGTAGAGGCTGTCGTTGAAGTGGTCCAGTGCGCGGGTCACCACGTCCGGTGCGATGGCCGAGCCCGCCGCGAAGATCACCTTGATGCTGCTGACGTCGTACTCGGCGAGCACGTTCTCGTCCAGGTCCAGCATGCGTTGCAGCATGGTCGGGACCACGACCAGCGAATCCGCCCGGTACTTCGCGATATTCGCCAGAGTCTGCTCGGGGTTGAAGCGGCGCTGCTGGAAGACCACCCGGTTGCCGAGCGCGAGACCGAGGGTGAACTGCGACAGGCCGGTGCCGTGGAAGATCGGCGCCGCCATGATCATGGTGCCGTTGTTGGGCAGCGGCACCCGGTCGACGAATTGAGCCGAGGCGAACGGACTCACGCGATCGCGCGGCGCGCCCTTGGGGGTGCCGGTGGTGCCACTGGTCAGGATGACTATGCCGCCCGGCTTCGCGGGTGCGGGAAGCGGAGCGCCGGATTGTCCTTCGATCATCGAGTCGATGGTCGGGATCGCGGTATCGGCGTCGTCCTTCTCGTCCACCCAGGTGAGGATGCGCGGAATCGCGGCGGGAATGGCGCTCATCAAGTCGAAGAACTCGCTGTCGTGCAGCACCGCCTTGACCTGCTCACGCTCGGCGACGTCGGCGAACTGCGGCTTGGCGAACCCGGTGTTCATCAGCACCCCGCGCACGCCGAGCTTGCCGGTGGCCAGCAGGCTCAGCACCATGCCGCGGTGGTCGCGCGCCAGGATCGCCACCACGTCACCGGGATTGATGCCTTTGCTCTGCAACCCGCGAGCGAGGGCGTTGGACTGTTCGTTGAGCTGGCCGAAGGTCAGCTCGCCGCGCTCGTCGACGATGGCCGCGGCGTGCGGCCTGGTCTGCGCGGCGTGCATGACGACGCCCGCGAACGGACCGAACTTCAGAACGTTGAACGCCGACCGGGCGGCGTGGTCGGGGCGCAGCGGATTGAACAGCCGCCGCTTGACCATCACGTTCACGCCAAGGGCCAGATCGCCCGCCTTACGGGCGCTACCGGCCAACGCGGGGAGGGAAAGAGACATCGACGACAACCTTCCGGCGGTGCCACCCGGTGGTCCTCCGGGTGGTGCGAACCGCAATTTCGGTACCCAGTGCTGGCGCTAACAGTAGCAAGCTCGTGTAACCGGATGTGTCATGTATCTCAGCGGTCGCTACCGGCCGGTAGCGGGCCGGGCGTGGTCGCCCGGCCCGCTGCGGATCAGGCCTGGACCTCGTAGTCCACCAACACGCGGCGCAGCAGTTTGCCGGTCGCGTTGCGCGGCAGGTCGTCGAGGAAGACCACCTCGCGCGGCACCTTGTAGCGCGCCAGGTTGTTCTTGACGTACGCCTTGATCTCCTCGCCGTCCGGCGCCTGGCCCGGTTCCGGGACGACGAAGGCGCGCAGCCGCTTTCCGAACTCCGGGTCGTCCACGCCGACCACGGCCACGTCGAAGACGTCGGGCCGCTCCAGCAGCAGGTTCTCCACCTCCTGCGGGAAAACGTTCTCGCCGCCGGAGACGATCATGTCGTCGTCGCGGCCGTCCACCATCAGCAGCCCGTTCTCGTCGAAGTGGCCGACGTCGCCGCTGGACATGAAGCCATCGATGACCTGCTTGGTGCGGCCGTCGGTGTAACCCTCGAAGGGAGCTCCGCTGCGGATGAAGATGCGGCCGGTGGTGTTGATCGCGGTGACCTGCTGGTCGTTGTCGTCGTAGAGCCGCACCTCGCAGGTGATCGGCGGACGTCCGACGGTGCCGGGCGCCAGGGCGAGGTCCTCGGGGTTCGCCACGGTCGCGACGGCGCACTCGGTGGAGCCGTAGAGGTTGTAGAGCACCGGCCCGAACGCCTCGGTGGCCTTGATGGTGAGCTCGGGCGACAGCGCGGAGCCGGCCAGCATGATCACCTTCAGCGACGAGAGGTCGTACTTCGCCCGGATCGCCGGATCGAGCTCCACCATCCGGTGCAGCATCGTCGGCACCGCCACCAGCATGTCGGCCTGGTGGTCGGCGATCATCTGCAGCGTCGCCTCGGCGTCGAAGCGGCGGCGCACCACCACTTTGTTGGCCAAAGCCGCGCCGACCAGCCAGGTGGCCAGACCGGTGCTGTGGAAGATCGGCGACACGATCACCTGGGTGCCGCGCTGCGGGAAGGGAATGCGGTCGACGAACTGGGCGGTGGACAGCGGGGTGACCTTGGTGCGCGGCGCACCCTTCGGCAAGCCGGTGGTGCCGCTGGTCAGGATGATGAAGCCGCCCGGTTTGCTGGGAGCCGGCAACGGTTCGGTCGAGTTGGCCGCGATGAGGTCGTCGAGCGTCTGCGCGCCCGCGGGCAGTGCGGTGCCCTCGTCGACCCAGGTCAGATAGCGGGGCAGATCAGCGGGAAGGGCGTCGAGCAGGCCGAGGAACTCGCTGTCGTGCAGCACCGCCTTGACCTTCTCGCGGGCGCACACCTCGGCGAACTGCGGC
Source organism: Nocardia sputi (assembly GCF_023501985.1). Lineage (NCBI taxonomy): Bacteria > Bacillati > Actinomycetota > Actinomycetes > Mycobacteriales > Nocardiaceae > Nocardia > Nocardia sputi. Next base: position 360,879 of record NZ_JAMFLC010000002.1, on the reverse strand, counting down.
TTGGCGAACCCGGTGTTCATCAGCGCCACGCGCACGCCGAGCTTGCCCGCGGCGGCCATGGAAAGGATCAGCCCGCGGTGGTCACGCGCCAGCACGCCGATCACCGTGCCCTCGCTGATGCCCGCCGCCTGCAGGCCGCGCGCGATCGCGGTCGACTGCTCGTCCAGCTCGCGATAGGTCAGGGTGCCCGCCTCGTCGGCGAGACCGGGCGCGTCCGGCGCCACCCGCGCGGAGTGCCGGATCAGGGTGGCCTGCGGGCCGAGGATCTTGGACTCCTTCATCGTCCGCAGCGTTTCCAGCGGTTTTTTGGGGTCACTGACGCCCGCGCTCCGCAGCACCCCTAGCGCCTTCACAAATTCCAGCGTGTGGGCCAGCTTCATGTCGAACAAACCTCCACAAAAACCCTCGCGTCGGTACTCGACCTAGCGAACCAATACGGCGTGTTGACCGCCACCGTAGCAGTGGGGAGTGTGGCAGGTCACAACAAAAGCGGACAAACCAGTCTCGGTTGGGTTGCGTCGCCGCAGGTGAGGCCGGTCCGTGACACGATTACGCCTTTTTCACACGCGGCTACCGGCCGGTAGCGCTACCCTCGCAACGTCTCGAAACCGCTCGAAGGGAGATGCGGTCATATGCCCGATCCGAAAGACCGCGCGCCGTTCATCGACGTCCCCGGCGATCTGCCCGGCATCCGGGGCCTGTTCGCCTTCAAACCGTCGACCGGCACGGCGCTGAGCGAGTTCGCCCAGACGCTGTTGCGCGGGCCCTCGCCGCTGACCCCGGGCGAGCGCGAAACCATTGCCGCGTACGTCTCTTCGCGCAACGAGACCTACTTCTGCACGCAGTCGCATGCCGCGACCGCGGCGGCGCTGGTGGACGGCGGGCGCGAGCTGATCGACGCGGTGATCGAGGACGTGGACTCCGCCGCGATCGGTGCGAAACTTCGTGCGCTGCTCCGGATCGCGGACAAGGTGCGCCGGTCGGGGCTCGACGTGACCGGGGAGGACATCGAGCACGCACGTGCCGCGGGCGCGAAGGACGAGGACATCCACGACGCGGTCCTCATCGCCGCGGCGTTCTGCATGTTCAACCGCTACGTGGACGGCCTGGCGACGATCGCGCCCCGCGAGCGGGCGACCTACGAGCAGATCGGCGGACTGCTCGCCACCGCCGGGTATGTCGCGGCCGCAGCGGCGCCGGACTCAGCGCCGGGCGCTGGCCAGGGCGACCAGTAGGGGTACCACCCGGGCGGCGGGGACCTCGAATCGCCCGCGGCCCGCGGTGTGCAGCCAGCCGACCGCCGCCAGTTGACGCAGGTGGTGATAGATCTGGCCGGAGGTGCCGACCCCTTCCACCCCGGCCAGCTCGGCGGCCGTTCTGCGCCCGCCCATGATCTCGCGCAGCAGGCGCAGCCGCACCGGACTGCCCAGCGCGGCAAGGCATTCCGCGGTCTCGGCCCAGTCGTCCTCGATGAGGTCGCCGGTGGTGAACCGGGCCTGCCACTCACGCTGCTGGTCGTTGGGCAGGCGGACCGTGCCCGCGAAGACGACACCGCCGTTGGGCTCGTCGGCTGCCGCGAACTCCTCCCGCAGGCGCGTCACCGCCCAATGATGATCGGTCTCCGGCGGGAGGTTCTCCGGCCATACCGCTTCTTCCAGTGCGCTGAGCCGCCATTCCAATTCGGCGACTCGGTCTTCCAGACTCACGAATCCACAAGCTACGGAAGTACCTGACCTCCGACAAACCGAAAGCTCCGGCTCCCGGGACGGCGGAAGCCGGTTCTGGTGCAGCTCGAGTGCATACGTCCACTGATTCGTCGATCCAGCGACAGGGCGTCAGGCTGCCCGCTCGATGCGCGCCTGTCCACGGGGTGAGCGCCGAATGGCGTGATCATGTCGTTGACTCGTCGACGCAGCGGCGTGCTTGTCAAGGGGGCATTTCTCCGATACGACCGTTCCGTATGGTCCGATCGAGGGTAGTGTGGGACTTTCGAGGCGGCCGCCGAATCTGCGGCGGCGGCTAGACCGGGTCCATACGGCAAGCCATCCAATCGGGCGTCATCGATCGCGAGTGAGCGGAGAATCCGAGAAATGCATCGAAGTAACCAGCCCGCACCTGACTTGTTCAGCCATCCCAGTGAGCCGGTCGATGTCGGCGCGCCGCACCCCGAGGCGGTTCGTCTGCCTGTATTCAGCGACGCCGTCACCGCAACGCCTTCGGTGGCGACCGACGAAGACGCCGGTCGAAGCCGGTAGGCAAGCGGTGCATCCGGCCGCCCGGGCATGGGATCTCGGTTACGCCGCCGGCTGGCGGCTGGTGCGCGCTCTGCCGGAACCACTGGCTGTCCGCCTCTTCGAAGCGGGAGCCGACCGCGCGGCCCGGAATGGTGGACCGAACCAGTTGCGCCGCAACCTGTCCAGGGTACTCGGTGTTCCACCGGCGGAGGTCCCGCACACATTGATCCGTGCCAGCCTGCGGTCCTACGCCCGTTACTGGCGGGAAGCCTTTCGGCTGCCGTCGATGGACCCGGTGCGACTCGCCGACGTCATCGAATCCTCGGCCACCGGGCTGGAACACATCCACCGGGCGGTCGAACGCGGCACCGGTGCGGTGCTCGCCCTGCCGCACAGCGGCAATTGGGACCTCGCGGGAGTGTGGCTGGTGCAGCGCGTGGGCTCGCCGACGGTCGTGGCGGAGCGACTCGCCCCGGAATCGTTGTTCCAGCGCTTCGTCCGCTTTCGCGAAGGCCTGGGATTCGAGATCATCCCGCTCACTGGCGGCGCGGAGCCACCGTTCCCGCAATTGGTCGCCCGAATCCGGCAGGGAAGGATAGTCGGGCTGCTGGGTGAACGCGACTTGTCCGGCGCCGGTGTACCGGTCACCTTCTTCGGTGAACCCGCTCGGCTGCCGGCCGGCCCGGCGCGGCTGGCCATCGACACCGGCGCGCCGCTGCTTCCCGTGCATTGCTGGTACACCCCTGACGGCTGGGGATTCCACGTGGATTCCCCAATCGACACCAGCGGTGGCGTGCACTCGACCACGCAGGCGCTGGCCGACCGATTCGCCGCGGGTATCGCCGCGCACCCAGCCGACTGGCATATGCTCCAGCCCCTGTGGACGGCCGATCTCACCGCTCGCCGGCTCGCTCGCCGAGACATGACCCCGCAGGACTGATCACTCGGAGGGTTCGCGACGGCACCTCAATCCTTGGGCAGCCCCCACGCGAATCCGGCGGCGATCACGAAACAACTGACGATCGAGATAGGCACGATGCTCCACATGGGTGCGAAGGCTACGGGCCATCCGGTCCCAGGTCCATACCTGTGCTGGCGTCGAAAAATGTTGCTGGCAACGTCTATCAACTGCCCATGTGGAGTTCTCGTCGCGGCGGCGCAACCAGGGTGCGTTCTCGATGAGTGTGTGCGGCTGAGGTCAGCGAGATCGTCCTCGAACACGGGTGGCGACCTGCATGTGCAGACCCTTGGGCGCAAGAGCTGCTGAGATTGCCGGACGAACGCGTGCGCCGGTGCGATGGCGTAGCCGCCAGCGAGCGATGATGGTAGCCAAAGCCAGCGTTGCTTGCGTCAGCGCGAAAGATTCGCCTACACACCCGCGAGGTCCTCTGCCGAAGGGGAGAAATGCGCCACTGACGCCAATTCTGCCTGGAGTGTCCCAACGGTCGGGATCAAACTTTTCCGGGTCGACGTACAGATCTTCACGGTGGTGGATGAGATAGGGGCTGACGACCAATGCTGTACCGCGGGGCAGTGCGTAACCACCGAGTTGGGTGTCCGTCGTAATCGTACGAGTGAGTAGCCAGCCCGGCGTGTACAGGCGCAGCGCTTCTGTCACTACATGTCGGGTGAGTTGGAGGGCTGGCAAATGCCCGAACTGCGCCGCGTCCCCTTGCAGAACTCGGTCCACCTCGGTGTGCAGCCGTTGCTCGATATCCGGGTGCAGGGCAACGAGGTGCAGAGACCACGCCAAGGCGCTCGCGGTGGTCTCGGTCCCCGCCACGAAGAAGATGGTGAGTTGGTCGCAGATCTCGGCGTCGGTCAGCGGTTCGTCTTCGCCCGCCGCTGCCCGCAACGTGGACAACAGGTCACCGCGGTCGACATCATCAGCGCGGCGCTGCGCCAGGACGGTATTCATGGTCGCACGAAAACCCGCGCGGGCCCGCTGATATCGCCGATTCGCTGGTGTCGGCAGCCTGCGCAGCGGCGCCGGTGTCAGCAATTGCCGATATATATCCCCGATGAGGATGGTCATATCGGCCAGCGTGCGATCCAGCACCATGGGTGGCAATGCACCGGAGTACATAGTCGCCAAAAACGTGCGCGCGGTGATTCGCAGTGATTCGGACAGTATATCGACGTAAGCGCCGTCCTGCCATTGCGTGGTGACGGCACTGATCTCCCGGCTCATAACGTCCGCATAATTGGGCAATCGCCCGTGGTGGAAACTTGGCTGGATCAACCGGCGATACCGGCGGTGCGAATCATGCTGCACGGTGAGTACGTTGTCTCTGAACATCGTGCGGGCAACATCGAATAACGGCCCGCCTTTGTCGAATACTCGATCCTGGCGCAGCACTTGATTGGTCAGTTCAAGGTCGCAGACAACGACGACGGTGACAGGTCCGAATTGGACACGGACCAGACCACTGTCGAGTTTCGGTAAGGAGGCCAGAAAGGTCCATGGATCACGGAGCAGCGGACGTAAGTGGCCGATCAGCGGGATCCTGCCCGGCGCGCGCGGGATCGCACGGTGCTCCTTAGCTCCAGCCATATTGGCAGAATCAGGCGAGGCTGTGCCGGATGCGCCCACTGTCGGCCTCCTAAGCATAAAGCGGGCTACGGTGCGAGCACCGTAGCCAACGATCTGTGGGTCATTTGCCCTACGTACTCGAATAACCAGCCCAAAATACCGCTGTACATTGCCACCACCCGGTCTCCAGTGCGCCTCTCCTCGGTGGCGGCGATCTTCATAAGCGTCATCTCGGATTTTCCACCGGCTATGATCGTTTGTTGATCCAGCTCGAGACAGGTTGTGCAGCCAGCTCCTCGGCATTCCCGCAGGCCTGTGCGGACGAGGCCGTACACGTACCGCACGGTGTCGGCCAGTTCATGCAGGAGTGCGTCGATTTCGGGGTGAGCCGTGGAACCCGGATCCTGTACAGGCAGGAACAATTCATAGGCGTCCACGCATTCCGGAAGCTTTTCCCGCTGATATTCGATTCCTGCGTAGGCGCGCTCGAGTGCTGCGACGACACTCCTTCTGACCCCTTCGTCGGTGTCCTGGCCAGGCCCATAGGGCCAGATCCTCCTGGTCCCCGAAGCTACGAGATAGCTGATGCTGTACCCTCTCTCGGGGACCGTCACGTAGTCCGAGGACGCGTTGTTCGCCCGATGCGCGTTGAGGGTGGCGCAGTATCGGGGGTCCAGCCAGCAGAATGCGGCCGAGCCTGCGGTGAGGAAAACCGCGTCATTCCAGTCGACGTCCTTCTCACACGGGCACGAGGTCACCGTGTCCCAGTAGTGGGCGAGTTCACGGGCGAAGGTGATCGTCTCTCCCCTCGGCCGCACGATCCGTCTGAACACGAGTTCATTCAGCTCGCTGGGTGGTGTAAGCAGATCCACATAGCAGCCGCTCAGATCGTTCTGCCAGTACGACAGCGCGTCCAGAACGGCGACACACCGAGCGCAGGTTCCGGCCGCGGTGGGGTCGACGCTGCTTTCCGGCAGATTGTCATCGGTCCGATGGGGCACTGTTCGCCAGTGGTACGGCATGGAAAAGGTGAGGCGGCGAACGCTACTGAAGGCTTCGAGTTCACGGTTGTACGGTCGGGGCCTTTCCTTCGCGGAGGGGAGCGACCCAGTGTTCGCATTCCTGACTACAGCGGCCCAGATCGCAGCCCTGACGATCCAGCAAACGAGCATGAGTTTCGTCGGAGCCGTCGTGGCGTCCAGAGTCTCTGCGGCACGGTGTTCATGGAAGGGGATGTCCGCTTCGGACACTTCGACGCCGTCGTGTGCAGTTGCCGCAGTCATCAAACGCGCACCGGCCAGTGCACCTTCCCGCCCGTATCTGACACCGCCGTTCAGCAGGTAGTAATGACGGGTCGTCGCGGCTGAATCGTCTCCCGGAAAACCATTGGCCGCCAGATATTTTCGATACTCATCGTACCTCTCGCGGTAGGCCGCCGGCTCCCCTTTTCCGGTCAAGAAAGGGAGGGACTTCGAGTCTATGCGGCCGTCGCCCGCAGCGAAATCGGCGAGTCGGGAAACACGGGCGATTCCGCGCGCTGTGCCGGGGCGCTCGGCCCGTGTGAGTGCTCGGGCCGTGAGTTGAGCATCCTCGAACCATGCGGTGTCGGCGATGAGAGCTCGGACAACAGACAGCAGAGCAGGTTCGGCACCACACCCGAGGCACGACACTCGATCCGTGGCGTCTGTCGCTTCCACCGAGCCTGTGGCCCTTGATTCCGCTATTTGTTCTTTCGCCTTACCTAGCGCGACAAAAAAGGACAGCAGTGTTTTGCCGCTGCCGCAGATACGACAGCTGGACATACGCCTGAAGACTGCGTCCTCGATGGCAGGGTCGTTCAAGGTGTACAGGCTCATCCTGGTCGTAGTCCGGGCTGAATCCGGGCTGAAGGCAGCGTATTCGTCCGCTTCCATCTCCTGCGGGTGGTCGATCCGGGCCGAGCCCCGCCGTACCAGTTCTCCAGCCAGGCACTCCGCGATCGGCCTGAACAGGCTACTGCCGTTGAGGACAGTTACGTGGCCGAGTGACTGAGCGGTCATGAGCGATTACTCCTCCACACACATCATTGTGTGTCTCCGAAACGTACTGCAGTTGATGGATCTGTCAAGCCCTCGTTGGCGGGGATCGAGCGCACCGACCAGCTGATACCTCATTTGCGGCAGCTCAGCGGACTCTTCCCAGACAGGCCCCAGGCGATCGTGCGGCCGGGTTCGACGAGGCGGTGGTCGGCGTGTGTGCCAGGGGAGTCAGGACCGGGGAGATTCACGCGTGGCCAGGTTCATCGGAACGACCTTCACCGGCGACGCCTGGCTTCCCGACGCGAGCTTCTCTGGCGAGACTCGGTTCGGTCACGCTGCCGTGGGGCTCGGCCGATGGTGATCCGGTCACGGTCCGGCTGCTGCTCGTCAGCGAGCGAGGCAGCGCGATGAACGGGAATCTGTTCGGGCGAGATCGTGTGGAAGCCAGCGTTCGGCAAAGCGGGATTGGACTACCAGAACCGAGCCGACGGGATTCACTCCGGGCTCCGGTACCTGTATGCGTCCAAGCTGCTGTCGCGGGGCCTGTCGGTCGAAGAGTTGGCTGACTACCTCGGACACGAGGTCCCTGGCTTCACTCTCCGCGTCTATACGCACCTGCTTCCGTCCAGCCATGAGCGTGCTCGTCAGGCCGTGGATGAGGCGGCACGAATCTGGGAGCTTCCCGGCGATGACGGCCTACAGGCGGCCTGAGCGAACTGTAGACCGATGAGCCGAAACCGGACACGAAAAACCGGTGCGAGTAGATGAGTGGACTCGCACCGATTTTCCGTTGTCTATCAGCCTATTTCAGCTCTGCGCTGGTCTTGCCCAGAACGCGGCGCGCCACGATGAGCTGCTGGATCTGCTGGGTGCCTTCGAAGATATCCAGGATCTTGGAGTCACGGCCCCACTTCTCCAGCAGCGTGCGCTGCGAGTAGCCGATGGCGCCGGCCAGTTCGACGGCCTTCAGGGTGACGTCGGTGCCGGTGCGGCCCGCCTTCGCCTTGGACATGGAGGCCTCGAGCGAGTTGGGCTTCTTGTTGTCGGCCATCCACGCCGCGCGCAGGGCGAGCAGGTAGGCAGCCTCGTAATCGGCTTCCATCCGCAGGAATTCGGCGGCGGCGGCGTGCTGGTTGTTGGCCGGGACGTCGTAGGAGATCTCCACCCCCGCGGCCGTCAGGATCGAGCGAAGCTCTTCCAGCGCGGCGCGTGCGACGCCGATCGCCATCGCGGCGACGAGCGGACGGGTGTTGTCGAAGGTCTGCATGACCCCGGCAAAACCCTTCTCCACGTTGACTTCCGGGCTGCCGAGGATGTTGTCCTTCGGAATGCGGCAGTCCTGCAACAGCAGTACCGCGGTGTCGGAGGCCTTGATGCCGAGCTTGTGCTCGAGCCGCGCCACCGAGAGCCCGGGAGCGTCGCGCGGCACGACGAACGACTTGATCGCCGCGCGGCCGAGGCTCTTGTCGACCGTCGCCCACACCACGATGTGGGTCGAGCGCTGGCCCGCGGTGACGAAGATCTTCTCGCCGTTGAGCACCCACTCGTCGCCGTCGAGTACGGCGGTGGTGGACACGGCGGCGGAGTCGGAACCGAAGGACGGCTCGGTGATCGCCATCGAGGCCCACACCTTGCCGAAGCGCTCGAGCTGCTCGTCGGTGGCGACGGCGGCGATGGCCGCGTTGCCGAGACCCTGGTACGGGATCGACAGCATGAGGCCGACATCGCCCCAGGAGGTCTCCAGCGCGTTCAGCAGCGCGGACATGTTGCCGCCGTTGGTGTTGCCGAGCAGTTCGGTGGCATGGCTGTCGGTCTTGCTGTCGTCGGACCGGCCACCGGCGGCGCCGCCGATCTTCTGGGTGCCGGAGTCGGCCAGGCCTTCGACCATGGCGGCCATGGTGTCCAGCTCGACCGGGTACTCGTGCTCGGCGAGGTCGTACTTGCGCGAGATGGGGCGGAAGATCTCCTGCGCGACCTGGTGCGCCTGGTTCGCGCTTGCCCGCAGCTTCTTGGGGAGTTCGAGGTTGATCATGGGGAAGTTCTCCTGGAAAACGGAACGAGCCGGTTAGATGAGCACGACACCTTCGGCGATGCCGATGGCCCGCAGGTCGCGGTACCAGCGCTCGACCGGGTGTTCCTTCGTGAAGCCGTGACCGCCGAGCAGCTGCACGCCGTCGAGGCCGATCTGCATGCCCTTGTCGGTGGCGAGCTTGCGGGCCAGCGCCGCCTCCCGGCCGAAGGACAGGCCCTGCTCCGCGCGGGAAGCGCCGCGCAGGGTCACCAGCCGCAGGCCGTCGAGTTCGATCGCGATGTTGGCGACCATGAAGGCCACCGCCTGACGATGCGAGATCGGCTCGCCGAACGCTTCCCGCTCGTTCACGTACGGGATCACGTAGTCCAGCACGGCCCGGCCGGTGCCCGCGGCGAGCGAAGCCCAGCCGAGGCGAGCCAGGCGCACCGCGTCGGCGTACTCCTCGGCGCGGGTCGTGGCGTCACCGTCGCCCAGGATGGCGTCGGCGCCGACGGCGACGTTGTCCAGGATCAGCCGGCCCAGGCCGGCGGCGCGCAGACCCATGCTCGGGTCGGCCTCCACCACCAGGCCGGGCGCGTCCGACTCGATGATGAACAGCGCGGGGCGGCCGTCGAGCTCGGCGGCGACCAAGAACAGCTCGGCGTCGGCTGCGGCGGGCACCAGGCTCTTCACACCCGAGATGCGGTAGCCGCTCGGCGAGCGCACCGCCTTGGTCTCCAGCGCGAACGGGTCGAACAGGGCGCGCGGCTCGCTGATCACGACCGAGGCCTGCGGCACGTTCTCACCGGTGAACGACGGCAGGTAGGTCTTCTGCTGTGCGTCGCTGCCCCACTGCGCGAGCGCGACCGCGACGCCGCTGGGCGCCAGGATGGGCAGGGCCAGACCCATGTCACCGTGCGCGAGTGCCTCGGCGACCAGGGAGTTGGTCACCGCGCCGCGCTCCGAGGCCGCACCCTCGAGTTCCTCGGGAACGTTGATCAGGGTGATGCCCAGCTCGGCGGCGCGCTCGAGCAGATCGCGGGGGGCCTCGGCGGCGTTGTCGGCCGCGTAGGCGGCCGGGCGCAGGATCTCGGCGGCGAACTCCTTCACCGTCTCGACGATCATCTGCTGTTCGTCAGAGGGTGTCAGGTCGAAGAAATCCTTGTTCTTCGCTTCGTTGGCGGCCAGGCGCTTCGGCGCGCCGGTGCCCGCGACCCTGGCGAACGCGCGGGTCGCGGCGCCCAGTGTGCGGAAACCGGTCCTGGTGCCCTCGTAGGTGACGCGCTCGATCGGCTTGCGCAGGTTGTATTTCTCGGCGAGTTCCGACCCGGTGAGGGTCGTCATAACCCGCATCGCCGCGCCCATCCAATCCCGCTTGGGTTGGTTCAGGCCGACCGCGGACGTGTCCGGACGTCGCTTCGTCGCGCTGTCTCGAGTGCTCATCATCACCTGTTTTCTCGGATGGGTTCGGTGCGGTCCGTCCCAGCTATCTTACTCGGGAGTAAGGCTATCTTACTCCCGAGTAAGAAGGGCGTCGAGGGGCAGCATACGCGGGGAATCCGCACTTTGCTGGACGAGTGCCCAATGCTGGGCAGTCGACGGCCCGCCGTCGTCCGCCACACACCGGGCTACCGGTCTCGCCGCGATGGCCGTACCATCCGCGATCCGGGGAAGAAGGCTGGGGAGGCATCGGGGACTGGGGCAGCGGCTCGGCTCCAGCGACTGAAGGCGTAGTCGTGACTACAATCCGACGCATGTCAGCGATCTTCGACTGGGCCCGGCCGGACAACGTCCAGCCCGAGCCGATCACAGTCGACATCTGGCGCGAACTTCCCGACGAGTTCTGCCGTTTGGTGGAAGTGGTGAACGGAGACGCGGTCCGCTGTGAATCGCCGACACGGGCGCACCAGAAAGCCGTCCACCGGCTATTGGCGATGTTGGAGGTGGCGGCTCGGGAATACATGGCCGAAGACCCTTCGGCTTGCTTGGACGCCAATCACGATTTCGATGTAGTGCTCTGGGAAGTGCCCCGCGCGACGATCCGACGTCCTGACATCGCGCTGTTCGAATGCGTACCGGCCGATGTCCGGCCGATGCCCGCACGGCACCTGAAGATCGCCGTCGAAGTGATCTCGCCCAGTCATGTGAAAACGGACCGGCTCGAGAAGATGGGTGAATACGCCGCCGCCGGGATTCCCTGGTACTGGCTGGTCAGCGTGTCGGATACCGACGTGACCTCCATCGAGACCTACGGCCTCGACCACAGCGTCGGCCATTACCGCCTCGCCCGCGTGCTGAAGCCGCAGACCGGCTTCGCCCTGGACCTGCCGATCCGAATCCGACTCGACTGGGATCGACTGACCGATCTGGTGCTGTGAGCTCGGGACGATCGCAGTACCCGAGGGTCGGCTCGTCGCCGTCGAAAGGTCGCGTTGCTGGTCGAGCTGGGACCGGCGTTCTCGAGGTCGAGGCGGGTTGAGCAGCCTGCGGCCGGGTCGAGCCGGTGGCTCGGCGGCCACCGGCTCGGACGATCACTCGCGCACGTAGTACCGCAGCGTTGCGTACGCCGTGATGGCCGCGAAGACAATGCCGACCGGTGCGATGACCAGCGCGGTCATGGCGATGTCGTCGCCGGTGATGCGCGGGAAGACCTTGCTGGCGAACAGGTCGCCGAGGGCGCGGTCGATCACCAGCGGGCGGGCGATGAGCAGACCGAGCATGGCCAGTACCGAGCCGGCCAGCGCGGCGACCACGGCCTCGAGCAGGAACGGCAACTGGGTGTACCAGCGGGTCGCGCCGACCAGCCGCATGATGCCGACCTCGGTGCGCCGGGTGAACGCGGCGATCTGCACCATGTTCGCGATCAGCATCACCGCGGCCAGTGCCTGAAGCACGGCCAGGCCGAACGCCGCGTTGCGCAATCCGTCGAACAGGCTGACCAACCGGTCCACGATGTCCTTGTCGTTGCGCACCATGCCCACGCCGGGGCGGTCGTAGAACTTCTCGTAGATCGTGGGGTAGAGCTCCGCGTTCTCCATCTTCACGCGCAGCGACGCGGGCAGCGGCGTCTCGCTGACGTATTTGGCCAGTTCGGGCTGGTCCTTGAAGGTCTTCTCCTTGGCCTCGCGGACCGCTTCCTCGCGGTTGAGGAATTGGACCGCCTCCACGCCGCTGGTCGCCTTCAGATCCGCCATGAGTGGCCGGCACGGGTCCTGCGAGCAGTCCGGATCGTTGGCCGAGACGTCCTCGGTGAGGTACAGCCGCACCTCCAGCCGGTCCAGGAAGTACTGCTCGGTCTTGTCCGCGATGCGCACCGCGAGCAGGCCGCCGCCGAGCATGGTGAGCGAGACCGCGGTGGTCAGGATCATCGCGATGGTCATCGTGACATTGCGGCGTAGACCCGCGAAGACCTCGCCGAACAGGAAGCTCGCGCGCATTACCGGCCCACCCCGTACACGCCCGTCGCCTCGTCGCGCACCAACCGCCCGTGATCGAGCTCCACCACCCGCCTGCGCATCGCGTCGACGATGTGGTTGTCGTGTGTGGCCATCACCACCGTGGTGCCGACCCGGTTGATCCGCTCCAGCAGCATCATGATGTCGCCGCTGGTGTCGGGATCGAGGTTGCCCGTCGGTTCGTCGGCCAGCAGGACCAGCGGCCGGTTCACGAAAGCCCGCGCGATCGCCACCCGCTGCTGCTCACCACCGGAAAGCTCGGTCGGCAGCCGGTCGGCCTTGCCGCCGAGGCCGACCATGTCGAGCACCTCGGGGACGGTGCGGTCGATGAACTGGCGTCGCTTGCCGATCACCTCCAGCGCGAACGCGACGTTCTGGTACACCGTCTTCTGCTGCAGCAGCCGGAAGTCCTGGAAGACGCACCCGATGCGCTGGCGCAGCTTGGGCACCTTGCGGCCGGGTAACCGGTCGACTCGGAAGTCGGCGACTCTGATCTCGCCCGCCGTCGGGGCCTCCTCCTTCAGCAGCAAACGCATGAAGGTCGACTTGCCCGAGCCGGACGGTCCGATGATGAAGACGAACTCGCCCTTGCCCACATCGACGGTGATGTCGTCCAGCGCGGGTCGCGTCGAGGTCTTGTACGACTTGGTCACGTTCCGCATGGTGATCACGGGGAGCCAGTGTAACCAGCAACCGGGCGCGGACTGCGTCGTCAACCATGGGTGACAGCGCGGCGGCGGCCCGTCACGCTCGGCTCAGCGACCCGGCGGTTCCGTGATCACCGCTGCCGGAACAGCGTTGACCAGGGTGGCCGGAGCGGTGGTCGTTTCGTCGGGTTTGACGAATACGTACAGCGCGAAGGTGGCGACCCAGGTTGCCATCAGGATCGCCGTGGATCTACGTGGTCTCACTGATTCCCTCCCGGCGCAGCGCCGCGGCGACACGTACCCGCAGCTCGCGTCCGACTTCGAATTGTTTACCCGGCAACGTTCGGGCAACCATTCGGATGTTCATCTGGTCGACGGTGAGGTCTTCCACACCCATGACGGTGGGCTCGTCGAGCAGCAGCGGCTTCAAGCGAGCGTCTTCGTACGCCTTTGTACCGACCTCGTGCAGGATCTCGTTGACCCTGGTGATGTCAGCGCGCGCGGCCACCGGCACGTCGATCGCGGCGCGCGCCCAGTCCTTCGACAGGTTCGTGACCTTCACGATCTGCCCGTTGGGGACCGTGATCACCTCACCGTCCGCGTTGCGCAGCGTGGTGATCCGCAGCGTGACGTCCTCGACCGTACCCTCCGCCTGGTCTGCGGCTCCAGTCACCGCGATGCGGACCACATCACCGAATCCGTACTGCCGCTCCGTGATCAGGAAGAACCCGGCGAGGATGTCCTGCACGATGCGCTGCGCGCCGAAGCCGAGCGCGGCGCCGAGCACCGCGGCGGGCGCGACCAACCCGGTGACGGCGAAGCCGAGCCGCCGCAGCACCTCCATGGTGATCAGCACGTAGACGATGGTCAGTACCACCCACGTGATCACCTGGGCCAGCGCGTGACGATGCTTGGCCGCCTCGGTGCGCACCAATGCGTCGCTGCTGTGGAACCCGGCGTCGATTCTGCGAGTGACCCGGTCCCTGATGTAGGTGGCGAACCGGCTGAACAGGATGGCGCCGAGAACGAGCAGCACGATCTCCAGGCCCGAGCCGCGTAGCCACGTGGTGAAACCGGTGGAAGCGATCGCCTGGATGCCCGCGACATTCATCTAGCTTGCCTGCTCTCGCATTCGCCAGCGGATACCCGACTCGATGAACCCGTCGATGTCACCGTCGAGCACCGCCGACGGGTTGTTGACCTCGTAGTTCGTCCGCAGGTCCTTGACCATCTGGTACGGGTGCAGCACGTAGGACCGCATCTGGTTGCCCCATGAGGCGCCCTCGTTGGTCTTCAGCGCGTCCATCTCGGCGCGCTCTTCCTGCCGCTTGCGCTCCAAGAGTTTGGCCTGTAACACCCGCATGGCCGAGATCTTGTTCTGCAGCTGGGATTTCTCGTTCTGGCAGGTGACCACGATGCCGGTGGGCAGGTGGGTGATGCGGACCGCGGAGTCGGTGGTGTTGACGCTCTGGCCACCCGGGCCCGAGGAGCGGTACACGTCGACCCGGATCTCCGTCTCCGGCACCTCGATGTGGTCGGTGGTCTCGACCACAGGTAGCACCTCGACCTCGGCGAATGAGGTCTGGCGGCGGCCCTGGTTGTCGAACGGGCTGATCCGCACCAGCCGGTGCGTGCCCATCTCGACCGACAGCGTGCCGTAGGCATAGGGCGTCTTCACCGCGAAGGTGGCGCTCTTGATGCCCGCTTCCTCGGCGTAGGACGTGTCGTAGACCTCGACCCCGTACTTGTGCCGGTCGGCCCAGCGGATGTACATGCGCATCAGCATCTCGGCCCAGTCGGCGGCGTCCACGCCACCGGCGCCGGAGCGGATGTTCACCAGTGCGTCACGCTTGTCGTACTCGCCCGACAGCAGCGTGCGGACCTCCATCGCCTCCACGTCGGCGTGCAGCGCGGTGCGCTCGGCATCGGCTTCGGCGAGCGCGATGGTCCTGGCCTCGCCCTCTTCCTCCTCGGCCAGTTCGTAGAGCACCGGCAGGTCGTCGAGCCGTTGCCGCAGCTCCTCGACCCGGCGCAATTCACCCTGGGCGTGGGACAGCTCGCTGGTGACCTGCTGGGCGTGGTCCTGGTCGTTCCACAGGTCGGGGTCCGCGGCCTGATGCTCGAGCTCGTCGATACGACGACGCAGCTCGTCGATGTCGAGGACCGATTCGACCGTCTTCAAAGTGGCGTCGAGTTCGGCGAGATCAGCGGAAACGTCAGGATGCACGATGGTCAAGCCTAGCTGCCCCTCCGTGACCGCAGCACACGAGTGCGCGCGGGGTGACCGGGGACGGTCTCGGCGCGGGTGGGCAGCGCCGTATATGGGCGGAGCGAGTGCGTCACCGGGACGCCGCGCGCTCGCTTTCCACCCCACGCCGGGTGGGTGCGCTGTGACGGACGCCTCATGGGTTCATACCCTAAACGGCGACCGCGCTTGGCGCAGTTGGTGATTGGAATTGGTCGCTCTGCGGACGGCCGGAGGCCTGTCGTCCTGTTCAGGTGTCCGCCGGAGTAAAAGCTGGGCTCGGCGAAACGCGGCTGTTCTCGGGTCTCGCTCCTCGCGGCCCGCGTGGTCGCGCTGCCAGAGCCGATGTCGTGGAGGCGGGCGTGGGATATGCCGGTGGCGAATTCACCGGGTGCACCCGACAGCACCTGGCGGGAACGGCTGGCGAGGGGGTGTGGACGAATATCCGGCGGGAAGGCTGCTCGGCTCTGCCCTGGAGGGCGCCGGTCAGTTCGGTACCGCGCGCAGTCCCCCCGGGCGGCGTCCGGTGAGGGTGTCGAGGGCGGCGGCGGTGGCGTCGTCGGCCGGTAGGTAGACGATCACTCGCTGGTCGTCGTCGGCGGAGAGTTCCAGGAACTCGTAGGCCAGGCGCAGGGCACCGGCCTCGGGGTGGGCGAGGCGGGTGATACCGCTGGTGGCGGCCAGGCTCGGCACGGTGTTCACCCGCTCGGTGAACACCGGGCCCACAGTGACGGTGAGTTCGTCGGCGAGGCCGGCGATGTGCGGATCGGCGCGAAAAGGCCCCTGCTTCAACGTGGCGACCGTCTCGTCGGCGACGTGCTCCCAATCCGGGTAGCAAGCCCTGGCGGCAGGCACGCGGAAGACGAAGCGCGCCAGATTCGGCGGGGCGTCGGGTCCGTCGAAGAGGCCGGTGGGCGCCATCAGCCGGTGGTAGCCGTCGGTGTAGGCCAGAACCTCGGTGAGGCGGTTGACCACCACGGCGGGCGCGGGTTCGAGCCGGTCCATGATCGCGCGCACCGTCGGCCGCACCTCGCGGAGCGGTTGCGCGTCGCCCATGCAGGTGAACCCGCTGTCCACCGACTTGGTCAACCTGTGCAGGTGGATGCGCTCGGCGGGGCTCAAACGCAACGCGTCCGCGAGCGCGGAAAGCACCGGGGGCGAGGGACGCCGGTCGCGACCCTGCTCGAGACGAGTGACGTACTCCACGCTCACACCGGCCAAGGTGGCCAGCTCGGCGCGGCGCAAACCTGGCGTACGCCGCCGCGGACCGGTGGGCAGGCCGACCTGAGCGGGCGTCACCGCTTCGCGGCGGGTGCGCAGGAACAGCCCGAGTTCGTTGTCGCTCACCTTTCGAACCTAACAAGGCGAAACGCCTGAAGGGTGTCCCTGTCACTACCACTCTCACGGCGGTCTCCCTGCTTCGCGCGCCGGACAGCAGATTGGGTTGACGCGGCTCGTCCGGGCCGCTTTGTGATCCGAGGAGGAACAGCATGTCCAGCACCCCCCTGAAGCTCGCGGTGATCATCGGCAGCGTCCGGGAGGGACGTTTCGGGCCCGTCGTCGCGACCTGGTTCACCGAGCAGGCGCGGCGGCACGGTGTGTTCGAGGTGGACGTCATCGACTTGGCCGAGGCGCACATCCCCCTGGAGTTGCCCGCGGTGCCCCCGGCGCTCGACCCGGATCCGCAGCGCCCCGAGGGAATGACCGACCTCAGCCGCCGACTCGCGGCAGCTGATGCCTTCGTCATCGTGACGCCCGATTACAACCGGAGCATCCCGGCCTCGCTCAAGGCCGTCATCGACTGGCATTTCACGCAGTGGGACGCGAAGGCGATCGGTTTCGTCGGCTACAGCGGAGCCTCCGGTGGCTTGCTGGCCATCGAGCACCTGCGGCAGATCTTCAACGAACTCAACGCGCACACCGTCCGCAACTATGTGTCGTTCCCGCGCTACTACCTGCTCTTCGACGCAGAGGGACGGTTGCTGGAACCCGAAGAGCCCGCCGCCGCCGCGACGGCGCTGCTCGACCAGCTGCACTGGTGGGCGAGCGCGTTGGCCGCGGCGCGGTCGCTGGAAACCGTGGGATGAGTGCCGGGTCGGCGCCGCTGCCCATCGGCGCGACCGGGCGGCCGATAAGGTGCGGAGTGTGGCTGTGTACTCCTCCGATCTGGAACTCGCCCTGCGGCTGGCCGATGCCGCCGACGCGATCACCCGGGACCGTTTCGGTGCGCTGGACCTGAAAGTCGACGCGAAGCCGGACCTGACGCCGGTGTCCGACGCCGACCTGGCCGTGGAGCAGGCGATTCGGCAGGTGCTGTCCGAAGCCCGGCCCGGCGACGCGGTGCTGGGTGAGGAATTCGGCGGGGCCGCCGAGTTCAGCGGACGCCAGTGGGTGGTCGACCCCATCGACGGCACCAAGAACTTCGTGCGCGGGGTGCCCATCTGGGCGACGCTGATCGCGCTGCTGGAAGACGGGGAGCCGGTCGTCGGTGTGGTGAGCGCCCCCGCCTTGGTCCGACGCTGGTGGGCCGCCGCGGGATCGGGGGCGTGGTCGAGCTTCCAAGGGCAGGTGGCCGAGCCGATTTCGGTCTCCGCCGTCGGCGAGCTGGGTTCGGCCAGCCTGGCGTTCTCCAGTCTTTCCGGCTGGCGCGAGCGCGGACTGCGCGAGCATTTCCTCGCCCTGACCGACGACGTGTGGCGCGTGCGCGGCTACGGCGACTTCCTCAGTTACTGCCTGCTCGCCGAAGGCGCCGTCGACATCGCCACCGAACCGGAGGTCTCCCTGTGGGACCTGGCCGCGCTGGACATCCTCGTCCGCGAAGCGGGCGGGCGCTTCTCTGCGCTGGACGGCGCACCCGGTCCGCATGGTGGCGACGCCATCGCCACCAACGGTTTGCTCCACGAGAACGTCCTCGACCGCCTGCGGGGCTGACGCCGCTTGCTGCTGGTTTCGGTGCCCGTGCATCGGGCGGTGTACTCGCGCTTCGTCGGTGTTGTCCACCACCTGGCTTGGCATCGGGGTCTGCTCGGCGTCCAAGTTCGAGCACATCCGCAGTGATCTTGTTCTCCAAGAAGCGCTGTCGACAAACGCCGACCCTCTGCACCTGTCGATCACGTTCGGCCCTTAGTGACGAAACTGCGGTCGGCTACGCCATGCTCGCCCGCCAGCTCATGGGGCACCCGGTGGAAGCACCTGATCGTCGGGGTGGCAACTGAGCTGGGCCCAGCTTCTTTTCGGTTCGCAATCTGGGAAAGGTCGTGAGTAGTAGGCCGCCTGTCAACGGGAGTCTCAGTCGATAAGTTCGCGCACCGCTTCGATGACGGCTTCGGGCCGCTCTTCGGGCAGGAAGTGGCCGCAATTCACTGTCGCGGTGCGTAGATCTGTTGTCCATGAGCACCAGATGGCCTCGGGGTCGAAGGGGAGGGCGAGGTCGCCGGGGTCTTGCCAGAGGGCAGTGACCGGCATGGTCAGGCGGTGACCGGCAAGGCGATCGGCCTCGTCATGGAGGTTGTCGGCGTAAGCGCTCGCGCGATAGTCGGCGCAGACCGCGGTGATCGCGTCGTCGTGGCGGGCGGCGTCCAGGTATTCGGAACGGATATCGGCGGGGATCGCGTCGTGGTTGTGCGCCCAGGTGTCGAGGAAGTGCCCGAAGAACGCCTCGGGATCAGCTCGAATCATTCGCTCGGCGAAATCGCCGGGTTGGGCGAGCAGGTAGAGGTGAAAGGCGAAGATCCCTGCGGTCCCGTGCAGGGTGGCCCACATGTCGGCTGCCGGTAGGACGTCGAGGATTGCCAAGTGGCTGATTGTCTCCGGGTGATCCAGCCCTGCGCGGAAGGCGACGAGCCCACCTCGGTCGTGGCCGACCAGGGCGAATCGGGGGTGGCCCAACGACCGCATGAGTTCAACGATGTCGGTGGCCATCGTTCGTTTGGTGTAGGTGTCCTCGCCGGGTATATCGGCAGGCTTGTCGCTTTCACCGTAGCCACGCAGATCCGGACAGATCACCCGGTGATCTCGCACCAGGTCGGCGGCGACATGACGCCAAGCCAGATGTGTCTGCGGGAATCCATGCAAGAGCACGACCGGTGTACCGGAGCCGGCCACGGCGACGTTCAGCGCGATGTCGCCGACTTGAATACGGTCGTAAGTGAACTCGGCAATTCTGCTGCGCATGCTCGCACAGTAGCCACCGGCACCGACATTCTCGCGAGTGAACACTCGGCTTCGTTTCGGTCCGCAGTTCGCCGGGGCCGGACGCCGTTCGCACTGCCAGAGCACGAACCCAGGTCGGTTCCCGCCGACGAAGCCTCACCCACACCGAATACGCACGCTTCGGCTTGGGCGCCCCCGCCACACCGCGGGTGGTGGTGGAGCCGATCAACCCCCGCACCCTCGGTCCACCGAGCAGCGTGCCCTGCTGCGGGCCGCGGCGGCGCGCGTTCGCGATGATCGTCTTCGGCCTGGATGCCGGGCCGCGAAAGCCCGAGAGCCCTGGATCAGCAAACACCGCCGCTGCGTCCGCGACTACGAACCCGCCACTCAGGGTTGATCGGGCTCGTCGCGGTGGATACGGACTGCATACTGTATCGGCTTGTGGACGGGCACCTCGAGGAGGTCGGCTGCTGTCGCGGATGTGGGCTGAGGTGCCACGGCGTGGTCGTCGACTTGCCGGTCGAGTTCTTCGACGACCCAGTCGATCGACTGTTCATAGGCGGCCAGGCCAGCCGAAATGACCGGGTCGTCCCGATAGTCGCGTTTGGCCCGGTCGAGGAATTCCTTGATTTCGTCGCCGTGTTGGTAGCCGTAACCGTCCGGGTACCGCTGCGACGGCTCAGGTGCGGGAGCCCAGCGCAGCCCGTGGGCTTCGACGAAGTCGTTGACCGCGGCCAGCTGGCCGAGAGAGGTCGCCAGTTCTGGAAGCCGACCTTCATAGATCTCGGCGGCTGTCGATGCCGGGCCGAAGACCCGCTCGGCCTGACGCTCCGGTGACCGGTCCGGTACAGGGGCTCTGTCGACGATGGCATCCCAGACAGGTTGCGCGATCAATGCGAAGACGACCATGTCGCCGTCCAGCACGGTCGACGCGGGGATGTTGTCGTATTCGATTGCCAGGTGGGTGCGTTCGATGAGCTGCAGCAGCTCCTCGATGTGGCTGTCGGAGGTGAGTGCGTCACCGTCGAAGGTGCTGGTCTGATCTTTTGCAAAGAATCTGCCGTCGCGATACCGGTCGAGGAAGTAGCGCACAACGAGTTCGGTATCGAGGTCCTCGCGGACGCCGTCGATCCCGCCGAGTCGGTCGTAGGTGCCCGCGATGCCCAGCGTGATCGGCAGGTAGTTTCCGCCGACGCGTTGAAGCACGACCAGGGTGGCGTCAACAGGCATCAGACTGACACCGGTGATCATGCAACTACAGTCGTAGAAACCCATCGCGCCACCAACCGTTCTTCAAAGCCCGGTCGGTCCAGCCGAGCCGACCCTCACCGCAACCCGGCCTCCTGCCCACAGTAGGCACTTCCCACCACTGATACGTTGCGCTCACCCTGCCACTCAACCGGTCGCCCACAGACGGGGTAGTCCGCGCGCGGACCCAGTGGTTGCGTACGGATTCCGCCGTTCCGGCCGCCTTGTCGGCCCATTAGGCCGATGTCGCGAGGTTTCCCACGAGAGGCATTGTCGCCGACGGGCCGACAGCCGTCGGCGGATCAGGCGGCAAGTGACCACTGTCCGTTGCTGACTCAGCGGTCGAGCCCTTCACCGGTGATCGCCTCGACGAGCGCGGAGATGAGAATTTCCGCCACTGGCGGGGTGACGGCGTTGCCGTACCGGCGCACCTTCACCTTGTCGGCGTTGCGCAGCTGGAGTCCGCGGCGCTCGTGGGCGTCGTTCGCGGATCGCGCGGCGGTTCATGTCGGAGATGCTGCGCGTTCCTGGAATGCCTTTCGGTCTATCCCGCCCGCGCCGGAGTCGCTGGAGTCAGATCGATGCCCGCTGGTGGGCGCAGGCGGCGCAGAGAGCCGTCCATGCTGGTGACGAACAGCGCCCAGGAATTCCCGTCGCGGTCGATGCGGACCGAAGTCGCGCCGTCCGGCGGGTCGCGCAGCGGGCCGGGTTTGATCAAGCCGGTGATGATCGCGCACGTGGCCCTGGTGTTCGTATCCACCTGGTAGACGGCGCCGAGGACGTGATCGGCGACGAAGAGCGCGCCCGCTCGGGTGGCCTCCATATCGTCGGGCAGGGCGACCAGGTCCGGGATGCCGGAGACGACCGTGGGACGCGACGGATCATCGAGTCGGACGCGGAGTATCTGCAGCGTCATGGTGTCGACGTAAACCGATTCGCCGTCCGCGGCCAGCGCGAGGCCGTTGGAAGGCGGCAGGATCGCCCAATCCCGCTCGTACTCGCTCGTCTGGGGCCAGTAGCGGGAGATCCCGCTCGGACCGCCCAGCCCGATCGTGGTGAACAGCAGGCTGCCGTCCGGCAGCAACAGCAGACCATTGGGCCCGTTCAGCCCGGTCAGCAGGACGCGCACCGCCCCGGTCTCGGTGTCGTAGCGCTGGAGTGTGCCGGGCGGTTCGCTGAGCCCGTCTCCGGTGAGGAAGTAGACGTAGCGTCCCGCGACGCGCACGCCCGCGGGCCGGTGCACGTCCGTGACCAGCTTCTCCATCCGTCCGGCACGGTCGACGTGGGCCAGGTAGCCGTCCATCAGCCCGGTGACGTAGAAACCGCCCTGCCCGTCGGAATCCAGATTCTCCAGATTGCCGACGCCTTCGACGACTGTCGTGGTCTCCCAGCCGTCCGAGCACATCGTGGGAAATGTCTCCGCTCGCGCTGTCGGCATCGCCCCGGTGACCACGGCGACTCCGGCGACTCCGGCGACCACGGCGGCGGTGAGCATCGCCGCACGCGCCCGGATCCCTCTCCCTGTTGCCATGAGCGACAACATAACAGCGCTTGATGGAGCGGGAAGGCCTGATATTTCCGCACGAGCGGAGAAAATTCGAGGTCAGCGAGCCGTGATCCACCACACCCTTTCTCGGTTGTCCACATGTGGAGAACTCGGCGGTTCAGCAGGACGAACGCCGAACCGGACCCCTACCGCCCTGGCCGAGCGCTCGTAGGATGGGCCGGGTGACTCCCCCCGATGATTTCGCGACTGTGGCGATCGAAGACGCTTCCGGTTCGGACTCCGGATCCGTTGCGGCGCAAGATGTTCTACGCCGGGTCTTCGGTTACGACAGCTTCCGCGGCGACCAGCGCGCGATCGTGCAGCACGTGATCGACGGCGGCGACGCGCTGGTGCTCATGCCGACCGGCGGCGGCAAGTCGCTCTGCTACCAGGTGCCCGCTCTGGTGCGCCCCGGTGTCGGTGTGGTGGTCTCACCGCTCATCGCTCTCATGCAGGACCAGGTTGACGCGCTCAGCGCTCTGGGCGTGCGCGCGGGATTCCTCAACTCCACCCAGTACCCCGATGAGCGGCGGACCGTCGAAGCGCAGTTCGTCGCGGGCGAGCTCGATCTGCTGTATCTGGCGCCGGAGCGGCTGCGCCTGGATTCGACCGCGCAACTGCTGGATCGTGGCAAGGTCGCGCTGTTCGCCATCGACGAAGCGCACTGCGTGTCCCAGTGGGGTCACGACTTCAGGCCGGATTACCTGGGCCTTTCCATGCTGCACGAGCGATGGCCGGAGGTGCCGCGGATCGCGCTGACCGCGACCGCTACCGAGAAGACGCGCGACGAGATCATCCAACGTCTCGATCTCGGCGGCGCCCGCCGCTTCGTGTCCAGCTTCGACCGGCCCAATATCCAGTACCGGATCGAGCCGAAGAACCGTCCCGACCGTCAGCTGCTGGAATTCATCAGCACCGAGCACGCGGGAGACGCGGGCATCGTCTACTGCCTCTCGCGCAACTCGGTGGAGAAGACCGCGGCGTTCCTCACCGAGAACGGCATCTCCGCGGTGCCGTACCACGCCGGCTTGGACAATCGCACCCGTGCGGCGAACCAGTCGCGCTTCCTGCGCGAAGACGGGCTGGTCGTCGTGGCGACCATCGCCTTCGGCATGGGCATCGACAAGCCCGATGTGCGCTTCGTCGCCCATCTCGACCTGCCGAAATCGGTGGAGGGCTACTACCAGGAGACCGGCCGCGCCGGCCGCGACGGGCTGCCCTCGACGGCGTGGATGGTCTACGGCCTCAACGACGTGGTGCAGCAGCGCAAGATGATCGACGCCTCCGAGGGCGACGCCGCCCACCGGCGCCAGCTGCAGCTGCACTTGGACGCGATGCTCGCGCTCTGCGAGACGGTCGGTTGCCGGCGCACCCAACTGCTCGCCTACTTCGGCGAGCCCGGCCTGCCCTGCGGCAACTGCGACACCTGCCTGTCCCCGCCGCAATCCTGGGACGGCACCGTGGCCGCGCAGAAATTGCTGTCCGCGGTGCTGCGGCTGAAGCGGGAACGCGGCCAGAGCTTCGGCGCGGGCCACATCGTGGACATCCTGCTCGGCAAGAAGAATCCCAAGGTTCTGCAGCACGACCACCACGAGCTGAAAGTCTTCGGCGTCGGCACCGACCTGCGCGACACGGAATGGCGCGGGGTGGTGCGGCAACTGCTGGCCCATGGGCTGCTGGCCGTCCACGGCGACTACGGGGTGTTGACGCTCACCGAGGCCAGCAGTGAAGTGCTGTTCGACGGTCGCCGAGTGCTCCTGCGCCGCGAGCCCGAACGCGCGATCAAGCACGCGCGGGCGGCGAAGGCCGCCAAGGCGGCCGCCGCCGACCTCACACAGACCGATCTGCCGCTGTTCGAGAAGCTGCGCGAATGGCGCGCGGCGACCGCGAAGGAACAGGGCGTTCCCGCCTACGTCGTCTTCCATGACGCCACCCTGCGCGAGATCGCGGCACGCAAGCCGGCCAGCCTGGCCGAGCTCGGCGGTGTCAGCGGTGTCGGCGAGAACAAACTCGCGAAATACGGGGAACAGGTGCTCGAAGTGCTCACAGCGGCATGAGCCCTCCGCCGCGCGGATCGCCGATGGGCGAGGATGGTCGCCGGGCAGGACCGCCGAATACCCTGGAGGACATGTGAGTGCGGGCGAGACGATCGGGCGCCGGGAATTCCTGGTCGGCGCCGCCACCCTCGCGGCCGGGGCCACGCTGGTCGGCCGTACGCCCGCGCATGCGGTGCCGGTCGCCGAGGGAGTCAGCAAGTTCCCCTTCCCGACCGAGCGCCGGGTGCGGGTACTGCTGACCGGCGACGCGGGCACCGGCGCCCGCGCCCAGTGGGCGGTGGCCGACGCCATGCGCGCGTGTCACGGCCGTGAGCCGGTCTCGCTGGCCCTGGGCCTCGGCGACAACATCTACGAGCACGGTCCCGTCGACGCGGCCGATGTCCAGTTCGCCGACAAATTCGAAAACCCCAACGCCGGACTGGATTTCCCGTGGCTGATGGTGCTGGGCAACCACGACAACAGCTCCGTGCTCGGTGGTGACGGCGGGTGGCTGCTGCGCGGCAACGCGGAGGTGGAGTACCACGCCGTCTCGCGGCGCTGGTGGATGCCGAGCCGCTACTACTCGGTGCGGATCCCGGAGCCCGACCCCGTCGTCGAGTTCTTCGTTCTCGACGTCAATCCGCTGGCCGCCTACGTGCCGCCGGTGTTCTCGCCCTATTGGGCGGTCGACGGCCAGTTCATGAACGAGCAACGCGACTGGCTCGACCGCGCCATCGCCGAGTCGCCCGCCACGTGGAAGATCGCCTGCACCCACCAGCCCTACCTGAGCAACGGCCCGCATGGCGACGCAGGCCGCTACGAGGGCTTGTCGCTGGAGCCGATCAACGGCGTGCACGTGCAACGCTTCATCGAAGACCATGTGGTCGGCCGGTGCCACTTCATTCTGTCCGGCCACGACCACTCGCTGCAGGTTCTCGAACCCACGGCGGCGTCGAAGGGAACCAGGCAGATCGTGTCCGGTGCCGCCGCGAAGACCGTCGGCCCCGAACCGCGACTTGCCGCGAGTGCCGGTCACAGCGCGTTGTACGAGACCTATCACGAGTTGGGATTCATGATCCTCGAGCTCACCGAAGGCCGGGCCGAGTTGGGCGTGCACACGGTCGACCTGGCGACCGGTGGGTCCACCGAGGTTTTCCGGCGGCGCTTGGGCTGAGTTCCAACTCCATTGCGCCTAGCGGTAATTGCGGCGTGTCGCCGTCGTGGCGGTTACCGTGCAGGCTATGGCACCGGGTGAGGGTTCCAGCGATGCGGACGACGAAGTTTCAACCGGCTCTATCGGGGGTGAGGCCCCGGACGCGCCACCGTACGTGCGCGGCAGGACCGATCCGTCGGTAGAGAGCGTGTGGCTGCGCCGCCGCCCGGCGCCGCACCGGTCCGGCGTCCCGCGGATGTCGACGGTGGCGCTGCTCGTCGCGTTCCTCGCCGTCCTCGCTCTCTACATAGTGCTGCGCCAAGGCGGGTAGCGCGTCGGCGACCTGCGGGAATAATCCGGTTGCCGGGTCACTTAAAGTGGACCGTTATGAAGGAACAGGGGCGCAAGGTCATCGCGACCAACCGCCGGGCGCGGCACAACTACACGATCCTGGACATCTACGAGGCCGGGATCGCGTTGGTCGGCACCGAGGTGAAGAGCCTGCGTGAGGGCAAGGCCTCGCTGGTCGACGCCTTCGCGACGGTGGACAACGGCGAGGTGTGGCTGCGTGGGCTGCACATCCCCGAGTTCAGCCACGGCACCTGGACGAACCACGCGCCCCGCCGGGTGCGCAAGTTGCTGCTGCACAAGCGCGAGATCGAGCGGTTGGTCGGCAAGTCCCGGGAGGGCAACCAGACGCTGGTGCCGCTGTCGATGTATTTCTCCGACGGCAAGGTGAAGGTCGAGTTGGCGCTGGCCAAGGGCAAGCAGGACTACGACAAGCGCCAAGACTTGGCCCGGCGCACCGCCGAGCGAGAGGTCACCCGCGAGCTGGGACGGCGGGTCAAAGGCATGCGATAACCGGCGAGCGACCCGGCCTGCTCGCTATCGCGGGTTTCGCGCCGGTCGAAGCGCTACCGGTGAGCCCGGAGTCGCCGGACGACGTGACGCGAAGATCACCACGTAACTCCGGACTACGGCCGCTGCTCATGCAGCGCCTCGCAGCCGGAGTCGTCCGGCTCACCGTGACGGCCGCCAGGGAGCCCGGGCGGCCGCGCGGCGAACCGCGACGACCGCCCTGCGATAGCAGATCATCGTGTGCACGGCTCGCGCATCGCGATGCGCTTCAGTGTGGGGCTGCGGTAGTCGGCGACCACCGTGCGCGAACCCAGCGAAGTGGACGGATCGGGCACGTTGACCACCGCGCGCTGCGCCGCGACGTCGGGTTCTTCCCGCCCATAGACCTGGGGCGCGGCCATTCCCTCGGAATCGACGGTGAGCCCGGCGAGGGCCTTGCGCAGCGTCGCGCGGTCCAATTCGCCCGTCTCGGCTGCCTTGGTCAGTAGCGCCTTCATCGGATAGGAGATCGCCCAACCCAGGTTGTAACCGAAATTCGTCGGTTCGCGCGGCGCGGCGTTCCTGGCGCGCTGCGCTCCGGTGCTCGTGCCGTCCCAGCCGTCGAACGGCGAGGTGTAGTTGTAGAGGGCCGTGAGCGCGGGCGCGGCAGGCGTCTCGAGCAACGCGTTGTTCCAGGTGGGGGTGGACCCCAGGAAACGGCCCGAGTAGCCGGATTTCGCCAGCTTGCCGACGATCTCGGCGGCTTCGCCCGGTCCGGTGGCCAGAAGGACCACGTCGGGCGGGTCGGCCATGATCTCGGCGACCGGGTAATCCTGATTGCCCACTTCGGTATTGGGCCCGGTGTCGATCCGCGCGTTGATTGTCGCGCCATTGTCCAACGCCCACTTGAGCGCCCCGCTGGCGTAGTCACCGCCATAGTTGCCGCGATAGGCGACCACGCCGAGCGTGCGCGGCTGATAGTGGTTCTGCGCGAACCAGTCCAGCCCGAGCACAGCTTCGGTGCAGTAGGAGAAACCGTCGTCCAGCACCAGATCGCGGTCCGTGGAGCGATACTGCCAGCCCGACCAGAGCGTGCCCGCGCCGGTCACCAGGTTCGCCTCGTCCATCTCGGGCAGAACGCCGAGTGTCTGCGCGGTCCCGAAACTCATAGCGAGAGCCAGCACATGGGGCGCCACGTTCTCGAATTCCTTGGCGTGCTTGCGCGGGTCGTAGGCGGTGTCGCGGCTGTAGGTCGCGATGTCGATCTCGTACCCGCCGATGCCGCCCTGCTTGTTCACCTCGTTCCAGAACGCCAGTTGCCCTTCTTGCAGGGACTTTCCGAGCGGAGCGAAGGGACCGTTGTTCAGATCCGACAGGACGCCCAAGTAGATGCAGCCCTTGTCGCGGTGTATCGCGTGGGGACAGGGTTCGCGGGTGACGCCCGGTGCGGCGGTGGGTGTCGGGGTCGAACATCCGCCGGTCAGCGCCAGACCGAGTGCCAGGGGAGCGGCCGCGAGACGAAGCAGCCGACGGAAATTACGGTGTGAAAGCATGTTCGCTCGCTTACGGCTGCACGCAGGGCTCGGTGAGGGTGATGCGGTCCTGAGTCGGGCCGTGGTATTCGGCCGCCAGGGTCTTCGCGCCCAGCGGCGCGGTCTGATCCGGCACTTCGATGACCGCTCGCTGCCGAGTGAGGTCGGGTTTGGCCGCGCCGTAGATGTATTCGGGAATCGCGCCCTCGTAGTCGACGCGCAGGCCGTGCACCGCCTCGCGTACGCCCGCACGGTTGAGCTTGTCTTCGTTGACCGCCCGGGTGAGCAGCGCCTTCATCGGGTAGGAGAACATCCAGCCCGCGCTGTAACCCCAGGTGGATGGCTCCCTGGTCGCCGAGGCCCTGGCCTTCTTCGCGCCCGCGCTGGTACCGTCCCAGCCGTCCAGCGGCGAGGTCATGTTGTAGCGTGCCGTGATCGCTGTCGCTGCCGGGCTTTTCAGCAGGCCACCGTTCCACGTCGGGCCCGAGCCGAGGAACCTGCCCGGGAAACCGGCCAGTGCCGCCTTGCCCATGATCTCGCCCGCCTCCGCGGGCCCCGTGGCCAGCAGCACGAGATCGGCTCTGGCGTTCAGGATCTTGGCGACCGCGGCGTCCTGATTGCCTATCTGAGTGTTGGGCTCGGTGTCGATCTGCGCCACCATGTCGACGCGGTTGGCGGAGGCCCATTTCTTCGCGCCGGTGGAGTAGTCGCCGCCGTAATCGCCCTGATAGCTGACCGTCGCGATGGAATTCGGCTTCGCCACGTGCTCGGCGAGCCAGTCCAGGGCGATGATGGCCTCGGAACAATAGGAGTATCCGGACTCCAGCAGCAGGCCCTTGTCGCTGTTCTCGAATTGCCAACCCGACCAGAGGGTTCCGGCGATGGCGACCATGTTCGCCGCATCCATCTCGGGAAGCACCTTCTGCGTCTGCACGGTGCCGAAGCTCATCGCGAGCGCGAGGACGTGCGGCTCGATCCGCCGGTAGGCCTCGGCGTGCTTCTGCAGATCGTAGTTCGTGTCCTCGGTGTGGGTGGCGATGTCCACCTCGTATTTGCCGCCGATCCCGCCCCCTTCGTTCACCGCCTTCCAGAACGCCAGCTGGCCGTGCTGGATGTCCTTGCCCAGCGCGGCGAACGGCCCGCTCGTCAGATCGGACAGCACACCCAGGTAGATACAACCCTTGCGGGAGTCGATCGCGTTGGGACACGGGTCGGCGGTGACACCCGGGTGGGAGGTCCGGTTCGATTCGCCTCGCACGGTGGAGCACCCGGCCAGGACGAGTCCGGCGATGACGGTGAGGGCGGACAAGCGCAGCAACCTGTTCCGAATGGTGCGAACTGCCAAAGTGTTTCCTTAGTCTGAATTCGAGATCCGCTGCTCAGAGCCGATCGTACGGCTCGTGCAGTGTAAGTCGGCTTCGTCGTCGCGCCCGGAGAATCGGCTACCAGCATCCGGGAAGGGGCGGGTACCGCGCGTGCGGTGATCGTCAACGGTGCTTGCGGCGTGCTTCGGCTCGCGGTGCGGGAGGTCGTCGGCGGGTACGCCCGCTCAGCCCCCGGAGTGCCGATGGTCCATTGGCCCGCGGAGGATGTTCCTCGGTTCTCCACGACAGGTCAGGTTCGACGCCGCGACGTACATACGCCGACCTGGGCCTTCTCGGCGACGAGATGTGTCCACCGGAAGCAGCGGATGTGGCGACCGCCACCACCGAAAATCGGGATGATCCGAGCTTCCGGCGGTGTTAACATGGACAGCCCGGCAAGGTGCCGGGGCGTACGGGGCTGAACGGTTTCGACTGCGTACGTAGATTCAGGGGAAGCGTGTCGGTGCAGGCAAGAGACCACCGTAAGCGTCGTTGCAACCAATTAAGCGCCGATTCTCATCAGCGCGAGTACGCTCTCGCTGCCTAACCAGCAGAGCGTCTCTGTCGGCCCGGGGCATGCCCTCGGCTCCGGTGCCGGCATCAGCTAGAGGGCTCACCGTCCTACTCGGTCGCGGAGTAGGACGGGACATCGAACAGCGACTGGGATCGTCATCCGGGCTTGTTCGCGGGACCCGGAGATCCGAGTAGAGGCACAGCGGACTGCACACGGAGAAGCCCTGAAGACGCGGCGGAGGACCCGGGTTCGATTCCCGGCAGCTCCACGAGTGCGAGGCCCATGCCCATGGAGGGCATGGGCCTCGCTCGTTCCGCTGAGTGTTTTATGGGGGTGCAACCCCCACGCCCCGCCCGGCGGGCTCCGCCCCCGGACCCCCGTATCCGTGGTCGCGCTGGGCGGTCATGGTTCCAGTAAGTTCCCGCAAGCTCCACTACGGAAGGCTCGGTCTGCCAGGACGGGCCTTCCGTAGTGGCACACCAGCCGCCCGTGGGCTGTGCGGCAGACTTCCGGCTGAGCGTGGACCGGAGCTGGGTAGGCCGTTGGTCGATCGGATACAGTCCAGCGCTCTGCACAACCTCAAAGAGCTTCGCCCTCGAAACCCGGCGGGTTCCGAGATCAGGATGCTGTTCGTTTTCGACCCATTCCTTGCTCTCCTCGACCGGGACTGCGCGGCCATCGACCGCCTTGAACGGCTTGCTCAGGATTCCGCGCTCCTCGACCATGTGCCATATTCCGTCGGGGCGCTCGAGCCACCCGTACGGCCCCTCCTCCTGATCGTCCGGCGCGGTCATCGCTGCTCGTCCTCCAGTCGCTCGAAGATCTCGCGCGCGGGTACCGACTCATCCGGATCGTCGCCCAGCTCGAGTAGCCACGGCAGTACTCAGAACACCAGGATGAGCAGTCCGCCGAGGGCGGCGATGACGATGAGGATGGTTGTGAGCTCTGTGGTCATTCGGTGACCCTTCGGCGCGTGGAAGTGTGGTCGGTGGGGCATCCGACGCTGGGGATCAGGGGTGAACCGACGTCGGGGCCTGTGGATACCTTGGCCCGGGTGAACCCATGCGAAGCGGCACATCGTGTGTCACCGTGGGGGCATGGACGATGCCGGGGTGGGGGAACGTACGGCCAGGGCGCGCAAGCTCGCTCGGCTCACCCAGTTACAGCTCGCGCAGAAGGCGAATGTGTCGGTATCGCTGCTGCGTAAGGTCGAGCGAAGCGCCCGCCCCGCCTCGCCCGCGTTCATCGCGGCCGTAGCCGGCGCCCTCGGGGTGAACATCGAAGACCTGACCGGGCAGCCATACACTCCGACGCGCGAGGATGCTGGGGCACACGCCACCATTCGCGAGATGCGCCGAAAGATTCTGGCGTTCAACGACGAACCCCTGAGCGCGCCGACCACCCTGGAAAAGCTGACCGCGGCACTGCATCGGGTTCAGGAGAGCAGGCGTCGGGGGCGGTACGGCGACCACATCGCCGAACTTCCGGACGTGATCCACGGTCTGCACATGCTTGCGAGCGACGAGCCTTCCGGGCAGCGTCTGGAGACGATCTATTCGACGCTCGCCTACGCCTACAACAGTGCGTCGTCGGTCGCCTACCGGTACGGCTACCTCGACCTCGCGGGGCTGGCCGCCGAGCGCTGCGTGTGGGCCGCTGAACGCGGTGGTGACCCGGCGTGGCCGATCGCGGCCGAATACCACCGCGCGCTGATCCTGCTGTATTCCGGCGCATACACCGGTGGGATGCGGATCATCGAGCGCGCACACGCCGCCAGCGAACGACTGCCCACCACGCCGGAAGTCCTCGCGGTGCGCGGTGCGCTGCACCTGCGGGGGGCGATTCTCTCGGCTCGCGCGCTCGACGCCGACACCGCCGACGCGCACCTTCGGGAAGCGCGCCGGATCGGGGAGGCGATCCGCTCCGCCTCGTACCAGGAGTACGGAACGGGGTTCCATCTGCCGAACGTCGCGATCCACTCGGTCGCGGTGCCCGTCGAGTTGTCCGATGGCACGACCGCGGTGGCGCGCGCCGAGGGGATTCGGCTACCGGCGTCGGTCTCGCCGTCGCGCGCCGGGCATCACTGGATCGACGTGTCTCGCGCGTGGTTGCTACACGGGGACAGGCATCGTGCCCTGACCAGTCTCGATCAGGCGCGCCGGATCGCGCCGGGGCTCACGCGCAACCACCCGCAGGTGCACGAGACCGTCCGTGTGCTCGCCCACGCCCGCCGCGGAACCGACACCCTGGTCCGGTTCGCGAAGTGGGCCAACGTCAAGATTTGAGCTGATTCGGGCGCCGGCCGTGCGCCTGGTGTCACTGCGTAAGCGTGTGGAGGCGGCTCCGCGCCTCGGCTCGACGACCCCGCCTCGGGCGACCCCGGTGTTGCCTGGGTAGTCCACATGGGTCTGTTCCCGCTCGGTCCGCCTGCGGCGACAAAGCGGGTAATTCGGGCGAATCGGATGTTTTCTGTTTGATTGCTGACTGGGGTGGAATGTCGGGGGTAATGTCGATTTACCAGGGAAAATGGGGTGTTAGCCCCCCGGTATCTGGATGGCTGCCATGAAGCTCGAGGCCGAGATGGGTTACTGCTCCCAAAGTGGGAGTGGGGGGCTTGGGAGGCTGACATGACCGCGGGGATTGCGGGCAATGGGATGCGGTCGATTCTGCGCGCCGCCTGTGTGAGCGTCGGCATCGATGCCAGCGATGCCGAGTCGCTGGGAATGCGGGGCGCCTACCGGCTGCGCGACGGGATCGTCGTGCGGATCGGCGGGCGCGGACAAAAGCACGCGACCGGGCGGGAAGTCGCCGTGGCTCGCTGGCTGGACACTTGCGGGGTGTCGGCCCTGCGCGTCGTCTCCGATATCCCGCAGCCGGTGGTCGTCGAGGGCTGCCCGGTGACCTTCTGGCACGACCTGCCGCCGCATCGCCCCGGTACGCCCGCGGAAGTGGCCAGGGCGCTGGGGCGGCTGCACCGGCTGCCGCTGCCGGGGTTCGAGCTACGCCGGATGTCACCCTTGGCGCGGGTCGAGGAGCAGATCGCCGCCGCGCGGACCGTGTCCGAGGACGATCGGCGCTGGCTGACCAAACACTTGGAGGAATTGCGCGGCCGGTGGAAGGCGCTGCCCAAGGGTATGCCGTGGTCGGTGGTGCAGGGTGGTGACTGGGTCGACAGCGTGGCAGTAGTCGCCCACGACGGGGATGTGATCCTGACAGGTGCGGGCCGGGCGATGATCGGCCCGCCGGAATGGGATCTGGTGCCCGCGGCGATCGAGTGCTGGACGGCAGCCGAGATCACCGTTTCGCAGTACGCGGACTTCTGCGCCGGGTATGGCCGCGACGTGATGCGCTGGGATGGGTTCTACCTGTTGCGCGACATCCAGGAGTTCCAGATGGCGCTGCGGTCGATGCATGCTGCCACCGCCGACCCGGCTTACCAGCGCCAGGCGCTGCGCCGTCTCGCATACATCCGCGGCGACGAGGGCATGCGGCCTTGGCCTGGCTGGGCGGATCTCGGCTAGGTGGCATCTCCAAGTCATCGCCGCGCCGAGTTCGTTCGGCGGGGCGGCGGCTCGGTCTCCGCGGTCGGTGTGATGGCGGCGGTCATCGGTCGTTGATCGACGCCGTTGGAAGGGCGCTCACCTCGTCCAGGTGAGGTTCGTCGGATATGCCGGTCGCGGGCGGGATGTTGCCGTGCGGGCTGAGCACGTTCCTCATGACTAACCGTCTATATAATCTTGACAGGTTAGTGACACGCATGCATTCTTAACCACTGAAAGTCATTTAGATGGTTTAGGTGGTGTGGTGCATGCGGCGCGAACAGGTTGGCTGGGCAGGCCTGGCGGCTATGACGGTGTCGTTCGGACTGAACTTCTCCATGGGAGTGTTCTTCGCGCCCACCGCCGCCTCGTACGGGGTGAGTGCCACGGCGCTGGCCATCGCCGCCGCTCTCGGCACCACGGTGACAGGGCTGGCCCAGCCGTTCGTCGGTGGCCTGTTGGATCGGGTCGGAGCGAAGCGGGTGCTGATCGGCGGTCTGATGCTGATCTCGGCCAGCTATCTTGTGCTGGCGGTGGTGCGTACGACGTGGGAATTCGTCACGGCTTACGTGTTCCTCGGCGGGATCGGGTTCGCTTCGTCGTCCACGCTCGCGGTCACCACCATGATCGGACGCGTGCTGGGGGATCAGGTCGGGCCCGCGCTCGCCAGGGCGGCGGTGGGGATCAACTTGGGGCAGTTGATCGGTCCGTGGATTGCCACGGCGTTGTTCCAGCCCGTCGGTGTCCGGGCTACCTACGCACTTCTCGGCGGCGTTGGGCTGTTGGTCACCGCTGTGCTGTGGTGGGTGCTGCCCGCCGACAATATCCGCGGCCTCGCACTGCGGGCCGAGTCGTTGGCCGGTCGGGGGCGTGTGCTGATCTCTTTCGGCCTGCATTCGGCGACCCTCTACGTGGTTGTCCTGATGCTGCCCGAACATGCGGTCCAGACCGACTGGTCGATCGCCGGTGCCGGTCGCCTGGTGGCTGTCGCGGCATTGGCGGCGGGCCTGACTTCGGCGGCGATGGCGCGATTGCAGCGTTGGTATCGACCAGAGGTCCTGCTGCGGATCCTGTACGGGATGCGGGTGATCGCGCTCGCGCTCGCCGTCTTCGTGCCCGGTTCGAGCGTGCTCATCGCAGTCGCGGTGGTCTTCGGCGCGGCCTCATTTCCGGTCATCCCGTTGACCATGGCGATCATCACCCGCGGTCTCGACCCCGCCCGGATGGGCCGAACCTTGGCTCCAGCGTGGGTGATCCATCAGCTCGCCGCGGCCGCCGGTCTGGCGGTTGCCAGTGGAATCCATGCTCAGACCGGCGACTACCGAGGATATTTCGCACTGGGTGTGGTCTTCAGTGTCGCCGCGGCGCTACTGGTCGTCCCGGGGCGCGAACCCGAAACCCAACTCCTCACCAGCGCGGCCCGACCGTCCACGATCCGTGCCCGGCACTGAGCCCGATCGGTGCTCGGACCGCTGCTACGCCGACCTCGCCGAGGTTCTTGTTGCCTGCGACCGACCCCAACTGTCCGTTCGATCAAGTACAACCAGGAGAAACACAGTGAACACAGTGCGCCACAACACCGTCGAGATCCAGGGTCTGCCGGTCTTCTACCGCGAGGCGGGAGATCCCGGCAAGCCGACCGTCGTACTGCTGCACGGCTTTCCGACGAGTTCGGCGATGTTCCGCAATCTGTTGCCGGAGCTGGCCGCAGATTATCATCTGATCGCGCCGGACCATAT
Source organism: Nocardia sputi (assembly GCF_023501985.1). NCBI lineage: Bacteria > Bacillati > Actinomycetota > Actinomycetes > Mycobacteriales > Nocardiaceae > Nocardia > Nocardia sputi. Next base: position 326,076 of record NZ_JAMFLC010000002.1, on the reverse strand, counting down.
CGGATTCGGGCAATCGGCCATGCCGTCCGTGCTCGCCTTCGACTACAGCTTCGAAAAGCTCACCGAGATCACCCTGGAACTGTTGAACACTTTGGGTGTCCAGCGGTTCGCCCTCTACATCCAGGATTACGGCGCACCGATCGGACTGCGCATCGCCTCCCGCAACCCGGATCGCGTCACCGCGATCATCACCCAGAGCGGCAACGCCTACCTGGAGGGGTTCACCCCGTTCTGGGAGGTGCTGTTCGCACACGCCAACGACCGTGCCGCACACGAGCCCGAGGTGCGTAAGCTGCTCGAAATCGACGCCACGAGATGGCAGTACACGCACGGTGTGCCGGCCGATCGGCTGGCGTGGATCAGCCCCGACACCTGGACTTTGGATCAGCACTACCTGGATCGGCCGGGCAATAAGGAGATCCAACTCCAGCTCTTCGCCGACTACAAGCTGAACCTGGATCTCTACCCGGAGTTCCAGAAGTACTTCGCTGAGCACCGGCCTCCGGTCCTGATCACCTGGGGCGAGCACGACGAGATCTTCGGAGCCGACGGCGCCCGCTCCTACCTGCGCGATCTGCCGGACGCCGAACTGCACCTGCTGAACACGGGCCACTTCGCCCTGGAAACGCACGGCACCGAGATAGCCGCACTGATCCGCGACTTCCTCACCCGCAAGCTCGGCTGACCGGCGGGAGATCGAGCCGGGCCGACGTTTTCGCTCGAGCGAAACCGAGCGCCGCGCGGAATTCAGACGGGGCATGCCCAGGTATGGGCATGCCCCGTTCCAACGGACAGGTCGGTGATCAGCCCTGCTGGGTCGGGACGACGACCAGTTCGGCGATGTTGACGTGCCGGGGCGCGCCCACGGTGTAGGCGATCGCGTCGGCGATGTCGGCGGATTCCAGGATCTTTATCGCCGTGCGCCACTCCTCCAGCCCGGCGCGTTGTTGCTCGTCCTGCATCCCCGCGCCGAGTTCGGTGCCGACGAAGCCGGGTTCGATGTTCTTGACCCGGACGCCGCGCGGCCCGAACTCGGCCCGCAGGTTGCGGGTCAGGTGCGCGACCGCGGCCTTGGTGGCGGTGTACACGGCGTAGTTGGGGAAGACGGTGTGCCCGCCGATCGAGCCGACCAGCACCAGATCCGCCGGCTTGTCCTCGGTCGCGGCGGCGAGCAAGTCGTCGATGAACGCTCTCGCGGTGTAGAGCAAGCCGGTGATGTTGGTGCCGACCATCTGGTCCCACTCGTCGGTCAACGCGGATTCGAACGGCGCGGCGAGCATGACGCCCGCGTTCGCGACGACCAGGTCGACGGGCCCGAACGCCGCCCGCACGGTGGCGGCGGCGTCTCGCAGGGACTGTTGATCACCGACGTCGGCGACCACCGCGACCGCGTTCGCGCCGATCTCGGCGGCGAGTTCTTCGATGCGATCCTTGCGCCTGCCCAACAGCGCTACCTCGGCGCCTTGCTGCGCGAGCTGCCGCGCGGTCGCGGCGCCGATTCCGCTCGATGCTCCGGTGACGACCGCGACGCGGCCGGAAAGGTTGTTCGTCATGTCCACTACCTTCCGGCCTTTCCCGCTCGCCTGACAGGCTGCGGACTTCCTGGTAGTCGCGGGGCCACCCAGGCCCGGTGCGGCTGACCTACCCTCGAACCATGGATTCCGACAATCGACTGGGCGCCTTCCTGCGCGCGCGCCGTGAGCTGGTCCGACCGGAAGATTTCGGGATGTCCAGCGGTGGCCAGCGACGGGTCGCCGGGCTGCGCCGCGAGGAGATCGCGCTGCTCGCGGGGGTGAGCGCCGACTATTACGTGCGCCTGGAACAGGGGCGCGACAGGCACCCCTCCGAACAGGTCATCGCCGCGCTGGCGCGGGTGTTCGCGCTCGACGAGGAGGGCACGGCGCACCTGCGGGAACTGGCGCGCCCCACCGGGCGTCGGCCGAAGGCCCCTCGGCAGCCCGAGCGCGTCGCACCGGGTTTGGTCCGCCTGATGAACGCCTGGCCGAACACCCCCGCGCTGGTGCTCGGCAGATATCTGGACGTCTTGGCGGCGAATCCGCTGGCCGCGGCGGTCAATTCGTGCTCTGTTCCCGGCGTCAACCAGGTGCGCATGGTCTTCCTCGATCCCGAGGCGCGCGACATCTACGGTGATTGGCCGACCATCGCGGCCGACACCGTCGCGAGCCTGCGGGCGACCGCGGGCGCCGACCTGGACGATCCGCGCTTGACCGCACTGGTGGGGGAGCTGTCGCTGAAGAGCGAGGAATTCCGGCAGCTGTGGGCGCGCCACGACGTCCGCGCGAAGACCGCGGGCGTCAAGCATTTCCGTAACCCCGTGGTCGGGGACCTGACCCTGTCCTACGAGACGTTCAGCGTCAACGGCGCGCCGGGTCAGCTACTGATCGCCTACCACGCGGAGCCCGGATCGCCCTCCGAGCGCTCTCTTGCCCTGCTCGGCAGCTTGATCGCCGACAACCCCGATACCGCGCGCGACGAGCACCGTGACGCCGGGCAATCCGGTTCCTCCCGGCAGAGGAGCTGAGCCGCGCCCGACCGCCGATTCAATCCTTCGCTCCGGTCCGTGTCGCACCTGCCGACGCGGCGACCACACACGCGACGCCCGCCCACTGCCCGAGAGTCATGACCTGACCGAGGACGGCCAGGCCCGCGATCGCCGCCACTGCGGGCTCGAGGCTCATCAGCACGCCGAAGACGCGAGGCGGCATCCGCCGCAGCGCTTCCAGCTCGACCGAATACGGCAGCACCGACGACAGTATCGCCACCGCGAATCCGGCGGCCAGCACGCCGGGCCGCAACAGCGCGGCGCCCGCGTCGATGACGCCGACCGGCAACATCACCAGCCCGCCGAATGCCATGGCGAGCGCCAGCCCGCCGCCGCCGCTGGTCTGCTCGCCGAGGGCGGCGCTCAGCAAGATGTAACCCGCCCAGCAGGCCGCCGCGGCCAGCGCGAACATCACCCCGACCCAGTCCACGTCTCCGTCCGCCCTGGTCAGCAGCAGCACTCCGGCCCCGGCAAGCACCGCCCACAGCGGATCGCTCCAGCGCCGCGAGCCCGCCAGTGCGACCGTGAGCGGTCCCAGGAATTCGATGGTCACCGCCATGCCGAGTGGAATCCGATCGATCGCCGCGTAGAACGAGAGGTTCATCAACGCGAGCACCGCCCCGTACCCGAGCACCACGGGCAGTGCGCCACGCGCCACCCGCAGCGACGAGCGCCAGATCACCAGCAGGACGATTCCGGCGAAGACCAGCCGCAATGTGACCGCACCGGCCGCGCCGGTAGCCGGGAACAGCTGCTTGGCCACCGCCGCGCCTACCTGCACGCTGACGATGCCCGCCAGCACCAGTATCGTCGGCGGCACGCCACCGAGCCCCTGAGCGGCGATCGAACGCCGGACCGAAACCGGCCTGGCCCCGCGCACCATCCGCTCGAAGTCGATCGCGACCACTCCGCACCTCCGTCGCCTGTAGGAAACCTTCGGACACACAACCACGCCGGGACGACACGACCGAACACACGGCACTCGGGGCGGAGGTCGTCGTAGCCACGCCGGTCCCCTGCCGTACGGCGGCGGCGTGGAAAGCCGCCCGATTCGTGTCCCGGCGTGGTCGAGATTCGGCGGTTCGCACCCCGCCGAGACCGAACGGGAGTGAGGATCTAGACATCGCGCCGGCGACCGTTGCCCGCGCCCGTTCGAAGAAGAGCGACTCACGACGATAGGACCACCGGAATGCGGATACGAGTTGGTGCGGTAGCGGCGATCGTAGCCACCGCGGCGGTCGTGCTGGGTGGCCACCCCTCGGCTGGGGCCACGGTTACCCAGGTGGAGATGTATCCCGATATCAACTTCGGGTTGGTGACGAACTACGGGACGGGCTGCACCTATACCGCGCGAGCCACCCTGACCGATAGCATCACGCCGGTCGTCTTCTACGACAACGGTATTCCGTTCGGCGTGGTCCGCCCCTCCGGAGGTGTCGCCTTGATCGACTGGGTGCCCGCCACGCCCGGACCGCACACCATCAGTGCCGTGCAGCAGCCGGAGACGCCGTACGTGGCGAGTATCGACCTCAGGGTCGGCCAAGGCGTCCACCTGGGCTACGCGTGCGCCGTTCTCGGCGGTTGACGGCGACCCTTCCGGTCCGCCGCGCCGGTAGGGTCGAGCGCGGTGGTGCGGGGCTCGATCTTTTCGGCGTGAAAGGACGTGAGCATGCGAAGCAACGGGCCGATCGTGGTCGGTGTGGACGGGTCCGCCGGATCGGCGGCGGCGGTCGCGTGGGGAGCGCAGGCGGCCGCGCAGCACCGGGCGCCGCTGCACCTCGTGCACGCGCTCGACCCGGTCGCCGACTACGGACCTGGCATCACCGAACCGCTCACCAGCACCGACTATGCCCGGCTGGAGGGCCACGGGCGCTGGGTGCTCGACACGGCGGCAGAGGAGGCGCGAATCGCCGTCCGCGCTCTGCGCGACGTCGAGGTAAGCACCGAGCTGGTGCACGAGCCGGCCGGGCCGGCGCTGCTGGACCGCACCGGCCGGGCGAGGCTGACGGTGGTCGGCACCAGGGAGCGCGGCACCGTGCGACGTGCCTTGCTCGGATCGGTCAGCGCGGCGCTGGCGCGGCGGGCGCACTGCCCGGTGGTCGTGGTCCGAGAGGGTGCGCCGCTCACCGAGGAAGCCAGGAAGCGGCCGGTCGTCGTCGGGGTGGACGGCACCGAGATCAGCGAACCCGCCATCGAAGCGGCGCTACGGGAGGCTTCGGCGCGGGGTGTGCCCCTGCTGGCGCTGCATGTGTGGATCGGCATCGAAATGCCGACGGTGAGCGCCGAACTCGCGGTAGACACCGAGAAGCAGATCGTGCTCGCGGAAAGCCTCGCCGGATGGCAGGAGCGTTTCCCCGAGGTGCTGATCAGGCGCGAGATCGTGACCGACCGGCCCGAGCGCTCTCTGCTCGAACGCTCCGAGCAGGCCCAGCTGCTGGTGGTCGGCAGCCGGGGCCGCGGCGGGTTCGCCGGCATGCTGTTCGGCTCGACCAGCCAGGCCCTGCTGCTGTCGGTGGCGTGCCCGATCATGATCGTGCGCGATGTCACGATGGCGGTCCGCTACCTGCCCGACTGAGCGTCACGCTCCGGTCGTCGAGCCCGGCCGCACGATCATCAGGACGGTGACCACCGCCCACAGCACGTTGAACACCCCGGTGTCCATGGCGAGACGGCGGATGAGCGCCGGAGTGGTGCCGGTGAGGTCGGCCAGGATCTTCTGCTGCCCGGGCAGCACGAGCAGTGCGAGCACGCCCGCCGCGGCCGCGGTCAACCCGATCGACACCACCAGCCAGGCGTCGTCGAGCACGCCGAGGCTGAGCGCGGTGAGCACACCGAAGGTCGGGACGAGCACGCCGAACAGGGCATAGACCCGGCAGATGCGATGCAGCGTGCCGAGGACGGCGGGATCGTGGCCGGTCGCGGTGGCGGCGAGGGCGCGGCGGGTGGTGGCCGGGAACATGCTGGCCGCGACCGTTACCGGGCCGACGGCGATGATCACGGCGAGCATGTGGACCGAGAGCAGGAACTTCGTCACGGCGGTCGACACTAGTCAGCGTGGCGGGGGAGCGAAATTGGCGAAAGTGCCATATAGCGGTCGTTTCTCGCCAAGTGCTGTGAGCTGCGGAGATCGAACGGAACGCCAGACAGGCGGTATTGGCTGGAAGTGACCGGATGAATACGCTTTCGCCATGCATACCGTGGCCGTACTCGCCCTGGACAAGGTGATCGCGTTCGATCTTGCCACGCCCCTGGAGGTGTTCGGACGGACGAGGCTCCCCGACGGCAGGCCCGGTTATCGCGTACTGGTCTGCGCGGCCACATCGACAGTCGACGCCGGGGTGTTCACGCTGCGGGCGCTGCACGGGCTCGAGGCGCTGACCGAGGCCGACACGATCGTCGTACCCGGCTGCGCCGACCTGGACTCGCCGGTGCCGGAGGAGGTGATCGACGCGCTGCGCCGGGCGGCGGCCGCGGGCACGCGCATCGCGTCGATCTGTTCGGGCGCCTTCATCCTGGCCGCGACCGGACTGCTCGACGGCCACCGCGCGACCACCCACTGGCTCGCCGCCGCGGAACTCGCGACCCGCCACCCGGACATCGAGGTGGACGCCGAGGTGCTGTACGTGGACAACGGATCGCTGCTCACCTCGGCGGGCGCGGCCGCCGGAATAGACCTGTGCCTGCACATGATTCGCCGGGACTACGGCTCGGCGACGGCGGCCGACGCGGCCAGGGCGGCGGTCGTCCCGCTGGAGCGCGAAGGCGGACAGGCGCAATTCATCGTGCACGACCAGCCGCCGACGCCGCGCGGCTCGGCGTTGGAACCGGTGCTGCGGTGGATTCAGGACAACTCGGCGCGGGATCTCTCCCTGGACGACATCGCCGCACACGCCGGAATGAGCACTCGCACGCTCAATCGCCGCTTTCGCGAGCACACCGGCACCACACCGTTGCAGTGGCTGCTGCGCGCCCGTATCCGGCAGGCCCAGTATCTGCTGGAAGCCACCAGCCACCCGGTCGACCGGATCGCGGGCCAAGTCGGTTTCGGATCGCCGACCGCGTTCCGCGACCGCTTCAAGCGGGTGGTGGGGACGAGTCCGCACAGCTATCGGGCCGCCTTCCACGGCTCCGATACGAGACCAGCCGGATAGCGCGCCCACCGATGAGTTCGCGCGCGTTGTCCCGTCGGATCAAGCGACAACACCCGCAGCATTGATCCAGGAGAAACGCGAATGAGGAAAATCACCGCAGGTCTGTTCGTCGCCCTCGACGGTGTCGTGGAGGACCCGCAGGACTGGCACTTCCCCTACTTCGACGACGCCATGGGCGCGGCGGTCGACGCCCAGCTCGGCGCCGCCGACACGCTGCTGCTCGGCCGCAGGACCTATGACAGCTTCGCGGGTGCTTGGCCGGAGCGCGAACAGGCAGGTGGCCCGGACGCGGTGTTCGCCAAGAAATTGGGCGATGCGCGCAAGATCGTGGTGACCCGGCAGGATCTCGACTTCACCTGGCGCAATTCCGAAGTGATCGACGGCGACCTGATCGAGGCGGCGACGGCGTTGAAGAACGAGCCGGGCGGCGACATCGGCATCAGCGGCTCCGTCTCGGTCGTCCGTCAGCTACTGGCCGTGGGCCTGCTGGACGAGCTGCACCTGCTCGTGCACCCGATCGCGGTCGGCAAAGGCGAGCGTCTGTTCGAGGACGGCGCCCAAACGATTCCGCTGCGGCTGCTGTCGTCGCAGACCTTCGAGACCGGTGTGCTGCACCTGGTCTACACCCGCGACGAGGCGGCGCCCGCAGGGGGTTACGAGGACGCGAAAGCGCATCTCTCGCAGAGTGTTCGGTAGCCAGGCGGGGCGGGTCTCGATCAGCCCTCGGTATCGGTGGCCATGGTGAGCAAGAGGTCGCGCAGGGCCTCTTGCTGAGCTTCGGTCAGTGCCGTCAGGGGTGAGTTGGCGCCGAGTAATTCGAGCGCGTCGTCGCGCCGCCGCTGACCGGCCGGTGTCAGCACGATTTGTTTCGCGCGCCGGTCCGTGGGATGCGGCTCGCGGCGGACCAAGCCCTGCTGCTCGAGCCGGTCCAGCACGAAGGTCGCGTTGGACGGCTCGCACGACATTCGCGCCGCCAGCTCCCTGGCGGTGATCGCCTCGGACAGTTCCCGCAGGGCGATCACTTGCGAAGGGGTGAGGTCGAGCTGCTCGGCGACGCGGCGGACGTGCACGTCCAGCCGGTGGGTGAACCGGTGCACCAGCTTGCACACGTCGCGGTCGAGTTCGGTGTCCACCACGGGGTCCGGCTGCCGCGTCATTGCTCCGAGTCTAGCGTCTTCGATTCGAACTGTGATAGTTCTAGTTCAAATCATTATAGTTAGAACTATCTGGAAGGCGTGTGATGCGGTCCGCGGTGTTCTCTCTCATGCTCGTCGTGTTCACCCTGACCACCGGCGAATTCGTGATCGCGGGCATCCTGCCCGACGTCGCGGACGGCTTGGCCGTCTCGGTGGCCGCGGCGGGCGCGCTGGTGACGGCGTATGCGGTCGGCATGGTCGTCGGCGGTCCGGTGGTCACCGTGCTGACCGCGCGGGTGGCGCGCAAGCCGTTGGTCATCGGGTTGGTGCTGGTGTCGATACTGGCGAATACGGGTTCGGCGCTTGCGCCGAATTACGTTGTGCTGCTCGTGATGCGCGGTGCGGCGGGCTCCGTCGTCGCCACCTTCTTCGCGGTCGCGATCGCCACGGCCGTGTCGACCGCTCGGCCGGGATCCGAAGCCGCGGCGGTGGCGCGGGTGGCGCTCGGGATGAATCTGGGCATCGTGCTCGGTACGCCACTGGGCGCGGCGATCGGCCAGAGTCTGGGCTGGCGAGCGACTTTCGCGTCCGTGGCGCTGTGCGCAGCGCTGGCGCTTCCCTTGGTGCTGCGCTTCATGCCGGACTCGCCGGGGTCGGCCGCCGGTTCTATCGGGCGGGAACTGCGTGTGTTCACCGATCGCGACGTGCTCTGGGCCTTGGCGCTCACCGCCGTCGGAAACATCGGCGTGGTCATGGTCTTCACCTACATCGCGCCGCTGCTCACCGAGGTCGGCGGCTTTCCCGCCGGGGCAGTGCCGATCCTGCTGCTGGTCTACGGCTGCGGCGCGGTGGTCGGCAACCAGCTCGGCGGCAAGCTCGCCGACCGGGCGCTGCTGCCCTCGGTGACCGCGCTACTCGTGGCGCTGGCCATCGTGCTGGTCCTGCTCTGGACGGCAGGTGGGACAAGGATCCTCGTCGCGCCGCTGATCTTCGCGCTCGGTGCGCTGGCCTTCGCGATCATCCCGGGTATGCAGACCCGGGTGGTCGCCGCGGCCACGGCCGCGCCGACCCTGGCCGTCGCGGTGAACGCGTCGGGATTCCAGCTCGCCGCGGCGGGCGCGGGCCGGATCGGCGGCTGGGTCCTCGCCGACGGGCCGGGTCTGCGGTCGCTCTACCTGGTCGGCGCGGCACTCACCGGCCTGGGCGTCGTACTCGCGGTGTACCTGCTCCGGCGCGACCGCCGGGTCGGTTCGAGCAGTGAAACCATCGCGCTCACAGGGTAATTCGAGAGCCGCTAGTGGCCGAGCGCTTTCGCGACGATGCCGCCGGTGACCGGTTTGATCAGATAGCTGGTCGAGTCGTGCGGCGACGCGCCGTTGTCGAAGGATTGCTCGGTGACCGGGACGACGGCGCCGCCGGGATACGGCGGGAAGAACGGAGTGAGGTCGAGATGCGCCGCAACGAGGTCGTCCTCGTCGACCAAGTTGTGCCAGTGCGTCACCGCTTTCGGCACGGTGCTCGGCTGCGGGCGCAGCCGGTCGTACACGACCGTGCGCAGACCGAGCGGCGAGCCCATGGTCAGCAGGGTCACCGGCTGGTCGGTGCGGTGCAGCGCCTCGTAGGCCACCACGCTGCCGAGCGAGTGCGCGATGACCAGGCGGGTGTCGGGACCGACCTGGTCGAGCACCTGCCGCTGGGCGTACTCCCGCACCTCGTCGTCGGTGAAGTACCGGGCGACCTGGGACAGCGCGCGGATGACGAACTTCTGCGCCAATCCGAAGCCGAACGGTGCGAACCAGCGCAACCGCATCAGCGCGTTGAGCGCAGGCCGCAGTCGAGCCTGCGCTCCCTGCGCCACCGCACCCGGCGGCGGGGGAGTGCCCAGGCGGCGGGCGGTCGCCCGATCACGCTCGTCGCCCGCGTGTGCGGCGGCCGTCGCGAGCCATTCGGCGGCGAGCTGCTCCATCAAGTCCAATTGCGCGTCGTCGAGTTCGGCGCCCGTGCCCTGGGCGCCTTCGACCAGGAACCGATTGCCGTAGAAGGCCATGCGGGTCGACAGGTCCCCGGGGGAATTGTCGCGCCACAACCGGTCCGCGAGCTCGGGGGCGCCGTGATTTCGCACTCCGCCCGCCAGTCCGGGCAGCCAGCGCGCCTCCAACGTGTCAGCCGATTCCTGTTCCAGCGCGATGCCGTGTACAAGGACGATCGTCGCCAACGTCCCCACCCCTTTCGATCCCCGGTGTCGGCACCAGTGTCTCTCATCGCGGCCCGCTCGGCAGCGGTGGGCTACTTCCCGGGACGGTTCCGGGCGCGGATCGCTTTGCCCAGTGGGGCAATCGAATTGGCGAGACCGAACAGCACTCGCTCGGCGATCGAGTGCGGCGGAGGCAGGACGGCGAGCTGGCGGGCGAGGTCGAGTCCGTTGACGATCGCGGTGTTCGACTCGATCAACCCGCCCCGCACGACGAACACGTCGGTGCCGAGGATGTCGAGCTGTCGTCCGTTCGGCGCCAACCCGATCAGCGGCACGGTGCCGTCGAACCGGCCCCGCATGCGCCAGTGCACCACCGCGCGCTCGTCCTGCGCGGTGACCGAGAGGATGTCCACGGTGAGGTCGGGAACCGCGACATGGACATCGCGGAAGTAGGCCACGATCTCGTCCGGAGCGCGCAGGTCGGCGATGCCGACGAACACGTCGAGCGCGCCCGGCCGCCAGCAGTCCGCGACGGTCTCCCAGTCCTGCTCGCCGATCGCCTCGACGTAACGACGCGCGACCGAGCCCGGGTCCTCTGGATTCGTCATCGATGATCCTTTCCGGAAGCGGGGTCGGCGCCAAGCATGGCTCATGCGGCGGAGATCGACACCGGTTCGGCACAATGAGACTCCAGGCATCTCTTCTTCGCGGAGATGCCCGATGAACAGGGGGCGAAGATGACCGGATTCGAGCAGGGCGTACCGGGCAAGCCGGTGCGGATCGCGATCGTGACCTATCCGGGGATGACCGCGCTCGACGCGATCGGCCCGTACGAGGTGCTGCGCTTCGCGCCGGGGGCGCAGGTCCGCTTCGTCTGGCACGAGCCGGGACCGATCGCCACCGACAGCGGGGTGCTGCTGCTGGGCGCCACGCATTCGTTCGATGAGACGCCCGCGCCCGATATCGTGCTCGTTCCCGGTGGTCCGGGCTCGGCGGCAGCCGCGGTCGACGACGCGCTGCTGGACTGGCTGCGGCGAGCGCACGAGGGCACGCTCTGGACGACCTCGGTCTGCACGGGTGCGCTGGTACTGGCCGCAGCCGGACTGTTGCCCGGACGGCCGGCAACGACGCACTGGCTGGCGCAGTCCGCGTTGCGTGCGCTCGGAGCGGACGCTCGACCGGACGAACGGATCGTGCGCGACGGAAAGACGATCACGGCCGCGGGGGTGTCCGCGGGCATCGATCTGGCGCTGTGGCTGGTCGGGGAAACCTTCGGCGCGCGGCAGGCGCAAACGGCTCAGTTGATCATCGAGTACGACCCGCAACCGCCCTACGACGCCGGTCATGTCAGCAAGGCATCGCGCGAGGTTCGGCGAGCCGCCATTGCCGCGCAGGTTCGTACCGTGGCGGAGCCGGGTGGCTTCGGGGAGTTCGCCAGGTTGTCGGCCGCCGTGCCGCGGCTGGCGTGGCGCAGCGCGATTCGACGCGTGCGCGAACGAGGAAAAAGCTTCAGGCGTCCCGCCACTTGATCGAGCAACCCATGCTCGGCCGGTGCGGTTCGGGGGCGGGCTCGCCTGCCAGCACGGCTTCGACTGCCCTGCGCAAGTCGTCCCCGGTCAGCGGTTTCCCGTTCCCGGGTGTCGATTCGTCGAAGGCGCCGCGATAGGCGAGTTCGAGCTTCGCGTCGTAGAGGAAAAAGTCCGGCGTGCAGGCGGCGCGGAAGGCTCGCCCCACGTGCTGGGCCTCGTCGACGAGATACGGGAAGGTCCAGCCCGCGCGGATCGCTTGGTCGCGCAGCCGCAGCGGCGCGTCGTCCGGATAGGTGGCCGCGTCGTTGGTGCAGATGGCTACGGTCGGCATGGACGGCAGGGAATCGACCAGTTCGCCGAGCGCCGCCTCGATGTGTTTGACGTAGGGGCAGTGGTTGCACGCGAAGACGACCAGCAGACCGGGCCCGCCCGCGAAGTCGTCCCGGGAATAGACGCGCTGGTCGAGATCGGGAAGGGAGAAGTCGGGTAGCGGCGTGCCGATGGGAACCATGTGGGAGGTATGTGCCATGGTGTGCCTTCCGTCGGGATCGCAGAGGACAGCGGGAGCCTAACGCCGTGTCGTCCGATTCGTCGGAAATACGCTGATGGGCCGTCGATCGGCGTGGCGGCTGCCCTAGGGGGCCAGATCCGAGGGATCGGTGTTCGCCCCGCACAGCACCACGCATACCCGCTCACCCGGCGCGGGCCGGAAGGCGGGTTCGTCGCCGAGTATCGCCGCCAGCGCGGTGGCCGCGCCGTGCTCGACGGCGAGCCGGCGCTCTTCCCACAGCTCGCGGCGTGCCGCGACGATCGCGGCGTCCTCGACCAGCACCGAGTCCACCTCGTAGCGCCGCGCGGCCGTCAGCGCCATCTCCGAGGCGCGGCGCGCGCCGAGCGAGTCGGCGGCGACCGAGTCGACCGCCACGTCGACGACCTTTCCGGCCGCGATGGCGGCATGCAGCGCGCGGCAGCGGGCGGGTTCCACGGCGACGGTCCGGACACCGTGGTGATCGGCGGCGGTGGCCACGCCCGAGAACAACCCGCCTCCGCCCACCGCGACCACCACGGCGCCGAGGTCCGGAATCCGGTCGTGGATCTCCGTCATGAGCGTGCCCGCGCCCGCGGCGATGAGCGGGTTGTCGTAAGCGTGGGAGAGCAGGGCGCCGGTGGAATCGGCGAATTCGCGGCTGGCCGCGAGCGCGTCGGCGTATTGCGTTCCCACCAGACGGACATCAGCGCCGTAGGAGGCGAGCCGGTCCACCTTGACGCGTGGTGCGGTGGTGGGCAGGAACACCGTGGCGGAAATGCCCAGACTGCGGGCCGCCCACGCACAGGCGAGGCCGGCGTTTCCGCCCGAGGCGATCGTCACGCCCACTCCCGGGAGCGTGCGGTTCTCACGATGGGCCAGCAAGAAGTTCAGCGCACCGCGCGCTTTGAAACTTCCGGTGTGCTGGAGGAACTCCAGCGCGAACCACAGCCGGCCCGTGTTGTCCGCCTGTGCCACGGAGACCGGTCTGACCAGCCCGGTCACCCGTCCGGCCGCGGCCTTCACGTCGCTGTGGGTCAGTTCCATAAAGCTCCTCGGGACACGGGCGTGCGGCCCGCTTCGGTACTCATGCCGGTGCGGCGGTCCAGGGTGGGCAGGATTGCTATGGGGCCGCCGTCGAGCGTTGCTCTCGCCATTCGCGGATGATCGCCTACCGACACACTATGCGGACCCGGTGATCGCGGGAGCAAGCCTTCCGACTCTCCGGCCGCAGGGGTCGGCGCCGCTCCAGGTGAACATCGGATGATTCGGTTGCTCCCGTCGTCGTGGAGAGCGATCGAGCAGTGCGACCCATCCGCCCATGCAGTGGTCGGCCGGAAGTGCTGCGGGCCGCGCGCAGCGATATGAGAACCCCTCGGCCGCAAACAGATTACCCGCACGGATACAGGCGCGGTCGAGCGGGTCGATAATTCAACCTTATTTCCCTCTGTTCGGGGAGGTTTCGGGCGATTGCGGTCCAATTGCCAGTTTATCGGCGTGTATCCGAGATTTTCCTCTTCTCCGTTGTCATGCTCAGTGCCTGGCTGGTCCGAACCAATCGCCTGGTGAGCGGGCGCGACGAGAGGTCTGAGGTGTGAAACTGAGCTGGATGGCGATTTCCGCGCTGGTCGCCGCCACTGTGTCCGGGTGTTCCGACGACACGTCGGTGAGTGGGGAACCGGCCTCGTCGAGCGCCGCTACCGCTTCCGGCGCTCCGGCGACGACCACCGCGGTGCACGAGCACGAGCAGGCGGACGGCGGTATCAGGATTTTGCTGGGAGATGTCAAGAAAGTCCCGGTACCCGCCGATGTGGTGCTCGATATCCGGGCTCCAGCCGCATGGGGGCAGTCCGCCAACGGCATTCGCTGCACGGTGACCGACAGTTCTGGCCGGAATGAAGACCTGCGTTCGTCGGACGCGAAGAAGACCGAGACGTTCGGCGGGACGGAATGGGTGACGGTGTGGACGTTCTCCTCCGCGCCGAACAGCGACGTCACCGTTGGTTGCAAAGACCCGGAATCGAAGATCGCGGCGGCTCATCCTGATCCGTACCTCCGAGTGGTGCCGCGGCAGATCGTCCCGATCGCTCCACCGCAGCGCTGATCCTGCCTGCGCCGATCCGCCGGGCGGTCGCGGGGTCATGGGCGCTCGGGCGGCCGCGGTTCGTCGGTAGTCTGGCGTAGCGTCGCCGACATGGACGATGTCGCTTACCGGGAGCGGCCATCCCGGTACGAGGGCGCCGTGCTGTGGACCAAGACCGTCGATGGTCGCGGTCCGGCGCTGCCGGTGCTGCCAGTGCTGCCGGTGCTGCCGGTGCTGCCGGTGCTGCCCGACGGGTGCATGGATCTGATCTGGATGAACGGTCGGCTGATCGTCGCCGGGCCGGACACCCGCGCTCACCACCCCGGGACCTCGCCGGGCGGTGCGTACGTCGGCATCCGATTCTTCCCGGGTACCGCGCCCGCTTTGCTCGGCGTTCCAGCGCGCGAGGTGCGGGATGAGCGGATCGATCTGGCCCAGCTCTGGCCATCCGCCGTGGTCCGGTCGCTGGTCGGTCGGCTCGAGGCGGCCGACCGCCCGGCGGCGGCGCTCGAAGGGTTCGTGCTGCGGCGAGCGGCGGACGCCGAGCCTGCCGATCCGCTCATGCGGTGGGTGGTCGGCGCGCTGAACGCCGGCCGGCCTGTCGCCGGGATCGCCGACGCGGTGGGGCTCGGTGAGCGCACCCTGCACCGCCGCTCGCTGGACGCGTTCGGCTACGGCCCCAAGACCCTGGCCAGGGTGTTGCGCATGCAACGCGCGCTGGCCTCGGCGCGCAGCGGCGTGCCGCTCGCCGAAACCGCCGCCCTGACCGGGTTCGCCGACCAAGCGCACCTGTCGCGTGAGGTGCGCGCGCTGGCGGGCATTCCGATGCGGGAGTTGCTCGCCCGATCCCGGCGTGCTCGCCCTGGCTATCCGGAAGCGGCCGGGAGTGCGGCGTACAAGTCGACGCCGTTGCCGTCCGGGTCGAGCACCACCGCGTAGCGCTGGCCCCAGAAGGCGTCCCACGGCTTCAGCTCGCCCTGGTAGCCGGCGTCCACCAGGTCGGCGTACACGGCGTCGACCTCCGCGGGATCGGCGCAGCGGAAAGCGATGCCGATCCGGCCCGCGGAAGTCGGCCGCGTCCACTCGGTGTGGAAGGACTTGATGACGGCTTCGGTGTCCAGAGCGAGCCGCAGACCGTTGGCCAGCGCCGCCTCGGCATGCCCTTCCTGTTCGGAGCCCTCCGGGAAGTCGAGCCCGAGACGGCGATAGAAGGCCACCGAAGCGGACATGTCACTGACGACGATGCCGATGACGTCGAGTTGGGGTGTCATACCGGCAGCGTAGGCAGCGGCGTCCGGTGGCGTCTTGAACGAATCGGACAGGACTCAGCGTGCCGGCGCGGGGACCAGCTCGGCGATCAGGTTCTCCACCAGGATGCGGATGCGGTCACGAATGGTGCGCACCACGTCGATGGTCTGATCGGCGGGGTCCGGCAGCATCCAGTCGCGGTAGCTGATGCCGGGGAAGAACGGGCAGGCGTCGCCGACGCCCATGGTGACCACCACGTCGGAGATGCCGATCGCGTCCATCGTGAGCGGCTTGGGGTTGCGACCGGAGATGTCGATGCCGATTTCGGCCATGGCGTCCACCACCGTGGCGTTGAGGGTCTCGGCCGGAGCGCTGCCCGCCGACCGCACGTCGAACCGGTCGCCCGCGAGAGCGGTGAGGAACCCGGCGGCCATTTGCGAGCGGCCCGCGTTGTGCACGCAGACGAACAGCACACTGGGCTTGTGGGACATGTGAACGCCTTTCGATGTGCAAGGTGGAGCATGAGTGTGCGCGCCGCCGGACCGGCCGTCCGGCATGGGGGAGCCGAAACGCTGTCGTAGCGTATGAGATACGTATACCAGCGCGGCGCCAATCGTTACGTCGCGCCGTGCTTCCGCATGCGCGCCCGTACGGTGGCCGCAGGTCAGAGGCTCGAATCCTTTGTCGCCCAGTGCTTGCGGCACCTTTGCCGTCGAGCGGGGACAGGATCCGACGGTAGTGCGGGAGTGTGAGCCAGCGATGAAACTCCTTCCGCACGTCCTGCCCGCAACCGGCGAAACCCCGGTCGACGCGGGTCGACCGGGGTTCGGCGAGTCAGCGGCCTCGCGGGTTGTCTGCCCCGGCCGGCTGTCCCCGCGCTGCCGGGGAACGGACTGGGGGGCGTATCAGATCGGACGCAGGTCGATCATCTTGCGCAGCCGCTGTCGGTCGCGCTCGAGGCGGCGTGCTTCGTAGGCGATCGGGAAGTAACGCAACCGCTCCGGCAGCAGCGGGACGATGCGGGCGATCAGCCAGCCGAGCACGCGAAGCTTGCGTTCGTCGGCCGCGGTCCAGGTCAGCCCGAGCTTCTGCCGCGCGACCTCGGGTGTGGTGCCGACCGTGACGAAGTGCTGGAGCCGGCCGATCGGCGCCACCGCTGCTTTCCACGCGGGATGCAGCGCGCGCGGCAGCTGCTCGGGCGCAGCGACGGAGCGGATCACCCGCAGGTAGTCGCGTGCGGTGTCGGTCGCGACCAGACGGTTCGCGACGGTGTCTTCGAAGAACTTCTCGAATTCGGTGTAGTCGGCCGGGATCTCCTTGGGCGCCACCGAGAAATTGCGCATCAGCTGCAACGTCTCCTGGAAATACGCCTCCTTCTCCGCCGCGGTGAGCGGGCGGCGGGCGAAGTACTTGGCGCTCTCGGTGAACGCGAACGTCCCGGTGTGCAGCACCCAGGCCCACGGGCCGCTGGCGAGGGCGGTGTGGCGGACGCCGTCGGCGTCGGTGGTGTTCAGCGAGGCGTGCAGCTCACGCAGCCGGTCGGCCTCGGCCAGCGCCTCCTCGCCGCCGTAGACCCACATCATCACCGACGCCAGGCTGCGCAGGGCACGGCCCATCGGATCGGTACGGAAGGTGGAGTACTCGTCCACCACCGCGGAGATGGTCGGCTCCATGGTCTGCAGCAGGAAGGCCGAGCCCGCGGTGAGGGAGAAGGTGACCAGTCCGGTCTGGTCCCACATCTGGGTACCCGGTTCGATCGGGCGGCGGGGCGGCAGCGTTCGCGCGCCGGTGGATTCGCGTACGACGGACGCGGTCATCGTGATCTCCCTTGATCGGCCGAACTCAATACAATGAGATGATAACGCTAATAATCTCTCATCGTCTATCCATGAGCGCCGGTTCTCTCGCTGCCCCTAGGCTGTGCGGATATGACGACCGATTGGCGCAGTCGCACCGGCCGGATCGGGGTGCTCACGGGCGCGGGCATCTCGACCGATTCCGGCATTCCCGATTTCCGCGGCCCGCGCGGGGTCTGGACGAAAGACCCGATCGCCGAATTGCTGTCTACCTATCAGAGTTATGTGGCCGACGCCGGTCTACGGGAACGCGCGTGGCTCGCGCGCCGGGACAATCCGGCTTGGCGAGCCGTGCCGAACGCCGCGCACAACGCCCTCGCCGACTTGGAACGGGCCGGGCGGCCGGTGACCATCATCACGCAGAACATCGACCGTCTCCATCAGCGAGCGGGCTCCTCGCCGGAGCGGGTGATCGAGATCCACGGCAACATGTTCGAAGTGGTGTGCATCGAATGCGACTACCAGACCTCCATGGCCGCGACCTTGGAGCGGGTGGCCGCGGGTGAGCCCGACCCGCCGTGTCCGGATTGCGGTGGCATTCTCAAGTCCGCCACCGTGATGTTCGGTCAGCAGATGGACCGCCGCACCATGGTCGAGGCCTCGCTCGCCGCCGAGACGAGCGACATCTTCCTGGCCATCGGGACGTCGTTGCAAGTCGAGCCCGCCGCCTCGATGTGCTCGATCGCTGTCCAGAACGGCGCCGACTTGGTCATCGTGAACGCCGAGCCGACGCCATACGACGCCATGGCCACCGAGATCATTCGCGAACCCATCGGCACCGCCGTGCCCCGCCTGGTCGCGGAAATCCTCGCGGAGTGACCGGACCGCGATGAGGTCCCCGCGGGCTCAGCCCACCGGGCCGAGCACCCGATCGAGGTAGGGGTTGGCGAAACGTCCTTTCGGGTCGAAACGTCGCCGCACCTCGGCGAACCGATCCCAGTCGGGGTAGCGCTCGCGCAGGGTCGCCGCGGTCTGGAAGTGGCGTTTGCCCCAGTGCGGGCGTCCCTGGTAGCGGTCGAAAACCGCTTCGCACGCCCGGAAGTACGGCTCGAAATCCATGCCGCGGTATTGGTGCACCGCGATGTAGCAGGTGTCGCGCCCGCCCGCCGGGGAGAGGAACGCGTCGTCGGGCGCGACCCACCGCACCTCGATGGGCATCGGGGTGTCGAAGCGGGTCGCCACTTCCTTGATCTCGCGGATCGCGTCGGCGGAATGCGCGCGCGGGACGGCGTATTCCATCTCGGTGAAGCGGATCAGCCGCGGCGAGGCGAACACCCGGTAGGAACGGTCCACCTGACGCCGGTAACTGCCCGCGTAGGCGGCGCTGCGCTGGATCAAGGGGGCAAGGCGCGGCCTGCTGCGGCTCACCTTGCAGAGCAGGTCGAACAGATAGTTGGACATCAGGATGTCGGCGAACCAGTCCACCGCCTTGGGGCGCGGCTGCTCGGGCAGCGGCACGCGGTTGTTGCGCTTGGTCATGGCCAGCGGGCTGTGCGCGAACATGTAGAACTCGAAGTGCTCGTTGCCGTCGAGGAACGAATCCAGGTCGGCGAGCACGTCCTCCACCGGGATCGGTCGTTCGATGCCCTCCAGCACGAAGGACGGCACCATCCGCAGCGTCACGGCGGTGACGACGCCCAGCGCGCCGATGCTGACCCGCGCCGCCCGCCAGCCCTCGGGGTCGGTCTGCTCGTTCAACTCGACCCGGCTTCCGTCGGCGGCCATCAGCTCCACGGAATGCACTGCGGCCGACAGGTTTTGCAAGCCCGCGCCGGTGCCGTGGGTAGCGGTGGCGATGGCGCCGGCGACGGTCTGCACATCGATGTCGCCCAGATTCGGGAAGGCGAGGCCGTGCTCGTGCAGGGCGGTGCTCGCGGCGTTGAGGCTGATGCCTGCCTCCACCCGCACCAGGCCGGCGGCCCGGTCGACGTCGAGCACGCGGTTCAGCTTCGCCAGGTTCAGCAGCGTGCCGTCGGTCAGGACGGCGTCGGTGAAGGAATGGCCCGCGCCCGCGACGCGCACGGTGCGGCCGTCGGCTTCGGCGGCGGCGAGCAGGCCCGCCACTTCGTCGATCGAGCGCGGTGTGGCGAGGATCGCGGGCGCACACTGTTGATCGCCTGCCCAGTTCACCCACGAGTTGGTCACATGACCAACTCTACGGGAGCGAACGTGACGCGCGCTACTTACGGTTCGATTTCGCTACCGCTTGCGCCAGCCGCAGGTCAGGTGCTGCTTGGCGTGCTCGACCTCTTCGTCGGTCAGCGGGGGAACGTCGAGATGCCGACGCGGCGTGCTGTCGCCGCGCAAACCGTTCAGCATGATGGCCATATACCGCTGCCACACATCGGGATTGACCGGCCTGGCGAACTCGGCGAGGCCGTCGACCATGTGCACGAGCGCGAAGAAGTCCGAGGGCTCGATGCCATCGGCGAGCACGCCCGCGTCGCGGGCGCGTGCGCAGATGGCGGTCACGGTTGGCTTGATACGATCGCGTACGACCACAAAGCGGTCGGTCTCGTCGTCCTCGAGTTCGAGCATGACCTCGCTGAACCCGCGATTGCTGGCCATGTGCCGACATGCGTACTCGAAGAATTCGACAAGTCCGAACCAGGGGTCCGGGTGCCGGTAGGCGGCGTCCGCCGCGTCGGCGAAATCGTTGAGGTTCTGATCGAAGACCTCGACGATCAGTTCCTTCTTGTTCGCGAAGCGGCGGTAGACCGTGCCGACGCCGACGCCGGCGCGCTCGGCCACGTCGTCGAGGGTTATCTCGAGTCCGTGGTCGGCGAACAGTTCGCGCGCCGCGGCGATGATCCGCTGCTGGTTACGTGCGGCATCGGCCCGCAGGCGCCGAGGTGGAGAGGCGACCGTGGCGTGATTCACATCCTCATTCTATCAACATCCGGGATTAACCGGAGGCAGTGTCTCCGTTCTCATGGTAGCTTCTACGTTTAAGTGGAGGAACACCCTCCGGATCAATGCTCGACACAAAGGGGACACATGACTACCGCGATCGACCGTGGGGCACCCGCCCCCGAGCACACCGGAAGTGGCCGGCGCGGCTCGCACGCGCTGCGGTGGTGGGTGCTCGCCGTCCTCGGTGTCGCACAGCTCATGGTCGTGCTCGACGCGACCGTGGTGAATATCGCGCTGCCCGCCGCGCAGCAAGACCTCGGCTTCGACGACGGTGACCGCTCCTGGGTGGTCACCGGCTACGCGCTGGCGTTCGGCAGCCTGCTGCTGCTCGGTGGACGCCTCAGCGACCTGTTCGGCAGGCGCAACACCTTCATCGTCGGCCTGGTCGGCTTCGCGGTCGCCTCCGCGATCGGCGGCGCGGCCACCAGTTTCGAGATGCTCGTCGCCTCCCGTGTCGGGCAGGGCGTCTTCGGCGCGCTGCTCGCCCCCGCCGCACTCGCCCTGCTCACGGTGACCTTCACCGAACCGTCCGAGCGAGCGAAGGCGTTCGGCATCTTCGGTGCGGTCGCGGGCACCGGCGGCGCGATCGGCCTGCTGCTCGGCGGCGCGCTCACCGAATGGGCGTCGTGGCGCTGGGTGATGTTCGTGAACCTGGCCTTCGCGGCCGTCGCCCTGGTGGGCGCGGTGCTGCTGCTGGCCAAGCACGCGAGCACCGAGCGGCCCAAGCTCGACATCCCCGGCACGGTCGTGGTCACCGCGGGCTTGTTCGGCATCGTCTACGGGTTCTCGCACGCGGAATCGGATGGGTGGACCAACGGCGTCACCCTCGCCTTCCTGTTCGGTGGCGCGGCGCTGATCGCGGTGTTCGCGTGGCTCGAGACCAGGGTCGCGCACCCGCTGCTTCCGGTGCGGATCGTGCTCGACCGGATGCGCGGCACCTCCTACCTGACGGTGTTCGTCATGGGCATCGGGATGTTCGCGATCTTCCTGTTCCTCACCTACTACATGCAGCTGACGCTGGGTTACTCGCCGATCATGACCGGCGTGGCCTTCCTGCCGATGGTTGCCGCCATGGTGGTCTCCTCGACCACCGCCCCGTCCCTGGTGTTGCCGAAGGTCGGGCCGAAAATCCTGGTCAGCGGTGGTTTTCTGGTCGCGGCGGCGGGCATGGCCTGGCTGACCCGGATCGGCTTGGACACCGGCTACGCCACCCACATCCTGCCCGCCCTGATCCTGCTGGGCCTCGGCCTCGGCGGCGCGATGGCCACCGCCTTCCAGGGCGCCACCTCCGGCGTGCAGCACGAGGACGCGGGCGTGGCCTCGGCCATGATCAACACCAGCCAGCAGGTCGGCGGATCGATCGGTACGGCGCTGCTGAGCACCATCGCCGCCTCCGCGGCCACCGACTACCTGTCCACCCGCAAGCCGGACCCGCTCACCATCGCGCAGTCCGCGATCGAGAGCTACACCACCAGCTTCTGGTGGGCCACCGCGATCTTCGTGGCGGGCGGCATCCTCACCGCGGTGCTCATGCCGAGCACGGCGCCCGCGCCCGCCGAAGGGGAGCCGGTGCTCGCCCACTGACCCGGCTGCGGCACAGCCGATCCGGTCCCCGATAGAGCCGCCGCCGCTCCCGCGACCTCGTCGCAGGAGCGGCGGCCGCCGTCTTCGATGGTGAGCCGCCGGGTTCCGCCGGCACGCGAGCGAGAAAGCCTCCTCGGAACGCCGGTCCAGCTCCGTGGCTGTCCGATTGCCAATCAGCGGCTACGCGCGGCTTGCCCCATTGTCAGACGACCGTCTTTCCGCGTGCGCGGTGGCGTTGATCGCGGCTGTGTGCCATGCCGCTCGTATCGGGCACGACACGCGGCGCCGGTCCGCCGTGCACGGCAAAGCGCCCCCGAATCCCCATTTTTTGTGCAAAATACGAGATAAGTGGACGCGCCGAGCTTTGCTGAACGCCATCGGCATTGCGCTCGACCCGGTCTCGCGCAGAGGTGAACGGTCTCTTATCCGACCTACGCGGTAAATGTCATGGGATGCTTTGCAATCGGAACCTCGATGATTCCGACCGCTGTGGTGTGGGTAGCCAAGAGACTGCTGAACACCCTTCCCTGCCTCGGCGTACCCCGCGGTCGCACCACCCTCACCATCCCACCCGCGAGGTTCGTAGACTCCTCGGACCGGGCGCGGTGCCCCCCGCGCTCGTCCGCCCCGGGGGGTGGCGGTGGCGTAGCCGGGACGTTCGAGCCCGGCGCGGGCATGGCACGGTGTGTGTACCTGGTTCGGCTCGGTGATCGACGGGAACGGCACGACGGAAGGGGGTCAGGCAATGGGTGGTTCGCAAGCGGGTGCTGCCACGGTGGGACGATGGCGGCCCGCCGCACAGCTCACCGGGCTGCTCGACGAGGACGACTTGTGGCGGCACACGCCCGCCTATCACGAGATCGTGCGCCGGGCCAGGGATACCGGTCTGGCGGGCGCCAGCGTGTGGCGCGGTATCGAGGGGTACGGCGCGTCCGCGCATGTCCACACCAGCCGGATGCTGGATATCGCCGACCACCTTCCCCTGATGCCGGTGTTGGTCGACGAGCCGGAACGCCTGCGCGCCTTCGTCGAACGCAATGCCGAACTTTTCACCTCGGTCAACGTCACATCGGCGCCGGTGGACCAGTGGCAGGAAGGTGAGCGATGAGAAGACCGCGGGTCAAGCCGGGTGCTCGCGCCGGGTCTGCCGTAGACCATGCGGTAGCAGCCTGTTTCGCCTCGCCTGTGCCGCCGCGCACGACGGCCGTTACCATTGTCGGTTCGGCGTGGCTCGGGAATCTGAGCGGCGCGTCGGCGGGCGATCGGCCGCTCGCCGCCGCGAAAGCAGGCTTCCGCACCGTGCCGACCACGTTCAGCATGTACGGCTACGAGATGTTCCGGCTGGTGGCCGACGTGAACGACGTGGCCGTGGGGTCGGCGGTGACCGGGCGGTCGTGGACATGATCCTGATGACGAGCCGGGCACAGCCGATACGGAAGGGAGACCCGAGCATGGCCCACGATCGAGCCGGGCGTCCCGCGCGTCCCACCGATCTGGAAGACATCGCACACCTGGTGACGGCGTACTACAGCCGTACCCCGGATGCGCGGGATCCGGCCCAGCGGGTGGCGTTCGGAACGTCGGGACATCGCGGCTCCAGCCTGGACGGCGCCTTCAACGAGGCGCACATCCTCGCGATCACCCAGTCGATCGTGGAGTACCGCGCCACCCGGGGCATCACCGGACCGGTCTACCTGGCCAGGGACACCCATGCGCTGTCCGAGCCCGCCTGGACCACCGCGCTAGAGGTGCTCGCGGGCAACGACGTGACCGCGGTGATCGACGCACGCGACCGCTACACCCCCACGCCCGCGCTCAGTCACGCGGTGCTGCGCCACAATCGGGGCGGCGCCAAGCACCAGGCCGACGGCATCGTGGTCACCCCATCGCACAATCCGCCTCGCGACGGGGGCTTCAAATACAACCCCCCGCACGGCGGCCCGGCCGACAACACGGCCACCGACGCCATCGCCGCCCGCGCGAACGAGCTGCTGCGCGACGGCCTCGCCCAGGTCAAGCGCACCACGCTGGAGCGAGCGCTGGCCACCGGCGTGGAACGCTACGACTATCTCGACCACTACATCGACGACCTGCCCAACGTGCTGAATCTGGACGCGATCCGCGGCGCGGGCATCCGCATCGGCGCCGACCCGATGGGCGGCGCCAGCGTCGACTACTGGGAGGAGATCGGCCAGCGTTACGACCTCGAACTCGAGGTGGTCAACCCGTTCGTGGATCCCACCTGGCGGTTCATGACGCTCGACAGCGACGGCAAGATCCGGATGGACCCGTCCTCGCGCTTCGCGATGGCTTCGCTGATCGCGATCAAGGACGACTACGACATCTCCACGGGCAACGACGCCGACGCCGACCGGCACGGCATCGTCACGCCCGACGGCGGGCTGATGAATCCGAACCACTTCCTGGCGGTGGCCATCGAGTACCTGGTAGCCAACCGGATGGGGTGGGACGCGCTGACCAAGATCGGCAAGACCGCGGTCACGTCGTCGATGATCGACCGGGTGGTCTCCGTGCTCGGCCGCGACGTGCACGAGGTGCCCGTCGGGTTCAAATTCTTCGTCCCGGGGTTGTTCAGCGGCAGCCTGGCATTCGGCGGCGAGGAGAGCGCGGGCGCGTCGTTCCTGCGGATGGACGGCACCGTCTGGACCACCGACAAGGACGGCATCCTGCTCGCCCTGCTGGCCGGTGAGATCGCCGCGGTCACCGGGCAGAGCCCCTCGGCGCGCTACGTCGAACTCGAACGCCGCTACGGCAGCCCCGCCTACGCGCGGATCGACGCCCCCGCCACCGTGGAACAGAAAGAGCTGCTCGCGAAGTTGACTCCGGACATGATCACCACGAAGGAGATCGCCGGGGAGCCGGTCACCGCGGTACTGACCAGGGCGCGGGGCAACGGCGCGCCGCTGGGCGGCCTCAAAGTGACCACGGAGAACGCCTGGTTCGCCGCTCGCCCCTCCGGCACCGAGGACAAATACAAGATCTACGCGGAGTCGTTCCACGGCCCCGAGCACCTCGCCGAGGTGCAGACAGCCGCGGAGGAATTGGTGGGACAGGCGCTGTCCGGTGACCGATAGATCCAAGCCCCTGCCCACCGAGATCTGGGTGCTGGTCGGGGGCGCGTTCGTCATCGCCATCGGGTTCGGCCTGGTGGCCCCGGTGCTGCCGCAGTTCGCGCGCGGATTCGGCGTCGGCGTAGCGGCCGCCTCGGCGATCGTCTCCGCGTTCGCTCTGATGCGGTTGCTGTTCGCGCCGGTGAGCGGGCGGCTGGTGCAGCGGCTGGGGGAGCGCTCGGTCTACCTCGGCGGGCTGCTGATCGTGGCGTTGTCCACCGGCGCCAGCGCGCTGGCCCAGAGCTACTGGCAGCTCATGGTGTTGCGGTCGCTCGGCGGTATCGGATCGACCATGTTCACCGTGTCGTCGCTGGCGCTGGTCATCCGGATGTCGCCGCCCGAACAGCGCGGCCGGGTCTCCGGGTTGTGGTCGACCAGCTTCCTGGTCGGCTCGGTGAGTGGGCCGCTCGTGGGCGGCGGGTTGTCCGGGCTCGGCTTGCGGTGGCCGTTCGTGATCTACGCGGTCGCGTTGTCGCTCGTCAGCGTCGTGGTCTACCTGAGTCTGCGCAATTCGGAACTGGCCGCGCCGGAGCCGGTCGGCGGGGTGCGCATGATGTCCTTCCGGGAGGGCTGGGCGCGGCCGGAGTACCGGGCTGTGCTGCTGTCGAATTTCGCCAACGGGGCGGCCGTGTTCGGTGTCCGGATGGCGTTGGTGCCGTTGCTCGTCGTCGAGGTGCTGCACCAGGCCCCGGGAATGGCCGGTGTCGCGTTGACGGTGTTCGCCGCGGGCAACGTCGCGGTGCTGTTCGCCTCGGGGCGACTGTCCGACCGGTGGGGACGAAAACCGTTCGTGATCGTCGGCTCGCTGGTGTGCGCGGCGGGCACGGCGGGGCTCGGCCTGGCGACCGACGTGCCCTGGCTGCTGGCCACCTCCTTCGTGGCGGGGCTGGGTTCGGGCATGTTCACGCCCACTCAGCAGGCTGCCGTCGCCGACATCATCGGGCCCAATGCGCGCGGCGGGCCGGTGCTGGCCGGTTTCCAGATGGCCGCCGACCTCGGCACCGTCATCGGGCCGGTCGCCGTGGGAGCCCTCGCCCAGCAGGTGTCCTACGGGCTCGCGCTCGGCGTGACCGGCGCTCTCCTCGCGGTCGCCGCACTCGTGTGGGCCGTGGTCCCAGAGCCGCTGCGGCGTCGCGGTTCCGTCCATGCGGAGATCCCGTCCGAACGGTCCGGGGGCGCCGACGATGCCGAACGCCGACCGGCTGGGATCGATCGAGCAGTGAACGAGGTGTCGGGCGCGCCGGTAGCCGACAGTCCGGCGCCGGTCGTGGCGGAGGCAGGTGCACCGGGTGATCGCCGGGAAAACGTGAAACAAGATCGCACGGTGGCTGATCGTCCCGAACCGGTTACGGGTGAAGCGGTAGGGGAGGCCGAGGATCCAGCGGGTCGTTCCGCTGCCGTGACAGATGATCGCCGCGGTACCTCAGGCGTCGTCAGGCCGATGGTAGCCGCGCCCGGCATCGCGGTCGCCGACTCTAATGGCCAGGAATCTCCGACCCCCGAAGGGTGGCCGATGTCTCGCCGCACACGTCGGCGGGTGCAGCGACGTACCCGCCGAACACGCTGAATCTGAGGCGCAACCCGCCCGGCGCGGCGCAAGGGGGAGCCATCTGACACCGTCACACCGGGGCTGTCACACAGTCAGAGACCCGGCAAGAGCTTCTATTCCCAGAGTTGGGGATGCGGTCGCTGATTGCTGCTCATGCTGTGGACAGTATGAGTCTGGCGATGCACTGGTGCGCGCGAGACAAGGGTATCGGGTTGTGCTCCTAGCGAGACCGGGAATTGGAGGTCAACCATGCGTGCCCAAGTGCTGCTGACTCGGGTTGCCGACAGTATCGCTGCCACGCTTGGGCGGGCAACCGGAGCTGTCGCTGACCGCTGGGGGTCGTTTGCACACGTAGCAGGGGACAACGTTGGGCGACTGACCTCGCACGACGCGGACAATGGCCTGCTGATCGCGCGCTCCAATCTCGAGGGGAGAGGTGGGTCGGGGCCAGGCACATTCGCCGGTATTGGTGAGGGCAAGATGGTGTCGTTCACGCCCCGTCAGGTGAAGAGCATCCCGCTCAAGGGCGCCGACGGCCGAGTGATCGGCACCGCGTTTCCCAGCAAACCCAGCGATGAGAAGTTGGTGACGGCCTGGGCCTCCACCGAGATGGATGTGGGAGGGATCAAGGCGAAAGGCAGCGATTTCATGGTGGTTCCCGCCTACGAGATCCCGTCTCCAACTGGCGAAGCAGGACGCTGGTTCGATTTCGGGGAACTACAGAACGCACCTTGGCTCGAGGATGTCATGACATCCGGCAGGCTGCCGATCTATGCCTGGGCCCATGCCAACCCAGAGCAATTCGTCGTCAGCGTCAACAAGGGTTCGTGGCTGCGACCGAAATGGACAAATGTGCACCTCGACGGCGACACCTACGCTCGGCTGCTGATGGTCGACAAGCATTTCACACAAGCGGCGGGAACCAACCCCGGCGCGAGCGTGGTGATGCTTTCGTGCGAATCCGCAATCGAGACGGGGCTGCCAGGTGGCTCAGCGGCCCGGGCAGCCGCCGAAAATCTCCACCAGCACGGTGGCGCTACGGGCAATATATACGGCGCTACCGGAGATGTGATCTTGCCCAAGCCACAGGACGATCTCTCCCAGTTAGCGGTTGTGCAGCACTACGACGACGCAGGCAACCCCCTCCCCCTGTTCGAAAAGTTCTCCCCTCCGAGTCCAGGTAATCCCAGTCCATAGTGATAGCAGAGCACTGAGAGGTCCTCATAGTGGAACCAATGCCCGGCGCTGTCCGGCGAGACGACTGGTTCGTCCTTCTCGACCCGACATGGCAAACCGAAAACCCATCAGGCGATCCACCTGTGGAGGTGATCGTCGGAGGCTGGCGGCTCGACCAGAACGGAAGTCTCGGTCCGTTCCAGTCGAACCCTCGCTATATCCCTCGCAACGACTCGACCCCGACCGACCCGATGGATGCTTTGCTACGACTGATCGCTAACGGAGACGACTGCAGCGACCAGATCATCCCAACCCTGCGCAATACCGTGGTTCAACTCGCATGCGACAGCCAGGACCAGCTGTGCATCGCCCCCGCACCAGACGACGTGACTTGTGCACTCGTCGTCACTGCCGAGGTCCACAAGCAACGACTGAACGTGCCGCACTGGTGGCCGATCCTCGGCGCTCAACTGCCAGAGGTGATCCCTGCCGGGATCGACGTCTTGTTCAACCCTGGTAGCGAGCACCAGTTCCGACTCACCACCGAGGCAATTCGGTAGCCGAACTCCTGATCGGCGTACCGCACGATGCCCGAATCAAGGCACCGTAACGGTCACGGGACAAACGAGCCTCATCAGACCGGAAGCCGGTGATGGCCCAGGCAGGGTTGCACAGACAGCAATTTCACGCCGAATCCGCCCGATTTCGGCCAGTCAGCGATTTCCTGGCGCTCTAACCTGGTCGGCGTGGACCCACTCAAACCGCTTGGTGGAAGGACTTCGACCAACCGGAACGCCGCAGGGCCGTCGTCCCCGATGCGGCGGTCGGGCTGGTTTCACCTGATCCGAGGACACACTGGGTGGGCTGTGCGGTGTCGTCTCGTGTGCGCAGTCGGCGTCGGATCGGGATGCGTGGCCCGGCGGCGGATGGGACGAGGGGTTGCGGCAAAGTGTCATTGTGAGCGAATCGCGTTCGAGTTACACGCCACGGCCGATGTCCAGTGCGACCACCTATGCGCTCGGCGCGGTCGCTCTCGCGCTGATCGTATTGATCGTCATCGCGGCGATGCGATGGGGGCGGGACGAAGCGGCCGTTCGCAACGACGGTTACGGTTCGGTACGGGAACCGGCGGTGCACTCGATGCTCGAGCAGAACGGTTCGATCCTGCTCGGCCGCCCGGACGCGAAGAAGACCATCGAGGTCTTCGAGGACCCGCTGTGCCCAGGCTGCGGCAGTTTGGAGCACATCTACGGTCAAGAGCTCGCGCAGCGGATCGATGAGGGCGCGCTCGCGGTGCGCTACCGCTTGGTGAATTTCCTCGACGCGCGATCCCGGAGCAAGGACTACTCGACCCGTGCTGTCGCCGCGAACCAATGTGTCGCCGAGGCGGGTTCGGGCCCGGTCTACTCCAAGTTCCACACCGACCTGTTCACCACGAAGCGTCCCAGCGAAGGGGGCGCCGACCTGAGCAACGACGAACTCGCCGCGATCGCCCGCGACGCCGGAGCCTCCGAGCCGGTGCGGCAATGCATCACGACCGGCGCCAAGATCGACTTCGCGCGCACCACCGCCATGGCGCAGACGGCCGCGCTCGGCGAGGCGCTGGGCGGCTCCGCGGCCACGCCTTCGGTCTTCGACGGCACGAGCAAGGTCGACACCGGCGACGAGAACTGGGTGGTCGGGCTCACCGATTGATCGGCGGTCGTCTACGCCGCCCGTCTGCGGCCCAGTCGGCCAGACATCGAACGGAAGGGCCGGAACGCCGACTCCACCAAATCGACGTTCCGGCCCACTCGACGGCGCGACCCGACATCCCCAGCCCCCGGGATCGCCGGCCACCGAGTTCTTCCGTTGGCCTAGGGCCGGGCAACGGCTCCACCTGCCGCCGCCCGGCCCCCGCACTCGACGGCGCGATCCGGCCCCCTGTCCCTAGACCGCACCTCGAGATGTCACACCGCTGCCGCGAGACCTGCCGGCTCGCCGGACTCTCGGAATGGACAAACCAGCAACCCCATCTGCTCTACCCATTCCGAGCGCCCCAACCGGTCACCGTCCCGTAGCACACGATTCAACCTGCTTCGAACACATGTTCGATTATAGGCTCATTCACCCCCGCCTGTCACCCCCGAATCGAGCCGATTTGGTCGCCGACACACCGTTGGTGTAACTTCATTCAGGCGCGGCGGGGAAGTCCGAAGCGCAACCAACCAGGGGCTATGGCGCAGCTGGTAGCGCACCACACTGGCAGTGTGGGGGTCAGGGGTTCGAGTCCCCTTAGCTCCACCAGGAATTATGTTCGCTTGATATGCCCGATTTGGCGGGTATCGGTCACAATTTACGACACCTTCTACGACAACGGGCTATTCCGTATATCCGGCAGATCCGTCGTGAGACCCGCTGAACAGGGGATTCAGGGCGTCGACGGCGTCGCGTTGCACATACTCGATCACCTCCATGTATGTGTTTGTTGTCACGCTGATGGAGCTGTGCCGCAGGATCCGCTGCACGGTCGCGGCGTCCACTCCCATCGAGAACAGCAAGGTCGCGCAGGAGTGCCGTAGATCGTGCACCCGCAGGCGCGGAACGCCGGCTCGCTCGCAGAGGCGGGCGAACATGCGGTTGACGTTGCGTGGCTCGATCGGGCGACCGAGCTCGGTGGTGAACACCAGTCCGGAGTCCTGCCATTCGTCACCGGCGGCGAACCGCTGCTCGCCCTGTTTACGCTGGTGCTCGCGCAGGATCGGCACCAGCGGCGCCGGCAGCGGCAGGGTGGCATTGGATCCGTCGGTCTTGACCGGGGTGAGCTGCAGGCTGCCGTCGATGCGGTGCAGTGCCTGCCGGATGGTGATCCGCCGGCCTGCCAAGTCCACGTCGCTCCAGGTCAGGCCGAGTGCTTCCCCGCGCCGCAATCCGAGGGCCAGCGCCACCGCCCACAGGGCGTGCAGGCGATGGTCTTCGGCGGCGGCGAGGAAGCGGGT
Source organism: Nocardia sputi (assembly GCF_023501985.1). Taxonomy (NCBI): domain Bacteria; kingdom Bacillati; phylum Actinomycetota; class Actinomycetes; order Mycobacteriales; family Nocardiaceae; genus Nocardia; species Nocardia sputi. The sequence goes on along the minus strand of NZ_JAMFLC010000002.1, from coordinate 295,459 downwards.
GGCCTCGGCCCGGGTGAACCGGCGAACCGTGGATTTGTCGCTGCCGGAAACGTGGACCGAGCGAGCCACGTTGCGGGCGAGGACCTCGTCGTCGACCGCGTCCTGCAGCGCGGCGCGCAGTACCCGCAGGACGTGGCGGATCGAACTGATCGAGAGCACATCACCGCAGCATTCGGGATTTTTCTTGGCGCAGCAGCGGGGCTTGCGGCGGGCGGCGTCCTTGCCCTGGAAGCAGCACTGGCACTTCGTCCGCAGGCCGTTGATGAATCCGCGGACATGCTGGACGGTGAGCGCCTTGAGCTTGCGTTTGCCCAAGGCCGGGGTGATGTGCAGACGGATGTCGCCTCGATAGGTGGCGTAGGTGGTGCGCCGGATCGAGGGCCCGACGATCTCGTTCAGCCAGTGGGACATGTACTCGGCGACGGTCATGGCGGTGACCTCCACCGGGATACCGCGCCGCTCCATCTCCTTGAGACGAGTGCGTTCGGCATCGGCCTCTTCCCAGGTATCGCCGTAGACACTGATGCGTTTGCGGGTGCCGTCGGCGGCGGTGACGAACAGTTTCAGCTCGTAGAGGCCGTCGCGGCGGGCACTGATGTTGCCGGAGCCATTCGGGTTCTTCCGGCGGCGGGCGGTGTTCTTCTTGGACATTACTGTTCCCTTTCGATCAGTTCGGCGAGGTAGGAGTCGAAGGATGCGCGGACGATCCGGCGCGAGCGGCCGACGGTGACCGAGTGCAGCTTGTTCGACCAGATCAGCTGGTAGATGCTGTAGCGGGAGACCCGCAGCACGTCCGCGGCTTCCTGGACGGTCATGAACGGATGCTCGGTCATCGCGGACCGCCTACCGAGTTCGTCTGGGCTGCGCCCTGCCGAAAGTTCCCGGTAGTGAATGGATTACACGACTGTGGGTGTCCAGGCATCGTGGCGGGCGACGCCAGGTGCACCGGCTGAGGCGGCGGCGCAGCCAGTGGCCGGATGAGGCCGTCACCATGGTGAGCGAGACGACCGACACCGCGAACGCCGTCGGTCAGACCGGCCGTCACGGAGCGGGTCTCGCGGTGCGATCGAAGAACTCGATACCACGGGTGGGAATCGGCGCCCCGGAGCCGGTGGGTAGAAGGAATCAGGATCATCTGCATGCGGCAGCCGCCTTTGCGTGCTGTCCACTGACCTGTCCCGATTCCATGAAAGCCGAACCGCGATACCGACGCGACTCCCGTGCGCGCACATCGCCGCGAATGCCCCGCTGGCGATGCGGTCATCGCAGGTCACACACGATGCGTAAAGCTCCGGTGATCCGTGCAGAATTTTCCGGCGACACGGCGTGTCGTGTGAGGGGCGCCAGTCGACATCTGATGGCGACGCAGGCCGGTGGCGGTGGCTCAGTGCTCGCGACCCGAGCACGTCGAAGTCACGGTCAGTGGGTGAGCGGCGGCAGGCGGCTGCGGTTCGTTGCCGGACATCGACCGCGCCGCCCTACCCCCGACTCGGCGGGTTCGCCCGGCCGGAGGACCGCGGAAAATGACCGGGCAGCTGGCGGCTCACAGGCGCGCTATTCCATGGATTCGACCAGGATCGTCACGCTCGGGTCGACATCGGTCGCGAACGCAAGCGTCGGCAGGTCGGCCCCATCCAAACCCGCGAGTTCGAGCGCGGCCCGCCCGGACAGATGGGCTGCATTGACCGACTGACCGTTCGCGATCGCCGCATAGAACTGCGCGGCATAGTTGATCGCGTCGCCGTCATCGATTTCGTCCGCCATTCCGATCGCGAATGGCACGACGTCGGCAACGAGGTCGTCGATCTGGGCGGCGGACTTGCAGGAGTTCAACAGCACGAGCAGCGGTGGAGTGTCGGTTGCCTGGATCGCCCGGGAAAACGCTCCGGCAGTAACTCCCAACCCGGAATGAAGTTCATCCCGGTCCTTTTCGAACACGAGGAAGTCTTCGCTGCTGTGACCGGAGAAGTGGACGACGTGAGGACGGAACTTGGTGATCCCGTCCAGCAGGTCAGCGGTCGTCGCAGCAGGGCGGAGGTCGAATTCGATCTGATCGCGGTGAAGAGCCGATTCGACCGCCACCCGGATGCGCTTTGCTTCACGACCCACCCGAAGGTCACCAGCTGACGCTGCCCCGAGAATGAGCAGGCGCAGCTTCTCCGGTTTGGGAGCGGGCAGCTGCCGAAGGACATAATCGACCGCCGATTCCGTGTCGGCGAGCCGGGTTTCGAGCTCAGCCTGTCGTCCGGCGGCCAGACGCTGAGCGCGCTGCTCCTCTCTCTTGCGTCTGAGCTCGGCGGCATCGGCCTCCGATTTCTCGGCCTTCGCCAGTTTGCCCTGAAGATCGGCCTCGCCCTTGGCATAGGTGATGGCCCGTTCTTGCCAACGGCCAGCCTCTTTACCAGCAGTTTCGGCCTCTTTGTCCTTGCGCTCTGCCTCGCGGACCCGGAGCTTCGCCGTCGACTCGCTGTTGGCCTTCGATGCCGACAGACGCGCCGATGCGGCCTCGGCCCGCTTCCTCGACTCTTTCGTCCGGAACTCTCCTGCCTTCTTCTCAGCGTCGATTCGCTGCTTCCGCTTGGTATTGAGCTGGTTCCGATACTGACTAGCGCTCATTCGAATGGCTCCTCGCCCGAGATGTCACGCCCGGCAACATCCGGGCGACGCGACGCTACTCCACGGCTCCGACACGCTCGTCACCTGGCAGTGCAGCCCTTCTGGGGCTTGGTTGCAAGCATGAACAATCGCCTCGAAACTTCGTTTCGCTAACGATTCGCAAACATTGCGGCTGCCGCGTCGGCTACATGTGCAATTCGATGGCGCGCACGTCCGAAGCCGTGAATTGGCAGCGAAGGTCAGAAAGTTTGGACGAATGCGCCGAGCTGGCCCCCGGGGAATCCGATGTTGCGGAGGAAGTCAGGGTTACCAGTAATCTGATTCGCGCGGCCGGGGGTGGCAGGACGAAGAGCGGTCACGGCATTGATTACATCCAGCACTCGGCAGGGTCTCGCACCGCGATGCAGGACCGAGCTCCTTGCTGGCCGGTTCAGGCTGCCTCGATTACTGCCAGCGCGAACTCACACACTACCGGCTCCCCATGATGCCGGCCCTCGCACGTGATCGCCCCCAACCTGCGATCCGGCGCGGTCAACCGACGCCGCGACTCCGCCTCGAGGTCATCGATCCGGGAACCGGCGATCGCCTCGTAATGCCCGAGCTGGCGGGCGTTGTCCTCCAGCGGCGGCAGCCCCGCCGCCCGCCACATCCGGAAGTACAAGCCCACCGATTCGGTGTTCAACGGGGCCTGCATCGACGCCTCCGACAATGCCGCCAACACTTCCGCCGCCGTCCCCGGCTGCGTCGGTTTGCTGGCCGCGATCCGATCCAGGATTTCGCGGCAGTGCGCCCGGAACAGGAGTTGGTACTCCACCCGCTGATGAGTGGGCTGCAACAGCGAGAACCCGTGCCATACCCGCGCTGCCTGTCCAGGGTGGCGTTTCTGCGCGGCCTGGATCTCTTCCTCGGCCCAGTCGATGCGTTCGAATACCTCCCCCAGCCAGCCCAGTATTTCGTCCGTCCCCGGCAGCAGCTTCTCTACCGACGACAGGGCAGAGGCCATGGTGCTTTCCATCGAGATTTACCCTCCCAACAAGGAGAGCGAGCACCGTAATAGGTTGCCCGCCCATACTTTTCACATTGACAGCGCTCACAGTCAGCGGTGAGCTGCCGCCTTCCCCGGCGCGCAGGGCCCCGCTCAACCTCTGGGCGTCCCGGGGGTACCGATCGGCTGTCGCCGACTCTGTCCGGCGGTAGCAGCAGTCACCGCCTTCGTCGTGGCTGCCGACCTCCGTGTACGCCGGATGCTCGTGCCTGGTCGGAGCGAACGCGATCAGGGTGAGCCCGCCCTCGTCGACAGCGATGTGGGCATCGTCGGGCACATAGCTCAACCAGCGACGAATAACGCCGAGAGAAATTGACACGGCATACTCCTGTCCTTGACATCGGGCCAGCCATCAACCCATGGGATGCTGACCGTGGGCAGGATTGATTCGCGCCTTTTACGGACCGCACATGACCTTGATCAGGCACGATGTCGGCGGCGCAGTCGTGCGCGAGATCGAAGCGGGTTTGGGTGATTTCGACGGCGCTGGCCAGGTCAAGCGGCGGTCGCGTCCGCGGCCGTGGTGGTTGAGGTGGCACACGTGCCGGTGCCGGACATGCCCAGGAATCGAGGATGGCTGAAAACCGGAGGGACGCGACCAGTTTCACCGGCCTTTGTCAGTGTCCTGGCTTACAGTCATCCTGATCGATCACCGCAGGGGTCCGTGGAATCAGGGGAGTGCAGGTGGGTAGACGTCGTCGCCGCTCGCTCAATTCCGGCGCAGTGGGCATGGCAGGCATCGTCGGGGTGCCGGCCGTACAGTTCGCTCGCGACAACATTGCGGTCATCATCGCTGCGGTGATCATGGTGATCGCTGGAGTGGGCGCCGCGTTTTACGCTCGGCATCGGTTGCGGCGTCGCCGGTTGGAGCGCGACCAGGATCATCTGCGTGCGGTGCTGCCGTTCCACTCGATGGACGACAAACAGTTCGAGCATGCGCTGGCCTCGCTGTGCCGGGCTGCGGGGTGCACGGATGTCGAGGTCAGCGGAGGTGCGGGAGACCGTGGCGCCGATGTCGTTGCGGTCACCGCCGATGGACGGCGGCTGATCGTGCAGGCCAAGCGCTACTACATAGACCGTGCGGTAGGTGACCGGGAAATGCAGCAGTTCGTCGGTGGTATCAGCACCTGGCACACCTACGACGTCGCAGTACTGGTCACGACATCGCGTTTCACACGCTCGGCCCGCCAGACCGCCGACCGTACCGGCATCCGGTTGGTGGACAACGTCACGCTGGCGCAATGGCATGCGGGCACGATCCCCGCGCCGTGGACTTGAGCCCTGGGTGTGTGACCCACTCCGGCACTGCGAGAACGCTGATGGTCGACCATGACGACGCGAGCCTGTCTTTCGACGGACGTGGCTGTGCAGGGCACGGCCACCGTGTTCCCTGGCGGTGACGCATGGTCGAGGCCGCGGTCCTTCTCTGTGCTTTCGGGCTCGGCGCCGTCAGGTTTTGTGGTGAGCGGTTCCCCGGCTCCCGCAGTGTCTGCGGATACCGAATCTGTCGCGTCGGGGAGCGGGTAGTGGGTAGCGTCGGAGAATGAAGGCGCAGAGGAGGTTCGCTCGGCGATGGTCGATGACCCGGTTGCGATGAGCGGTGCTGGTGAACCGATGCACGCGGTCGGGATCGAGCGAGGCATGCTGGACCGGTCGTCATGGTGGGTGGCGCCGGCGGTGGAGTTGTTCGACACCGAGTTCGGCACCGGCTATATCGCTGAAAGCGAATTGCGTGTGGTGGCGGCGGCGCCGACATCTGCGGTGTTCATCGTGCACCGTGACGAGTCGCTCCTGTCCGGGGTGGCGACCGTGTCGTGCGCCGATGACGGTATGCGACAGCACTTCCGCCGAACCTTTGCCACGCTTGGGTTCGTCTACGCCGATGGTGAATCCGTCGGCTGCCTAGGATCGGTGGTGGTCGCTCCCGGAGTCCGCAGGGACGGGATCGGCAACGCCTTGGTTCGTGCATGCGTGCAGTTCGGTCGACGCCGGCGATGGACCGCGATCTATGCTGCCTCCTGGCTGTCGGGAACACCCCACCAGTCCGCCGGGGTCCTGGCTCGCAACGGGTTCGTGCCTGTCGGCACTATCGCCGATTATTGGCTACCGGACGAATCCTCATCGGGAATGTCGTGCGTTGTGTGCGGCACACTGTGCCGGTGCGCGGCATTGATGATGCGCTGTCCGCTCGTGTAGTGAGCCGCGGATCCGGGCCGCCCACGCGGCGTGGATCGTGCTCAATGCTCAATGCTCAATGCTCAATGCTCAATGCTCAGTGCCGATACCGCATCACCATCAACCTCAGCGACCCGGCCGACGACGATCTCTTGTTCGTACTCAGCGACGCACTCGACGAATGGGCTTTCCAGCGGCTCCGCGACCTCGCGGCCAGGTATCCGGATCACTCAGTCTGGATGGGTCGCCGAGGAACCAGAAACAGCCACGGGAATACCCGAGCCTTCGTCGAGATGAGCCCGGCGAGAACCGGCGCTGGGAACAGACTGCCGGAGACGGGCCGAAGACCGCGGCATCGAATTCCGTTGTGCACGTCGGCGGGATCGTTGTTGTGGGGTTGTCGAGGCCTGGGGATTGTCAGCCGCCGTAGGGCGGTAGAGGTCCGCTAGAAACTCTCGTGGAACTGACGCAATGGTGCGATCGAGGAATTGCGTTCACATTGATATGTGTGCCCTGGAGGAGCGGGCAGGCCGATATTTCGGTCGGTGTCCTATGGACAGCCTGAACAATCTGCCGTCTGGTCGAGTATCGCCTCATGGGCGGGAAGCCGATCGATCTGCCCTGAGGTGAGGGCTGATCCTGGGATGCCGGTCAGGACCGAGTTGGATCGTGCGGCAGTGCGTGGGTTAGCTGATCGATGGCTGTGATTCCCCTGGGAGTGCCGGGCCGGAAGCGGCTGAGCGGCGGGTTCTGTATGCCAGTTCGGGTGGTGGTAGTGGAAGGGTGGTTACGGTGCGGCGCCGGTTCCGGTTGCGCCGATGATCGACACAGCAGCGCGGCGGGGATGGGCGCGTCCCCGCCGCATAGTGCCTGCGTGTGTCCGGAGCGTTAGCGCAGAGATGCGAGGTCGGGAATCGAAACGAGCGTGTGCGGCAGCCCGCCAGCCCGGCCGAAAGCGTTGTGCCCCAGGCAGTGAGGCCTGGCGCACAACAGCAGTCGGTGACGGTCAGGTGTTCGCCGGTCCCGAGCGGGGGATAGGCAGCAGGGTGAGCAGCCAGACGTGGTCGATGATGTGGACTTTGCTCATGGTCATGGCGAACGAGAGCGGGTCGCCGGTGTCGGGATGGCGACGGTACAGCAGGTCGTCGGGGGATCGGCCGTCGGCGACGTCGATGGACGAGCGCCATCGGCGGGTGAATTCGCCGTGGTCGCTGAGTTGGTGCAGCAGCGTATTGGTTTGGGTGCTGGTGCGGTAGCGGCCGGTCAGCATTCTGGTGATGGCGACGGTCTTAGTGGCTTCCCGAGTGCGGTCGGGTGCCGACGGTGCTGCGGCTTCCCCGAAGATCCAGGACAGTATCGAATCGGTCTCTCCCAGCCCCGGCCACGCGGTGCGGAAGAGGTCGTTGCAGGCCAAGATATGGTGCAGCGGATCAACATAGGCGCCGAGCACGTCGCCGGCGGTGAGGTGCTCGAGGTGGTGCATCAGGCCAGGGTGACCTCGTAGCCGGTGGGCGAGTTGGTCGAGTCCGGGTAGGTCTTGTGCGGGTTGGCGCAGTTCGTGCAGGTACTGCGATTGTCTGCTGTCGAGGTCGTAGGCGTCGATCAGCCGGTCCAATGTTGCAGGGGTAGGGATGCGTTTGTCGTGTTCGATATCGTACAAATAGGACTGGCTGACCCCGTGGATGTCGTAGGCGTCGCTGCGACTGAGGTTGCGTGCCTTGCGAAAGGCCAGGCATGTGCCACCCAATGTGGGCGGAAGGATTCGTAGTGTCGGTGTGGACGAAAATGGACGTGCGGGATTCCGGGGCAAAGCGGAAACCCCCCCTTCTCGCGCCCGCGCACCATGATGCGCGGAGTCGCGCTTGAATGTAGCCCCCGAGTCGATTTTGTTCCTACCAGACACGGTATACACCGGCAAGTGGGATTTTTGACGTTCGTTCGCGGTGAGATAGCCGCCAGGTGCTGGCGGTGCCTGCGCCGGTTGTTCGGACCTGCTGTGGCTATTCGAAAATTGTATTTCCCTCGAGTTGTGGGAAATTTTCCCGAAACCCCATGTGTTCATGGCGGACCGAGTCGCGCGGGCCTGCGTTAACGCAAAAAAGAGGGACCCCGACCTATAGCGCACCAACATGTTCAGTGGTTTGGATGGTGATGCCAGTACGACATCCAGAAAGGAAAACTGCATTGGATCCGAACATTGTGATGGGCTGGATAAACGACGGACTGATCTTGGCGTCGAATTTTCTTACCGTCGCCTCGCAAGCATTGTGGCTCGTCCTGTCATTCGTCTGATCGGAAAACTCCCCGAGTAACGGCCTCCCGGCTTTTCCCCGGCCGGGAGGCACCGGAGCGGGACATTCCCCGCATCCATTCCTTTCCCCGTTCTTTCTTCCTTCATGACGAAGGGTGCATTCGGCATGCCCGAAACCGTGAAAATCACCGATCATCTCGAATACCGGCCCGGTCCAGGTCGAGCACACCGCGGCGGCCTGATCATGCTCGCCGGAGCGATCCCGATCGCGATGGCGTTGGCCGCCACCGGCACCGCCCACGCCGGTGTCGGACCCGCGGCGATCACCGACCAGCCCGGGGTGACCAGCCCCGACCAGCCCGGCACCTCCGCCCCACCCCCACCCCCACCCCCACCTCCACCCCCGCCAGCTCCGGAGCCGCCGGTGTACTACGAGCAGCCACCGGAAGTGCGCAACGCGCCCTCGCGGCCCGCGCCACCACCGCAGGAGCCAGTAGCGCCGGTGCGGGTCGAGGGCCTGCATCTGCCCGAACCCGTGCCGACGGTCGCGCCGATCGAACCGCCGGAGAACACGATCCGCATCGGGCAATGGCAGGCGCCGAGCCCACAATGGCTGCCGCCGGAAGCCCGCGACACCATTAACGACGTCGCCGCGAACGCCGAAGCCCAGGTCGCGACCGCGCTGGACTCGGTCGGCATCCCCGCGGGCCGCTCGGACCGGGTAGCCGGCGCAACCATGGCCGGTGCCGCGGTCGGCGGCGCCGCCGGAGCCGTCGCTGCGGGCGTGCCCGCCGCCGCGGCCGGTGCCGTGGTCGGCGGGCTGATCGGCGGCACGATCGGCGGGATCGCCGGCGCCGCGCTCGGCACGGTGGTGCCGGTCCCAGTGGTCGGCACGGTCACCTCCGGCGTCGCCGGCACCGCCCTCGGCACCGCCGTCGGCGCGGCGGTTGGCGCGGTGGTCGCCGGTGTCCCCGCTGCCGCGGTCGGTGCCGTCGCGGCCGGCACGGTGGGCGCCGGGTTCGGTGCTGGTGTGGGGGTCGGGCAGCCGTGACCGCCGTGACAACCAAGGCCCGCGCCGCGACCGCGGCGGCCGTAGCGGTGGCGGTGTGCACCGCCCTCAACGCCACCGGCGCGGCTTCCGCGCAACCCGCCGGCGGTTGTGCACCATTGCATGTCCTCGGGGTGCAAGGAACCGGCCAATCCGCCCCGGCCGCGGACCCGGAAACCGATACCGGTGTGATCGGGGCGCTGATTGCGCCCGTCCTGGCCGCAGCCCCCGGGGCGGCGGACCGCACCTACATCCCGTACTCGGCCGGGTTCGGGGGCGCGGTACCCGGCGGCGGCACCGCTCCGTATGCGGTGTCGGTGACCGAGGCCCGCCAGCGCCTGGACACCGAGATCGGCCGGATCACTGCCGCCTGCCCGGACACAATGTTCGCCGGAGCCGGATATTCCCAAGGCGCGCAAGCCCTGTCGTGGCTGGCGCACGATATCGGCGCGGGAGCGGGCCCGGTGCACGCGAACCGGATCGCCGGGATCGCACTGTATGCCCACCCCGACCGCGCGCCCGGGTCACCGGTGTTCCCGGGACGGCCCGGGCAAACCGCGCCCGATCCCGCCCCGGGGACCGCAGGTGCCGCGGTGGCAGGGGTACGGCTGGCGTCCGCCGAGCCACACGGTGGCGGGATCGCGGGCGGAGAAACGCATTACGGTGCCTTGACGGGCCGGGTCGCCGACATCTGCGTCGAGGGAGACCTGGCGTGCTCGGCCCCCGACCACGCGGCGCTACTGAGGCTCGGCGCGTTGATCGCGGCCCAAGCCGACCTGCGCGACCCGATCGCCGCGGTGGACTCCGTGGGCGCGGTCCTGTCCGCTGCGCTGGGACAGGCGTGGACCACTGTGCTGGTGCACGACATCCGCCTCGCCGATGGCACCGTGAGCTACCGGCCGGAAAAGACGTTGGCGAAGCGGCTGATCGACGCCGCCGACCCGCGCCAGCGTGAGCCGGCGCCGGCCGATACCGCGGCGGCGAATACCCGCTGGGGTGCGGTCGTGGCCACGGTGGCGGCGAACCCGGTCGCCACCTTGCCCGGGCTGGCCGCCGATCTGTCGGCGGCGTGGGGACAGCTGATCGCCGACAACGCAGCCCTGCTCGACCCCGCGGTGTGGATCCGATACGGCGACACCGTGTCCCGCCACACCGACTACGCGGTCGGCGGGCATCTGAATTCCGGCATCGCGTGGCTGACCGCCCTGGCCCAGGATCTGCATGGGAGCCGAGCATGACCTTCGACGACCGTCCTGTTGACGCGTTCTACGCCGCCCCCGCTGTCGGATTCGACGTGCGGCCCGGTGCGATCTTGCGCTACCGCTCCACTATCGTGCCCACGCTCGGCAGGCCCCATCAGGCCTGGCAGGTGGTGTATGCGACCCATACCGGGCGCCATGCCCCGATCCCGGCTTCGGGCATTGTCATCGCGCCGCCGAGACCTGGCGCGGATCCGGCGGTCGCGGTGTACTGCCCACCGTTCCGTGGGCTGGGGGGCGGATGCGCGCCCTCGCAGCTGTTCACCGATCCGCAACCGGACCCGGATCTACGGGCCGTGGCCGCAGCGCTGGAGCGGGGCTGGATCGTCGCGGTGCCCGACGGCCTGGGCCTGGGCTTGACCGGTCTGGGACCTCACACATTCCTGGCCGGTACCGACGCCGCCCACAACGTGCTCGACCTCGCCCGCGCCGCGCGCACGATCCCGGACCTGGACGCCGCCGGAGCGCCGTGCGTGATCTGGGGATACGCCGACGGCGGACGGGCCGCAGTGTGGGCCGCGGAAACCCAGCCCCGCTACGCCCCCACATTGGACCTGCGCGGGGTCGCCGCCGGAGCAGTCGTCACCGACCCCGGCAGTCTGGCAGCCCGCCTCGACGGCGGACCCTGGTCCGGCCTGGTACTGGCCGGGCTGACCGGGCTGAGACACGCCTACTCGTACCTGGATGTCGACCGCGTATTCACCAGCGCCGGGACGACCGCGATGGCGAATGCCTCCGGTTCGAATGCCGGCGCGATCCTCGAGGGCTTCCGCGACCAGCGTGTGACGGCTTGGTGCATGCGCCCGGACCCGTGGAACGACGCGCAGTGGCAGTTCGTGCTGACCGCCGAATCTACCGGCGTCGAAGTCCCCACAGTGCCCGTGCATCTCTATCACGGCAGCAGCGACGGGCTGATCCCAGTGGAGATGGGACAGCAGCTCTACGCCGAGTATCGCCTCATGGGTGCGGAAGCGACCTGGCGGGACTACGACACCGGGCATATCGGCGCTGCCGCAGCCGGCTCCGGTGATGCCCTCGACCAGCTCGCCGACGACCTCAACCACCTGCCCGGACAGCCCCGCCTTCCCTCAGCCTGACCCCTGCGAAAGAGGTGACACCTGATGAGTCCCGCCACCCTCTCCTCGGCCGTGTCCAGGATGCTGCTGCGCACGGTCCTGGTCGTGGTGGCCGCTGTTGCCGCAACCACGGCGACGGTGTCGGCAGCCCCCACTGACCCCAACGCGGTCGGCGCACGGTGCCCGAACCTGTATGTGTTCGGAGTGCAAGGCGGCGAGGAATCCTCGCCGGCCGCGCCGACCGACAGCGACAGCGGGGCGCTGGGACGGGTGTTCGGGCCATTGCTCGCCGACTCCGGCGACACCGTCCAGCGTGCCTACATCCCGTACGGTGACGACTCCCACGGCACTGCCCTGCCATACGAACAGGCCATCACCGCCGCGACCGAGAACCTGCTCACCCGGGCGAGTGACGTCCTGGACCGATGCCCGGACACCCAGATCGCCGCAGCCGGTTATGCCCAAGGCGCGGTCGCGGTCTCGGAATTCGCCCACCGCATCGGCCGCGGCGACGCAGGCGTGCCCGCCGACCGGGTTGCCGGCATCGCACTGCTGGCCCACCCCGGCCGCGCCCCGGGCACCTCGACCCTGCCGGGCCGCCCCGGCGACACCCACCCGGCGGCGGCGCCGGGCACGACCGGCCAGGCGGTCACGCAGATCTCCCTGCACAACCCGAACCTGACCGGCGGCGGCATCGGCACCGCCAGCCCGGCCAGCGATTACGGCGCATTAACGGGGCGGGTCGCCGACCTGTGCGTCCCCGGCGACGCCACGTGCGACACCCCGGTCGGCGGAACCCTGGCCACCACGATCGCCAACATCGCTGCCCGCTCGGACCTGCGCGACCCGATCGCCGCGATATCCACGATCGCACAAGCACTCTCGGCCACGGTATTCACCACCGCGGTGGACGTGATCAATGAGGACCTGACCGGCACCACCCTCGACACACTGTCCTACTCCCCGCAAAAAACGATCGGGCAACGCCTGGCCGAAGCGTCGGCCCCCGGCGCGCAACTGCCCGGACCACACGAGGCGCTGACCGCACTACTCAAACTCGGCGGCATCGGCCTCAACGCGGTGATCACCGTAGCGAGGACGGTGTTCACCCCGGCCACCATCGCCGAACTGGCCACCGTCGGGATGGCCAACCCGTGGGCGGCAGCCGCGGTTCTGGGCGCCAAACTCACCGGCGCGGTCGTGCAACTCATACCCCCGCAGACCGCGAGCCGGTGGGCCAACGAAGCCTTTGACGCAATCACCACCAACATCACCGACCAAAGCGAGCTCTACCAGGTCGCCAGCACCGCCGGCTACAGCGACACCGTCGGCCGCCACGGCTCCTACCAGAGCCCCACAGCCACGGCAGACGGAGCATCCCCTCTCACTGCCGTCGCCAACTGGTTCACAGCCCTGGCCACCGACCTCGCCGCGGCAACACCCACACCCCAAGCCCCCGCTCCCACCACCACGTCGGTGCCCTCGACGCCGGCGGCACCCGGACGCAGCGGCGGCCCCTGAACCCCTTCGGAAGGACGCAACCCGAGTGGAGTTGGTACCCGATCCACTGACCTGTCCCCTGACGTCCTTCCGGAGGGCCCTACCCGACATCGCAAGGAGGTGAACACGATGCCCACCAACAGCCACACCGAGCCCTGCACCGACCACGGGTGGGACTGGCTCGACACCACCGACCCCATCCCGCTCACCCGCCGGCACGAAGAGAACCCGGACAACGCACTCGATACGGCCGTGGCCGAACCACACATCCCGGTCTCACCACCCGAACCCGAAACGGTCGCCGGCTCAGGACACGGCATGCCGGTCCGGGCCCGGATTGCGCTGGCGGCCAGCCTGATCGGATCGGCGATCCTGATCGGCGGCGGGGTGCTCACGCTGCACGGCGGCACCACCACCCCGGAACTGCCCATCATGACCGCCGCTGCGCCACCCACGCTCACCTCTGCGACACCCTCCACGGCCTTCGCGCGCTCTGAGGCATGTCGTGGACTGACCGGCGATCTCGTCACCGACAACGACGGTGACGCCGCCACGGTGACTGGGGTAATCGCGGCGTTCGAACACGCCTACTACACCACGCGCGACGCGGCGGCGGCGCTGCGCCTGACCGGCCCAGAGGCCGGGTTGGACCCGCACATGCTGGCCGCCGGGATCGCCTCCATCCCGGCCGGTACCCGCCACTGCGTCGCGATCACCCCCATCGCCGACACTGCCGCCGACGTGCACCTGGTCGAGATACACCCCAGCGGGCAGCGCCGCGACTACCTGCAGGTCATCAACGTCCGCCGCGACGAGAACCGGATGCTCATCACCAACATCCAGAAGCGGGCCTGACAACCATGACCGGCGCCCTGCAACCCCGCCCGCCCCGCGGTTCCGGCCGCGGCATGGACCCGGGCACCGTCACAGCCCCACCCCCGCAGCGGCGGGCGCCGTTGCGCGAGAAACCGTTGCCGACCACAGGCCCCCACGCGCCCCTGTTCGCCGTGCTCGGTGCCCACGGCGGCGCCGGTACGTCGACCCTGGCCCGCTGGTGGGCACCCGCGGCCGACACCGGCCTGGCGTGGCCTGCCAGCCCGCGCACCACCCAGCAGGTCGTCCTCGCCGCCCGCCTGTGCATCCCGGGCCTGACCGCCGCGGCGGATCGGCTGCGTGAATGGCACGCCGGATTCGCCCCCGACGGGATCTCAGTACTCGGGCTGGTGCTCACCGCCGCCCGGCCAGGTGCCACACCGGCCGCGGTGCGTCGCTATGCCGCCACCGTCACCGACCTGGTTCCCCAGGTGTATCGCATCGGCTGGCACGACGAACTGATCGTCCGCGAACTGGACGAACTCGCCTCCTACACCCCGTTCGACCCGGCTCCGTCGCGGCGGGCCCGGTTGATCGACACCGTGCCCGCCGACGTCCATCGGGTGGGGGCCGACCTGATCAGCCGGCTCGCCGCCACCCGCGCCGACGCATCGCATCCGCCTCGTGATGACCAGGAGCACCAGATATGACCACGATCGCTGCGGTCGCAGTATTCGCTCAAGAGATCCATATCACCCCGGTCACCCCACCGGGCTCGCTGCAGCTGGTCAACCTCGTCAACTACCTGTCGTGGCTAGTCATGCTCGCCGGGATCGCCGCCCTGATTTATGCCGGCGGCAAATTCGGGTGGGAACGCTTCCACGGCGGCGCGGTCGAATCCCCCAAGATCATCCTCGCCGCGCTTGTCGGCGGAATCATCGCCACGAGCGCGGGGACCATCATGAACGCCGTCGTCAACGGAGGCGGCGGATGAGACTCTCCCGCACCGTCCCAGTTATCGCTTCCTCACTGCGTCACAGGTCGGTCAGCGCGCCCTCGGCCTCGGACGTAAGCGTTGATCTTCCAAGGACTCGCATGATCACCCACCCCGACCTGCACCGGGCTGCCATCACCACGGCGGGCGGCGCCCGCCTCTCGGTCTTACGCCTGGGACCAGAAACCGGTCCGGCCACGATCGTCTACCTACACAACCCGTTCACCAGTCCTGGCTACTGGGGGCCGCTGACCGCCCACCTGCACACCCAGTTCGACGGACGCATCAGCCAAGTCACCTACCACCAACGCCCAGCCGGTCACACCACTAGCGGCTCCCTCACAGTGAGCGGTACTGGCGACCTCGATGCGGTCCTGCACCAGGTCGGAGGAACGATTGTTGTGGTCGCACACTCGGCCGCGGCCCGGCTGGTTCTGTCGTGGATGGGGGAATATCCACGCCGGGCACGCACCGTCGCGGGCATTGTGCTGCTCAACCCAGCGCTCGAATTCCCCACGATCCCTGTCGATCCCGCACGGCGGGTGCACGACGAACTGCTGAACCACTTCTATCGGACCCCCAGGACCTCCGGGCGGCCGTGGCGTGGAGCGAACGACCCGGTCGCCGACCGTATCCACGTCAGCCATGGGGCGTCGGTGGCGGCAACCTACGGCATCCCTGCGTTGACCGACACCACGGTCAGCGTGTGGCGCTGCATTTCGACCTGGATGCTCACCGGCACCTTGGACCCCTTGATGCCCCCGCGCCGGTGCCAAGCCCTGGCCGAGCGGGTATGGGCCGACTACGACTGCGTGCCAGGCGCCGGGCACTCCCTGCCCTACGTCGACCCGCGTCGGGCGAGCCAGCCGATCCTGGCTGCCCTTGAGGTCGCCTACCGCACTCACCTCCAGGACGGAGGCGAGCCATGGTGACCGCGAAACCGCTACCTCCACAGGTGCTCACCCCGATCACTCAGCTGCTGGGCTGGCTGGCCTGGTGCGTGCTGCTGGCGTGTATCGCCCGCCTGATCTGGGTCGGTGGCCAGCTCTGCGTGCGCCTGTACCGGGAGGAAGGCATCGAAGGACTCCTCGGTTCCTTGCTCGGAGCCGCACTCATCGGGTCGGCCAGCGCCATCGCGGTCGCCGTCCTGCCCAACGGATAGGAACACGCCACGATGAAACGCCGATCGTTGCTAGCTCTGATCACCGGCATGCTGTGCGCGGCAACACTGGCCGCCTGCAGTGGCCCTGATCCCGGGCCGGTGACCGCACCACCGACCTCGGAGGTGCAGTCACCGAGCGGCCTGCGCTGGGAGATATTCCACGGCGTCGACCTGCCGATCGCCGACCAGGGACCGGACCGCATCGACGGCGCGGCCGCGGCCGGCTTCGACCGAAACCCCGCCGGAGCCGCGCTCGCGGCGATCCACGCCAGCGTGCGGATGACGCTGGCCACCGATACCCAGTGGCCACGCGTGGGGCAGCAGATGCTGGCACCCGGATCGGGACGCGACGCCTGGGCCACTACCCGGGCACAGATCTCGATCACTGCCCCGATCACCGAGGGACCGCCGAAGATCCTCGGCTACCGGATTAACGGTTACACCGACACCGCCGCCGACGTGCAGATCTACGCGATCCATCCGGACAACTCCGCCACCCGCCACAGCACCCGGGTCGTGTGGCACACCGGCGACTGGCGGCTCGAAGTACCCCACAACCCGACCGAAAGCCCGGTCACCGCCATCACCGCCCCGCCCCACGACCTGACCACCCTCACCCCACGCCGATGAGGAGAACCACGCTGTGACATCGAAGCGCCTGTTGATCGCACTGTCGAGTTTCCTCGCACTCGTCGTGATCGGCGCCTTCACCTGGACCCTCACCTACGACCATCCACACAAGGCCCGCACCGACACCGCCTCCACCGAGCCTGATGCGACCGCGCCGGCACCTTCGGGCACCCCTGAACCGGCGACGCCATCCACTGAGCCTCCGACAACCGACCTGTTCGGCAATCGCCTCGAAGTCCCGGCCCATTCCGCCGGAGTTGTGGTGGCCCAGAACCCAGCGGCGCGCCCGGATCCGGTCGGGACCGACTATCTGACCGCCGCTCCGGCAGGGTTGCGGTGGCAGCGGATCTGGGGTGGCGCGGCGGCCCCGATATCGAGCAGCGACGGCCCTGCTCAGATCACCGATGGCATCGCCACCGGATTCAGCCGGACCCCGCAAGGCGCAGCGCTATCGGCGGCGGACGCACTCGCACGCGCCCTGGCCGCACCGGAAGGAATCTGGCAGCGAGCCGTGTCGGACCGCTTCTACGGCGGCGGACAACCCCTGCTCGACCGCTTCGCACGATCCCGCGCCGGCACGCCTGAGGCTGCCCACTATGTCACCGTGCCAGACGGCGTCCGTATCCGGCCCGGCTACCAACCCGACCTCGCCGTCGTCGAATTCGCCCTCGAAAGCCGCGACGGCTACGCCGTCTCCACTTGGCCGATGGTCTGGGTCGACGGCGACTGGAAAGTGCGCGTCGACAACCTCGAAACACTATGGGGCCCACCGGCACCGGTCTACACACTCACCGGATTCGGGTCCTGGAAGGTGTCGCCATGACCTCGCTCACAGGAACTGCCGCGGTCGGTGTGGGGCGGACACAGCTTCCGGTACCCGATGTCTGCGACCTGCCCGGGCTCCCGTCGGTGGCGTGCGACGTCGGCGGCGCGGTACTACCCGAGGTCGCCACCTCGGCGATGGAGAAGTTGGCCGGGGAGTTCGTCGAGGGGTTCGCTCAGGTGGCGCGGGTGGTGCTGACCTGGTGGACGGCGTTCCCGTCACCGGAATTGACGACTGCCGGAGGCGGACCCGGCACGGTGCTGGCCGATATCCGCGGCTACACCACCGAACTACAGGTGCTGCTCCTGACCGCGGGAGTCCTGTTTGCCGCAGCACGTTTGGCGTTGGCGAAACGCGGTGGTGTGGCCGGTGAGGCGCAGGAGACCTTCGTGATGCTGGTGCGTGCGGTATTCGCATCGATGTTGTTCGCTGCGGTGATCACGGCCGGAACCCGGGCCGGAGACGAGTTCTCCAATTGGGTCATCTTCACTTCCACCCGCGGCGATTTCGACGGTGCCATGAAGCGGCTGACCGAGATACAGATGACGACCGGTAGTGCTGGATTGGGCACGATCAGCATCGGTGTCATGCTGGTTCTCGCTCTGTTGGGCATTATCAGCATGCTGGTGCAACTGGTCATGCTCGTGACCCGCCAGGTACTGCTGATCGTGACCGTGGCGGTGATCCCACTGGCTGCCGCGGCGTCAGGTACGGGACCCGGGTCGCAGTCCTATAAGAAGCTGCTGAGCTGGTCGCTGGCGTTCGTGCTGTGGAAACCGGTCGGAGCTCTGGTGTATGCGATCGCGTTCACCGCCGCCGGCCGCAGCGAAGATCCCCATCTGATTCTTCTCGGGCTGCTGCTGATGATCCTGTCGGTGATCGTACTACCGGCGCTGATCCGGCTGGTCGCACCCGCAGTCTCGGTCCTCGGCGGAGGGGGCGGCGCCGCCGCAGCGTTTGCCGGTGGCGCCGTCGGCATCGCGATGTCCTCCACCGGAAGCCGTTCCAACGGCCGCAAGGTCACTGAAGGCGAGAACTCTCCCGGGAGAACACAGTCCGGCGGCTCGGCGCCCGGCCCCTCCGGTGGAGGCGGCGGCGGGGGACGCCCGATAGGCGACGGAGGTGGCTCCGGCGGCCCGGGATCGGGCGGGGGAAGAGCCGGTGGCGGCGGAGGCTCGGGCGGCGCGCCGCCCTCCGCCGGGACCACCGGTGGCGCGCGCTCCGGTAGTGGAGCGAAAGCCCCAGGTGCGCAACGAGCAGGCACGGCCGGGTCCGCGGGTGGTGCGGGTGGCGCGAGCGCCGGTGCCGGCGCGGCGGGTGCCGCGGTCATGGCCGCCCAAGCAGCGACCGATGCCGCACAGCGCGGTGTATCGGCGATCGATTCCCACACCCGCGACGCGGCAGCGGATCAGTGGGATCCGAATGCGCTGGGACCGGGGGAGGTGCGACGGTGACGACACGCGTCTACGGGCGGTGGGAGAAACCGCGATCAGCAGGGTTTTTCGGGCTCACCTGGGGTGTTTCACTGCTCGGGCTGGGCTTGATCATCACGGTAATGGTCACGTTCATGCTCACTCGCTCGCTGCCGGTCGCGGGGACACTGCTGGCGATCGCAGCGGTGGTGTTCACCCCGCTCGCAGTCACCCGGGGTGGGCGCACCGGCTGGGAACTGCTGCTGTTGCGGGCCCAGTTCGCTGCCGCCCGCGCCCGCGGCGAGCACATCTACCGGGCCGGTCGCTTCGCGAAAATCCCAGGTATCGCCAAACTGCCCGGGCTGCTGGCTGATTCACGACTAGCCGAGTATGAGACCCCGGGCGGGAAACGGTTTGCGATGCTGCACATCGCGCGCAGCGACCACTACACGGTAGTGCTGCGGGTGGTGCCACGCGGCAAGGAACTGGTCGATCAGGACCGGATCGACGCCTGGGTGGAAGGCTACGGCCAATTCCTGGCCGCACAGTCCCGCGGAGGGGAAGTCGTTGCCGTGACCGCGGTCCTGGAGAACGTGGTCGAGACCCGGCTCAAACAAGCCCGGGAAGTCGCGCGGCTGGTGCGGCCGAACGCTCCGGAGTACGCGCGGGCGGTGATGCGAGAGGCCGCCGCCGACACCGGCGGGGTCGGGGTGCGGATCGAGGCCCGAGTCGCGGTCACCTACCGAGCGATCGGGCGGGGCCGCATCCGCCGCGACACCGCCGAACAGGCCCGCGAAATCGGGCAACGCCTCCAGGGAGTGCTGTCCCAGCTGGCGCGTGCCGGGCTGCCGGCGACCCCGCTGCGGGCGTGGGAAGTGCTGGGTTTGGTACGCACCCGCTACGACTTGGCCGCCCAGCGCGACGTGGAAACCGCCGGCCCCTCGATCACAGACACCCAGTCCTGGGACAGTGTGGGCCCGCTCGCCCACGTCGACCGGTGGGACCATTACGTGCACGACGGGGCGCGGTCGATTACCTGGGAGATGGACGCCGCCCCGCGCGGGGCGGCGATGGAGAACGTCCTCGAGGAGCTGCTGCGCGCACGTGCGGACGTGCCACGTAAACGGGTCGCGATCATCTACCGGTTGCATTCGGCTGCTGAGGCCACCACTTTGGTCGATTCCGATTTCCGGGACGCGGTCGCCGCCGAGCAAACCGAACGCGGTATCTCCTCGGCCGCAGCACGGATCCGGGTCGGTAACACCAGCGCTGCCCGCGACGAGCAGGCCCGCGGCGCCGGGCTGACCCGGTTCGGACTATTGGTCACCGTCACCGACCACCTCGACGCCGACTTGCCCGGTATCGAGGCCTCGGTGCAGGGCATGGCCGCGGCTTCCCGACTGGGGGTGCGCCGCTGCTACGGCAGCCAGGCCGCGGCGTTCGCGGCATCGCTGGGGATCGGGCTAATTTTGCCCGAGCACGCGTCGGTCTCCAAGGGGGTATCGATGTGACCAGCGGAAAAGCGAAGACGGCGCGGCCGGCTCGCACCGAAGTCGTTGCGGGGGTGCGGGTGCTCACCGCGACAGCGCGCGCCGAGACCGAAACCGCCGCATCACGGCCGGGGATCGGCGGGTGGTGGGCTCGGTTGAGGCTGTCGAGTGATGATCACCGCCGGGCCAATGCCACTGGCCGCGATCTGCGCGCTGCCGATGATGGTTTCGAGCGGCCGTTGGCCTCGGCGTCCGACCGTGGGTATGTCGGTGTCGGTGGGGGCCGCGCGTCGGTGGTGTCGCGGATGCCGGAATGGCGGTCGACCACGGTGCAGGTCGCCGGGTTGTGGCCGTTCGCTGTTGGGGCGAGTGCCCCGACCGTCGGAACCCCGGTCGGCGCGCATTACATCACCGGCGCCCCGGTGCATTTCGACCCGATGTCGTGGTTCTTGAAAGGGTTCATCACTTCCCCGATCGCGTTCGTGCTGGCGTTGAACGGTTTTGGTAAGTCTTCGCTGATCCGGAGGCTGGTGACCGGTGCGGTCGCTGCGGGAGAGACCGTGCTGTGTCTGGGCGACACCAAACCCGACTACCGCGATCTGGTGGAGCGTCTCGGCGGTCAGGTGGTCGAACTCGGCTACGGGCACGGCACGATCAACCCCCTCGATGTCGGAGCGCTCGGCCAGATTCTCGACCAACTGTCCGATCCCGATCAGCGGCGCCGCATCGCCGCGCGAGTGGAAGCCGGGCAGGTCCAGATTGTGGCCGGACTGATCGAACTGGTCCGCGGTTCACGGGTCGCCGATTACGAAGAAACCCTGCTCGCCGCCGGGCTCCGCGAACTCTACAGCCCCGCTGGCGGTTTCACCTACGACCGGCCGCCGCTGCTGGCCGATCTCCTCGAGGTGATCTCCGCCGGGGCCGAGCGGCTGCTGCGGTTCGCCGAGGAAGACGACACCGCCGCCTACCGGGTAAGCACCAAAACGTTGCGGCGGTCGCTGCGGGCTCTGGTCGAGGGTCCGTTCGGGGCGGTGTTCAACGGACCGACCGCCACCCGTCTGGATCTGGCGTCGCCGGCGGTGTGTGTGGATGTGTCGCGTATCCCCGAAGGCGACACCAAACTGCTCGCCGCTGTGTTGATGGTGTGCTGGTCCGACGGGTTCGGCGCGGTCGCCGCCGCCCATGCTCTTACCGACGCCGGCCTCGCGGCACCGCGAGTGTTCGAGGTCGTTATGGACGAGATCTGGCGAGTACTGGGCGCGGGGGAGTTCATGGTCGATCGCGTCGATGCCCTGACTCGGCTGAACCGGCCTTTGGGCACCGGGCTGATCATGTGCTCGCACACCGTCAAAGACCTGTCCGCGTTCGATTCACCGGCCGCGCAAGCCAAAGCGCTGGGTTTCTTCGAACGCGCCCGCGCCAAGATCATCGGTCCCGTCGGTCCTGACGAGATCGACCGCCTCCGGGGCGCGGTCGGCATCACCGACACCGAAAAGCTTCTGGTCACTTCCTGGGCCGCGCCCCGTCCGCCCAGCGACGATGATCTGGACCCCACCCGGGCTGACACCCCGCCCGGGGTGGGCTGTTTCCTGCTGAAAACCGGGGAATCCGGTGAACCCGGACTGCCGTTCCGCCTGGAATTCACCCCCGCCGAGCGCAGCGCTGACATCCACAACACCAACCGGCGGTTCGACAACCTGCCCGGCAGCGGAGGCGGGTGAATCGGCATGCGGCAGATCTTCGTGCCTGTCCCGCCGTGCGCACCCCGGCTGCCGGTGTCGCGGAGGCGGGACAGAACCCGTCCGGCGCGACAGCAGCGCTTCTCGTGCGTTTGGGCCCCGGGGTCCATCGCGCAGTACTGCGTGCGGGCCCAAGCAACCTTACCGGAAGGGACTCTCCGATGAGATACATCGTGAACCATCGACGCGGTCATCACCGACCCTGCAGTGCAACTCGGGAACCCGAGCCGACACGAGCCGGCCTGGTCGGTGTCTCCGGTTGCAATGTCGTGCCCGAGGGATCGGTTCCTGTGATGCCTGCCGGGAGGCAGTCCGGTCACGTGTCTGCTGCGCAGGGGGTGAGTCGATGAGCCGCGATGCCGACTTTGTCGTACTGCACCCGGATGGCACGGTCGTCTACGGTTCCTTCGCTCCCGGCGAGGGGGTGCGGGCAGCCATCCGGGCTCATGTGCCCGACTTGGGCACGCAAGGTATGGGACGGGCGCGTGCCTGGTTCGCCGACACCTTCTCAGACCCGGAGTTGCCCCCGAACCCGCTCGCGTATCAGGTCTTCGCCTGGCTGGGCTACCGGCACCCGAGCGGCTGGTACGGGCCGGTGGCGGTGACCATGGAAGAAGACGCCGCGGGCAGTATCGCACTGCTGGAACCCGACGTCCGGGCCACGATCGAGGAACTGCACGCGAGGATGCGTGGAAGCGGCAGCCACCCGGGCACGCCCGCCATACACCCAGCGGGGGCGCGCCAGCACACCGCAGACACGCCGGAGTTCCGCGGCGGAGCGGGGATGGACCAGCTGATCGCGGACACGGTCACCGGGCAGGGCTCAGACTCCCGAACCGTTGATCCCGCCGATGATCCGTTGCTGCTGCCGCCGGGGCCGAGCACGGAGTACGGACCCGAGCTATGAACCCGGTGGTGCGTGCACCCGCAGGTGATGGAGGTTCGTGGCGAAACGATGCGGCGAGACGGTAGCCGATGGACGCGACGAAAACGGTGGCTGCCACCACGATCGGGATCCCGGTGGTGGTGCTTCTGCTGCTGATCCTCTTGGTCGCCGTCGACGACCCGGTCACCTGCGCCATGGCCCCCTCCGCCGCGGCCGGAATGGGTGGGGAGACGGGCGCGTCGGTGGCCGGGCTGTCGGAATCGCAGCTGCGGCTGGCCCGCGACGGTGTCGTCATCGGTATCCGGCGGGGGATGCCCGAGACGGTGATTGTGGCCGAGTTGGCCGCCCAGGCCACTGAATCGAGTTTCCGTAACCTCGCCAATGCCAATGTTCCGGAGTCGTTGAACTACGCCAACGACGGGATCGGCGCCGACCACGACTCGGTCGGACCCCATCAAATGCGGGTCAGCATCTGGGGTGAGGTCGGCATCGCGACGCTGATGAACCCGGTGTACCAGATCAATTGGTTCTACGACCGCGCCGCGGCCTTGGGGGCTGCCGTGACACAGATGTCACCGGCGGAACTGGCGCAAACGATCGAACGTTCTGCCCCGAACGCTTATGTCACACAGCTGGATCTGGCCCGGCACCTGTATGCGATGTTCGCCGATATCGACCCGGGCCCGGTAGCACCCGGGCCGCAGGGCGGCGCGGCGCCGGGGTGCGGGGCGTCCGGGTCGGGGGCCCCGCTGACCGCGCAGGACTCGGAGTTCGGGCGAGCGGTCATCGAGCACGCCGAGCGCTGGCTCGGCTTCCCGTATGTGTGGGGCGGCGGGGACACCCACGGCCCCACCGACGGTGGATTCGACTGCTCAGGGCTCACCCTGTATGCGATCTACCACGCCTCCCAGGGCCAGATCTGGCTCCCGCACTACACCCAAGCTCAGCAGGACCACCCCAGCGCACAGGCGATCCCGTTCGACCGGAAGGCACCCGGCGACCTCATCTTTCTCACCTCACCCGGGAGCTCGGACTCCCATCATGTCGGGATCTACTACGGCCGTGACGAGTATGGGGAAGATCTCCTCCTCCATGCCCCCACCACAGGTCAGAACGTCACTGTGACACCACTGTCGGGGTGGGCGGGAGAGCAGATGGACGTGCGCCGCTATACCCCACCCGGCGGCGGTGAACGCGGGCAGAGCCCGGAGCCGGGACCGAGGGGACGGCAAGCATGAACGATACCCCGAATCGTCTGCGCCGGTATATCCCTCGGGCGGCGGTGACCCCGGAGATGGTGGTGCGGGTCCGGCTCCGCGAGTTGCACACCTTCACCCACACTGACCAATTCGACCGGGTCGCGGCCGCGCACCGGTTCACCGATGCCCACAGCTTCGACCGGTTCGTCGACGCGCTGCTCAATATCGGCGGCATCGACTACGACGGCCTGCGCCAGGTCGAGGACGCCGACCGCGACACAGCACAGCGGGTAGCTGCCGCGGCACGGTGCGGGCCCCGTTTGAGGGTGTGGTCGGCAGCGACGCTGACCGGGTTCACCGTGTGCCGTGGTGACGGGCAGGTCATCTGGCGTGACCGGTTCCCCAGCCGGCTCGGTGGGATCGACGCCGCCCAGATCTCGGCGCAGCACGCGATCTGGCTCGCCGGCCGCGCCCGCGAACACCTCGGTGCCGACGCAGCGACCGTGGATCTCCGCTTGGCGCGGGGCCGCGGCCTCGACGAGCAAGCCCTGCACCGCGAAGCACTGGCCGCCGCGCTCCTGCTCGAAACGACGGTGACCGCGCTGCACAATCCCGCCGCCGAACACAGCCACGACACCGACGTCGTCGACTGGCACACCTGCGACCTGTCAACCCTCCACCAACACCAGGACCCGCTATGAACCCCACCACCTTCATCGCCGCCGCGGTAGTCGTGGCCGCGTTCGCCGCCACCGGATGCAGCACGATCCCGGCCCACGACCAAACCGAACGCGACGACGTATGCCCGGCCGCCGGGTTCGCCACCCCCTACGAGCACATCGACCCGTGCTCGGCGGAAGCGGTATTGCAGGCCGCGGTGGCTGCGATCTTCGACTACCGGCCCGCCGGCGACACCGGCCCCCGCGCCGCGTTCACCCGTGCCCGTCCCCTTCTGCACGATCGCTTCGCGACAGAGGCCGAACCGGCGGCCGCAGCATGGGCGACGATCACCACCAGCCAATGGCAACGATGGCGTAACCAGCAGACGCCGATCACCACGAACGTTTTGGTCACCAGTGACGACCACCCCGCCGACACCGCCGCAACAGCCGATCGTGTCCTCGCGGTCCGCATACACTCGGCCCAGGAGCCGGCGGTCGCGTTCACCGTCTACGCCGGCGCCACCCGCATCTCGGGCGGACCGTGGCTGCTCTCAGGGCTGGGGGTGCGGGCGTGAGCGGCGATCCGGTGGAGGAATCGAGTCAAGCGATCCGCACCGGATTCATCCAGTCGATGCAAACCGCGGCGATGATGACGAACCTGTTGCAACGCCGCGGCGGTGAAGCCCGCTCCCGCACCGAATTCGAGCAACGCGTCCGCCAGGCCGAGGCCAAGGAATACCGCTCATCCATCGAGCACCAGGTGCGGGTGAACACCGGTGTGGAGAAGGCCGCCGACGAGCATGCACTGAACCAGGCCCGGCTCACCGAGGTCCAGGACCGCAACAGCCGTGCCGAAGATCTGTTCGACCTGGAAGCCAAGTTCAAAAGCGAGCAGATCGAGCGTGCGAGAACCAATCAACGCAATCGGGAAGAGTCCGAGCGCGTCGCCGGCGACCAGAACCGCGAACTGCATCAGGCGCGGATGGGAGGCTACACCCGCCGCGAGACCCACGACAACACCCTGCACGACCTGGATGTCGAATACAAACAACTGCTCATCGACATCCGCCGCCGCACTGCCGGATTCACCGACACTCTCACCGATATCGATGGCTCCGGCCCCGGCGAGTCCTCCAGCGGCAGGGCCGCCGACCCCACCGGGGAGGCGGGTGACACCGACACCGCCTCCGGTGGCAGGAGGATGGGGACCGCGGAGGCTTCCGAGACTTCCGACGTCGGTGCTGGCGGGGGCCCGGGTGCGACCTCCGCCGGTGTCGGGGGAGGTGGCGCTGCCCGGGCCGCGCAGGATCAGGATGGCTGGTATCTGCGGGTTCTGGCAGAGGTGTATCGGCGGACGGCGTGGCTGACCGGCTTGCTCATCGACGTAGTGGATGTCGGTGCTGCCGCTGCGTCGAGCGCGGCGTACGCCGCGGCCACCGGAGCCGCCGGCCTCTCGGACCAGCATGCCGCCCACGCCGACGCCTACCAGCAGCGATTCATCGCAGACACCGGCGCGGAACCGCGCAGCCTCCACGAGGGGGCGAAGGCGGGTGAGCCGATTGTGATCGATATCGATCCCGCGGATGTCGTCGTCACCGACACCGAGATCACCGGTCCCGGCGTCGGGTCCGCCGGTGTGGGTACCGACGCGGTGTTCGCGTTGACCAAGGAACTGACCACCGGGGCCTACCTCGAACACGCCGCCGGACTCGGCCCGGAACCGGTGACGCCGGGATCGGTGCCGGTGGCCGACGTCCTCGACGCCGCGGGCTTGACCGATGTCTCCGCGGGCGAACTCCGATTCGATCTCGGTCCCGAACCTCCCCCCTCTGCGGGGCCGGCCCCGGGACCGGACGTGGGGCCGGGGCGGTGAACATCCCACGGCCGCAACCACATCACAAGAGAAGAGGAAGGAAGAGAAGTGACGACACCTGATCGGCCGGTCCCGGACCGGGTAGGGGCGTGGCAGGCGAGCATGCTCAGACGCGTGCAGCGGCTGGCGACCGAGCACGCCCGCATCGAGAAAGCCGGTGAGCGGGTTTTCGACCGGCCCGAGATCGACGGCCCTCCAGTGGAAGCGTGGCGCACCCGTCTCGACGAATTGACCACGCAGCGTGAGCAAGCCGAACATGCTGCCTGGACCGCAGGGGTGCCGCTGCGGTGGATCGCCGCGGCCCGCGAACTCGGCGCCACCGGGGCGCTGCCCAGGGATAAGATCCCGGCCCCGGATATGCCGGCCCGCGCCAACCAGCTCCAGCAATGGTGCGTGGACATGCTCGCCCCCGACCTGTGGCAGATGCAGCATATGGCCGCCCTGTCCGCGGCACACGCCGACCGGGTCGCCGGTGGCCGGTGGCCCTACCAGGTGAACCCGGCTGCGGTGGGACGGTTTTCGGAGAACATGAACGCTTTGCACGAGCGGATCACCGCCCTGTCCGAGGCCGCCGCGCTCACCCGCGACGAAGGCGCACAACTGTGGAGTTCGATGGACGTGCACCGCTTCCACGCTGCCACGGTCAGCGGCCTCACCGATCACGAACTGGCGACCTTTTGGCATCGGTGGGCCGCCGCCGATCCTGTTGGCAAGCCGCCGTATCTACCGCAGCGCCCGGCAGACGCGTCGGTGCAGTGGGCGCGGCCCCCACTGCCACAGCAGATGGTGGACCGCGCAACGTTGATGATGCGCGCCGAATTCAGCGACCCGGCCGTCGAGCATCTGGCGCCCGATGGCGGCGGCGCGCAGATCGGTGCCGCGGTCGAAGCGATGATGCCGGAAGGGAGCGGGTCGGAATGGGACACCGACCCCACCGCATCCGCACCGGCCACGCCGGGACCCGAGCACGGCCTCGGCTATTGACCCGCTGACGACACAGCGGCAACGCACTTCTACGAACTCCATTAATTTGCGAATGCGGTGACCATCACCGTTTGTGGCCGCGGGTACCGGCCACGATGGTCAACCCTCAACCACATTTTTCAGGGGACATCCGAACAATCCCCGGCCGCAACACCTTGCACGGGCCGGTGGACCGCACCTCATGACCACGAGGAACGAGAAACGATGTCCGACACTCCTTTCGACAACCCGCCACCGGCCGGACCGGACCGGGAACAGCAGCTGCGCGAGCTGTATCAGGCGGCCGCGATCCCCTATGCGCTGCGGCGCGGCCCCATCGACCACGACTACCGCCTGCAGGCGCGTCAGGACAGCATCCACGCATCGTGCTTGCGCGAGGTCCAGAACCTGTCCGCGCTGTCCGCCCGCTTGAGCCGAGGCCGGTCGTATCTGGCATTGACCGAGGTCGAACAAGCGCGCCTCGACCTGACCTTCAACGCGCTGAACGGGGCACGCTTTGATGCCGACCGCGAAGGAGTCCCTCTCGCCGACATCGATGCCGCCGAGACTGCCGGGAAAACCGGCACTCCGTGGATCCACGGTCCCGGCCACCATTATCTGGGTCGGATCGAACAACTCGCCGAGGAACTTCGGCAGGCTCACGACCTGATCGACGCCCAGAAACAGACGATCGCCGAACTCGGCACCCAAACCAGCCGCGACGCCCGACGGATCAGCGACCTCGAACAACGCCTCGACCGCGAGCACAGCCACCTCGCCCAGGCATGGTCGGTGGTGGAGGACTACCGGTGGGAAACCGGCGTCGACCGCACCCCGGCACCGCTGCCGCACTGGATGAACGCCCTCCGCGACCAGGCCGCCGAAAACCACATCGACACCGACCCTGCCTCCGCGGGGACCGGTGCCGAGTCCGGGCAGGAGATGGGCGCGGCGATCGAGGCGCTCGATGACGGCACCGGTGCATGGGCCCCCCACGACGGGACCCCGGCACCCGGCCGGGCCCCAGGTTCCGAGGCCGGTCCGGAGGTGGGACCGTGAGCCGGCTCTCCCGAGCGACAGGGATGACAAACCCCGACCACTACGCCGGACTGGGAAGCGCTCAAGCCCGGCTACGCGCTGACTTCGCCCACTACTACTGGCTCACACGCGATGTCATTCCCGACAGCGCCACCCCGGAGATCGCCGCCGAACGGACCGCGACCGCCGAAGGGCTGGCCGCGAAATGGAAAACCCACCCCAAACCCCAGTGGCGGGCAGTATGGCAGCAACTGCAAACCACCGCGGACCGATGGAAACACCGGCCCGAAGTCACCCGCAGAACCTACGAGCAGCTCACCGCCGCCCTGCCACCCGGCAGCCACGAGAACGACCCGACCTGGCGGACACTCCGCGACACCGGCCTGATCACCGAACGCCTCGAGGCCGGGATCACCGGGTCCGGCCGGGACCAGGCTCGCTGGTACCCGCAAGACCCGGCCCCATGGCGGGATCGCGGCGCAACTAGGGAGCGCAGGCATGCGCCGGCCGCTGAGGCCTCCGAGCGGGCGACGGCGTTCGATCGGGCCCTGGGCGGGCGGGCGAAGAATCTGGCGAGCATGGTCGAGGTCGAAGCGGTCATCGCCCGGACCGACGTGCTGCTCGGTGAGGAGTGGGCGCGTGGGGATCTCGATACCGGCGCCGAGGCCCGCGCCGCGCTGCTGCCGGCGGATCGGCGTACCGCACCCATCGGCTACGACTACAGCGGCGACATCGAGACCCTGAGCCGCCAGATCGCCGCGCTGCGGCAACTGCAGGACCTGACCGCCGAACACACCCGCCTGGTCGGCCGCTGGGAAGGAACCCTCGACGCCGACCAGGACCAGATCGGGCGCCTGGAATCATTGATAGCCGCTATGCGCTCGGCGCGGACCGCGGCCGCAGGCACCGGCGCCGCAGATGCCGACATCGACGGGGCCTACCACGCCGGCTTGGACGGCACCTACTGGAGCGATCGGCCGGGCAGTCCCGGGATGGGTCGCCTCGCCTACCTGATCCAGGAACGCGATCACGCCCGCGCCGAAAGCGTCGGCCCGCGCGTCGGCAGCAGCGACCTGTCTCACGACCTCGCTGTCGAGCAGGCGCCCGCACCCGGTACCGCGCAGGGGCTCACGGTCGGCGGCGCGGACGGGGGAGGGGCGGCGATCAGCGACGCCGTTGACGCGGCCTTCCCCGGCACCGAACTCGGTGCCGAGTTCTGGGACGACACCGACACCCCCGCGACTTCCCCGGTGCCGTCGCTGGGCCGCGATGTCGACCTCCACCTCTAGCCGGCCGTTCGCCGGCGCCTCACCGACTGGAGGTTCATCCGTGTTCGCGACAAGAGAAACCCGCCGCCGCACCACCCGCGGCATGGGAGAAGAAACCACCCTGCTCGCCCTGGCCTTGGCCGGGCTGCTCGCCGGTCTGGCCGCCTGGGCAGCACTGAGCATCGGCAACGCGGTTGCCGGGCGTCCGGTCACCGCCAACCCCGTCACCGCGCTGGCCGAAGTCGTGTTCGGGCAACGGTCGTGGCCGTGGCAAGCCACCGTCCCCGCCGCGCTCTTCACCGCCCTCGTCGTCATGGCCGTGATCGTGGCGCGACGGATCTGGGCAGGCGGTAGCGAAATCGACGCCGCGGCCCGCACCATGCAGCGTCCCAGTGAGATCCGCATGGCCCGTATCCAGGACAACCTGGACGCGAACCAACGACTGCTGCGCGACGCCGACGAGCACACCCGCGCACTGCCCGGGCCCCCGTTGGGGCGGACGGTTATCAGCGGCATCGGATTGCATGTGCCCGCTGAACTAGGCGTTACCATCGCCGCGGGCACCCGCACCGGTAAAACCATGGCGTGGGCGATCCCCGCGGTGCTGGCCGCATGGGGCCCGTGTCTGGCAACCAGCAACAAGCCCGACCTGTACCGGCACACCGTCCACGGGCGCCGACATCGCGGCCAGATCTGGGTCAGCGACCTGCAAGCGGTCACCGGGCAAGTCGTCTGCGGGTTCTGGGTCAACCTGCTGGCCGAGGTGACCAGTCTGCCCGCTGCCCGCAAACTGGCCGGATTCTTCGTCTCGGCCTCCACCGGCACCGCCGCCCAAGCTGCGAACGCGCGGGTCGACTCCTACTTCGACGGCGGCGCCCAAGAACTCCTCGCCTTGTATATGTTCGCCGCCGCCATCGCTGGCGGGGATCTGTTGCATGTCGCCGAATGGCTCGGCCACGACCAGGACGAGACCCCCATCGTCATCCTGCGCCACCACGGCCATCACCGCCCCGCCGACCGCATCACCGAATGCCAAGGCCTCTACGCCCGCCAGCGTGACGGTCTCTACGACATGGCCCGCCGGTTCCTCAACGTCTTGTCGGACATGGGATACGCGCAGATGGTCACGCCACCACGCCGCCACGACATCAAAGCCACCGAACACGCTGATCCACAGACCGGGGAGACGGTGACCGCGGTCGAACGCATCGAGCTCGCCCCCACCCACCTGCTGCCGGAATTCTCACCGCGACAGTTCGTCAGCTCCACCGACACCCTGTATGCGCTGTCGATGGCCGGTCACGACAGCGCCACCCCGCTTACCTCCGCGCTCGTCGGTCAAATCCTGGAAGCCGCCCTCGACACCGCCCGTGCCCGCACCGACGGACGCCTCGCGGTACCGCTGCTGGCCGTACTGGACGAGGCCGCCAACTGCGCCCGCATCGGTGAACTCCCCTCCTATTACACCTACGCCGGCGGCTGCGGCATTATCCTCATCACCATCCTCCAGGTTCTGGAACAGGGTGAAGACCTGTGGGGCGTGAACGGTTTGGCGACGATGCGCGCCCAGTCCATCGAGGTCTACGGCGGCGGGATCGCCGCGGTCGACTACCTACAGCACTGGTCGCAGATGGCCGGCCCGCACGATGTTGCCGACCGCTCCCGAAGCCACGGCTACCAAGGCGTGCAGCGCAGCCTGTCCTGGCGCTCCGAACCCATCCTCGACATCTCCCTGCTCGCTGCACTCCCCAAAGACCGCGCCTTGGTACGGCTTCCCGGCCACGGCCCCGTCCTGGTCCGCAAGATCTGGTGGCAGGACACCGAATACGCCCCTGACATCCGGACCTCTCTGGCCTTGTTCGAGAAAGCCGCCGAGGCCGCGGTGCTGCCCGAAGGTGGGAGTGACTCCCGGTGAGCGCATCGAGCACGGGCACCGGAAAACGGCCGGTGCCGCCGGTGTTCGGGCATTTCACCGACTTCGCCCACCGGTGGCTGTTTCCCACCATCAGTGTGCGGCTGGCCGAAGCCAACCGCGAGGGCACCTACACCTGGTGCCGGCAATGGTGGGCACATCGCCCCGTCGCCGTCCGCATCGCGCACCTGCACGCCGCGTTCGAAGCCACCCGCCGCTCCGGCGCTGGTAACGGCGTCAGCACCCTGCTGACCGCCCACATCGACCCGCACATGAACTACATCCTCGACGCCGCCAACGGGCCCCTGCACCGCTGCACCCGCGCCCGCCACCTCGACACCCTGACACTGGCCTTCGACCCCGTCCCCGACCGATGGTTCCACCGATCCGCCCTCCCCCCAACGACGGGCGACGAGAGCGGGGAGCAGGAGAGGAAGAAGCCACCTCGCTACCCGCACCACAGTGACTTCGTCGAGGACTGGCTGCTACCGGTCACCGCCCTGCGGATCGCCGCCGACCACCGCGAAGGCCACTACACCTGGTGCCGGCAATGGTGGCGCCACCAGGCGGTCGTGGTCCGCTTCGCCGCCCTGCACAAAGCCTTCGAAGCCGCCCTCACCGCCCCGGACGGAACCACCATGAGCACCCTGTTCGTCCGCCACATCGACCCCCACATGAAATACATCCTCGACGCCGCCACCGGCCCCCTGCACCGCTGCACACCCACCCGCCACAACGACCCCGGCACCCTGTCCGCCGCACCGATCCCGCCGGCCTGGTTCGCCACCGACACCACCATCGACCGGCTCGGCTTCGGCCCCGACTTCCGCGCCCTACGGCCATGACCCGGAGTGCTCGCGATGCCCCCGATCCTGCCCACCCCCGCACAGGCGAAAGTCCTGCGCTGGTTACAGAACCAGACCGTGACCGCGCGACAGATGCGGATGCGAGAAACCGAACGCGAACGATTCGGTGAACCACCCGCACCGCGGATGTATCAGAAGATGCACCGCAACGCCGTCCTACGCCACGAACTCCAAAACGCCGCCCTCGCCGGCGGTGTCCCCCAAACCTGGCTCGATCACGTCCGCGAACGCGCCGGGAAAGGCCGCCGATGGAGTCCGGACCTGTACCTGCGCATGCCCGAACCACCCGTCGACCGCGACCACCTACTGGCCGCCCTCACCACCGACGCGCTCCGGCTCCGCCAGCACATCGCCACCGCGGTCGGCTACGGCCACATCGGCGCCGTCCGCGAAGCCGGCACCGCCACCGCATTCGACCGCAACCTGCGCGCCCTGTGGACCCGCACCGCCGCCGTCACCGCACTGCTCACCAGCGACACCACAGAAATCCGCCGCGTCTGGGGCCGCACACCCGACTGGAAAACCGCCGTCGCCTCCACCCTCGCCTCCACCGGCCCCGAGATCCTCGCCCAACGCTGGCGCAGCCTCGCCCGCGAAGACACCAGCAGCTACAAACAGCAAGCCGAAGTCCTAGCCGCCGCCGGCATCACTACCGACAACCAGCCGATCCCGGCCCCCGCGACCCTGATACCCCAACTCCGCACCCTCCACCACTGTGAACAACTCCTGTCCCAGAACCAGGGCCAGTACCCCGGGCGTGCGATGGACGCCGCAATCGACGCCATGGACTCGCCCGGCGTGGACGAGCCCCACCAGGCCTCGGCCACCGACCGGCCCCACGAACCCGGCGCCTGGCTCACCAACACCGAACCTGCCCCCCGCCCTGCGGGCTCACCCACCCTCGATGCCGGACACGAACCGTGATCGCCAGCCGGACCCGTCACACGGACCCGCGCGCCCCGCAGCGTGTTACGCACCGCACCATCACCTGGGCCGACCCCACCCAGGCAGGCGCGGCACATGCTGAATCGCAACGTGAATACTAATCCTGACGCGGACGGCCCCGCACTAACCGGCGACCGTGCGCGCTCGTCGGTGTCTCGAGAAACCGGCAACACTGTCGGCATGGCGGCGGCACCGCGCAAGGGTTCCACACCGATGGCGCGCGCGGATGCGATCGGAGGGAGCGACGATCGCCCGGCACGTGACGGCTCTGCCGGGCGATCGGGCCACCTGCCCCGGCCGTGCATCGGCTGGCTGGCCCGAGGTTGTGAACGGAGGCTGGAAGCTTCGAAAAGGGAGGTTCTTCTCAGATGTCGCAAGGTGTCGTTATGCTCGCGGGACATGGAGCCCGCCACCGCAGCCATCGCTGATCTTGTTGCCGCGATCACGTCGATCGACGAGGTCGAACAGCAACACATCGAGCAGGCACTGGCCTGGCTCGCCCAAACCGATGACATCTTCCGGCGGGTTCCACCGGCGACTCCACCGCAGCACTTGGTCGCGTACGTGGTCTTGGTCGACCCCGCCGAGCGCGGCATCTACCTCGGTAGACACCGCAAATCCGGTCTCGAACTCCCGATGGGTGGGCACCTGGCACTCGGCGAAGACCCGTGCACTGCGGCGCGGCGGGAAGCGCGCGAGGAACTCGGGTTCGACCCGAGATTCGATGTCGTCGGGGATCAGCCCCTGTTCCTGACCGTGACTCCCACCGTCGGCCCCACCGCTGGCCATGTTGATATCTCTCTGTGGCATGTCGCTCGGGGTGACCGGGCCCGGAACTACGACCTCGATCCCGCCGAGTTCGACGGGGGCCGCTGGTGGGACCTCGACCCCCACGGCCTGCCGGGCACCGATCCCCACCTCCCACGCTTCATCCGCAAGCTCGACAGCGCCATCCAACCCGCTGCCGCTCGATGACCACGCTGGTCGTCATCCGCGGTAATTCAGCGTCGGGCAAATCGACCGTCGCCGCCGGCCTCCAACGTCGCTTCGAGCACGGCCACTGCGCGGTCGTCGGTCAGGATGTAGTGCGGCGGCAGATAGTCCGTGAGCGCGACGCGCCAGGCGGGTGGAATATCGAGCTGATCGAACACATCGCGACCCTGTGCCTGGCCCGTGGGATGGTGACGATCGTGGAAGGCATCCTCGACGCCGATCGATACGGGTCGATGCTGCACCGCCTCGCCGACGCCGCCGGCTGTGCACTGCACTATGGCTTCGACCTCGCCTTCGACGAAACGCTCGCTCGCCATGCGGGCCGGCCGCAGGCCGCAACGATTCCTCCTGACCAGATGGCCGAGTGGTATCACGGCTGGCAACCCCTGTCCCACGTTGAGGAGGTCCGCATCGACTCCAGCTGGAGCCGCGATTCCATCATCGAGCGGATCCACACCGACATCCTCGCCACCGACTGACGGTCACACACCGGGGTTGCAGGCAATATTGAATTGCCGCTGGTGCAGTGAGTCCTGATCATTCTGTACATGATCGTGCGCCGCCTTACTGCCGACGACTGGCCGACAGCCCGGACAGCGCGGCTCGACGCACTCGCCGGTAGCCCTGCAGACACCTTCTCCAGCACCTACGAGCAGGCACTGGCGTGGAGCGACGACCAGTGGAAGTGCTGGACCCGGACTCGGGTGATGTTCGTCGCCGAGGAGCACGACACTGTGCTCGGACCCGCCGCCGTGCGCGGCGGTGAGGCTGGTGCGGAAGTCGTCTCGGTATGAATTTCTCCGGCTGCCCGCGGAACCGGGATCTCGGACCGGTTGCTGAGCGCCGCGTTCGACTGGGCGCGCGTCGACGGGCACCCGAACCTGCGGTTGTCAGTCCTCGACGACAACGAACCCGCACGAAACCTATACCGGCGCAATCAGCTCGTCGAAACTGGGCACCCGGTCGATCGACACCGCGCGCGGGAAAGTGCTGATAGAGATGACAGTGCCGCTTCGGTCGGTCACCGGCCCCCGCCCGGCGCTGCGGCTGCGACCTCTGTACAAGGGAGACGAACAGGCGTTCCGCACGCTCCGCCGCGCGTTTCATCGCGGCGGATTCACCTTCGCGAAGGACTACCAGGAAGACATGCCCTGGCAGGACTATTTAGACTGGCTCGAGGCCGCCCGCACGGTCGGCACCGGCGACGGTCGGGTGCCGTTCTCGTTCTTCATCGCCGAGGACGCCGCCGGTGCGCTGGTCGGCAGCAGTGATATTCGCCATGTCCTGACCGATGAGCTGGCGGGCTGGGGTGGGCATATCGGGTATGCCGTGGCTTCTCTGGGGGTCGCGGGGTGGTTCCGTACCTTGGAGGTATCTTTCCGCAGCTCAGCAGCTTTGGCTGGACTGTAGCAGTTCGCCACAGGTGTTGTGGACAGGCCAGTCTCGGCTTGCTACTGCAATAGCGGTGTTGGTGCTGGCTATCGGCAGCAATTGGGGTCGAGGACGACGCAGAGTGCGGAGAGTGCGTCGCGGTGGACGCGGTGGATGACGTTCATGCCTTGGCGTTCGGAGTTCACGAGCCCGGCTTTGCGAAGTTGGCCGAGATGGTGGCTGACCGTCGATTCGGATAGCCCGACCGCGTCGGCGAGTTCGCCGCCGTTGCGTCCGTCCTCGGGGCTGGTCAGCAGTAGTGACATCAGTTTCACCCGGACCGGGTCTGCCAGTGCTTTGAGCCGGAGTGCGACGTGCAGGGCGGCTTCGTCGTCGACCGGGCCGGCGGCCACCGGTGGGCAGCACAGGGGTGTTGTCATGTCGATGACGGGCAGTGCTTTGGGCATGAAATCCATCCTACCTACGATGTTGACTTATGTCGAAAAGGTGGCACACTGGGCGCTGTCAACTCTTCGATATATGTCACACAGGTGGTGGTCATGATGTCACGTGTTCAGCTCGCACTCAACGTCGACGATCTGGAGCAGGCCGTCGAGTTCTACTCGACCCTGTTCGGAGTCGAGCCGGCCAAGCGCAAGCCCGGCTACGCGAACTTCGCCGTCGAGCAGCCGCCGCTGAAGCTGGTGCTCATCGAGAACCCGGGCCAGGGCGGCAGCGTGAACCATCTCGGTGTCGAGGTGGAGTCCTCGGAAAAAGTGCACGCCGAGATCGCGCGCTTGTCGGACGCCGGTCTGTTCACCGAGGAGCAGATCGCGACCACGTGTTGCTTCGCCACCCAGGACAAAGTCTGGGTAACCGGACCGAATCAGGAGCGGTGGGAGGTCTACACCGTGCTGGCCGATACCGAGCACTTCGGCACCGAACCCCGCTTCGCAGGCAAGGACGACGGCGAGGCGGTGCAGGCGTGCTGCGGCACCGACGTTTCCACCTCGGAGGCCGAGATCGAGTCGGACGTGGCGTGTTGCGCCCCGGCCGCTGCCGCTCAGTAGAGGCCCGGTTTCGGCGTGACGGATGTGGAGACCGCGCCCGCGGCAACGGTAGGTGAGTTGTCGCGGGCGGGGCGCCGCCGGGTGCTGGCGGTGTTGTGCCTGACCCAGATATCGAGCTGGGGAATCCTGTATTACGCGTTCCCGGTGTTGTCGGTATCGATCACCACCGATACCGGCTGGTCCGCGCCGGTGATCACCGCCGCGTTCTCGCTCGGCCAGCTCGCGACCGCGCTCACCGGGATCCCGGTCGGCGCGTTCATCGACCGGACCGGACCGCGGCGGGTGATGGCCGCCGGATCGGTTCTCGGTGTATCAGCGCTGGTCGCGATCGCGGCGGCACCGAACCTGGCCGTGTTCTATCTCGGCTGGCTCGCGGCGGGGGTGGCGATGGGTGCGGTGTTGTATCCGCCGGCGTTCGCGGCGCTGACCCGCTGGTGGGGGCCGCAGAGCGTGACTGCGCTGATGATCCTCACCCTGGCCGGCGGGCTGGCGTCCACGGTGTTCGCGCCGCTCACCGCCGCCCTGGACGCGCACACCGATTGGCGCGCCACCTATCTCGTTCTCGCCGTGGTCCTCGCGGTGCTGACGATCCCGGCACACTGGTTCGGGTTGCGGGTGGTATGGCCGCAACCACCGGCGCCGACCGAGGCCGCGCATGCCGACCACTCGCAGATCGCGCGCAGTCCGCGCTTCGCCGCGCTGGTCGTCACCATGTGCCTGGCCGCGTTCGCAAGCTTCGCCGGCATCTTCAACCTCGTCGCCCTGCTCCAGGAGCAGGGCTTCAGCCCCGGCTTGGCCGCGACCGCGCTCGGGCTCGGCGGCGCCGGACAGGTGCTGGGACGGATCGGGTATCTACCACTGGCCCGCTACACCGGTGTCACCACCCGCACTGTGTTGGTGCTGGTCGCGCTCGCCGCCTCGACCGCGCTGCTCGGAGTGGTGTCGGCGGTGATCGTGCTGGTCGCGGTCGCGATCGGCGCCGGGCTGGTGCGCGGGATCTTCACGCTGATCCAGGCCACCGCGATCACCGACCGCTGGGGCGCCACCCATTACGGCCGCCTCAACGGCCTGCTGTCCGCGCCGGTAGTGATCGTGTCCGCGCTCGCCCCGTGGGCGGGCACCGTGCTCTCGGCATGGACCGGCAGCTACGCCCACGCCTACCTGATCCTCGGCGCCGTCGCCGCCGTCGCGGCGATGATCGCGCCACTCACCGGAATCCCTATTTCGAAGAAAGAAATGTTGTGACAAGCGAATACGCCTACGACGCGGTCATCGTCGGCGGCGGCCAATCCGGCCTCGCCGCAGCCCACCACCTCACCGCCGCGGGCCTGACCACCGCGATCCTGGAAGCCTCGCCGGAGGCGGCCGGGTCGTGGCCGCGGTATTACGACAGCCTGACCCTGTTCTCCCCGGCCCGCTACAGCGCCCTGCCCGGGCGCCGGTTCCCCGGTGGCCCGGACCGGTATCCCCACCGCGACGAGGTGATCGACTACCTGCGCTCCTACGCCGCAGCCCTGGATGTCGATATCCGCACCAGCACACCCGTCGAGGCCGTCGCCTCCACCGATGGTGAGGGATTCGCGGTCACCACCGCGTCCGGTGCGGTGTTCACCGCGCCTCGGGTGATCGCGGCAACGGGATCGTTCGGCTCCCCACACGTGCCCACCGTGCCCGGCCGAGACGAGTTCGGTGGCCGGATACTGCACGCCAGCGAGTACCGCCGCCCAGCCGAGTTCACCGACCAGCGGGTGATCGTGGTGGGGGCCGGGAACTCCGCGGTCCAGATCGCCGCCGAACTCGCCGAACATGCCGAGGTCGTGCTGGCCAGTAGGGCGCCGGTGAAGTTCGTGCCGCAACGTCCGCTGGGCCGGGATGTGCATTTCTGGTTCACCGTCACCGGATTCGACGCAGCTCCGCTGGGCCGGATCGTGAAGGACGCGCCGACGCAGCCGGTGCTCGACGCAGGCCG
Organism: Nocardia sputi; assembly: GCF_023501985.1. NCBI lineage: Bacteria > Bacillati > Actinomycetota > Actinomycetes > Mycobacteriales > Nocardiaceae > Nocardia > Nocardia sputi. Next base: position 256,411 of record NZ_JAMFLC010000002.1, on the reverse strand, counting down.
CTACCGTGCCGCCCTCGCCGCCGGGAAGCCGGAACAGCGGGAGGTGTTCACCACTTTCACCTCCGAAGGGGTGGTGTGGCCGGACGGCACCCGCACCCCGGTGGACGCGGTCATTTTTGCCACCGGCTACCGCCCGCACCTGCCCTACCTCGCCGGAACCGGCGCGCTCACCGACACCGGGATCCCGCAGCAATGCCGGGGACTGTCGCTCACGCATCCGGGGCTGGGGTTCCTCGGGGTGGAGTGGCAGCGCACTCCGTCGTCGAACTCGCTGCGCGGCGTCGGCCGGGACGCGGCGTATCTGGTGCGGCGACTGTCTCCTGCGCCCGGAAGACGAGGTGAGTACGTGCGCTGAGGGTGGATGCGCCCGCCGGTACGCTGCGCCGGGCGGGCGTGTTCTGGATCGAGTGCCGCGCGTAGTCGTTGCGGCGCAGAGAGATATCGGGCGAGGTTTACCCTGCGGTTTCAGGGCGATCCGCAATGCCCAGGCGCAGGTGTTCGCTGTGGTAGATCGCTTCGTCGAGGAGTTGGGCGACGTGGTTGTCGTAGAGGCTGTAGATGACGCTTCGCCCGGCGCGGGTGCCGGTGACCAGGCCGAGATTGCGTAGCAGTCGTAGTTGGTGTGAGACCAGGGATTGCTCCATGCCGACGGCTTCGGCGAGCTCGGTGACCGGGCGCGGCCCCTGCCGCAACTCGGTGAGGATCAACAACCGGCTCGGGGTGGCCAGCGCCTGCAAGGTGGTGGCCACATGGGCGGCGGCGTCGGGCTGCAACCGTGCGACCGGCCGGTCGCGGCCTTCGACACCGTGTCCCATGTCGTGGAGTGTATCCCACAGGCGTTCATGAAGACGTCTTCATATGTTCTGTTATTGTCGGGTGGTTCCTTCCCCGATCTCCGGAGGCTCCCTGTGACTTCCTCCATCGCCGCGCCCAGCCGCCCCGCCATCGGCCCCGGCCCGGTGGCGGCACGCCGGACCCGGCTGTTCGACCTTCCGGAAATACGGTGGGCAGCAGCATCATTGGTGCTGTTCCTGCTGGGATTGACGGCACAGTTGGCGAATACACCGTCATGGTTGTGGTGGGCGTTGTATCTGGCGTGCTATGCCACCGGCGGCTGGGAGCCGGGGCTGGCGGGTCTGCGGGCGTTGCGGGACAAGACCTTGGATGTCGATCTGCTGATGGTCGTCGCCGCGATCGGCGCCGCGGCGATCGGCCAGGTACTCGACGGTGGCCTGCTGATCGTCATCTTCGCCACCTCCGGCGCGCTGGAAGCCTTGGCCACCGCCCGCACCGAGGACTCCGTGCGTGGGCTGCTGGACCTGGCGCCGGATACCGCGACCCTGCTCACTCCCGAGGGAGGTGAGCAGACCGTCGCCGCCGCCGACCTGGCGGTCGGTGCTGTGATCCTGGTCCGGCCCGGTGACCGGATCGCCGCCGACGGCTGTGTCGTGGGCGGGGCGAGCGAGGTCGACCAGGCCACCATCACCGGCGAACCTCTGCCGGTGGACAAACTCGCCGGTGACGAGGTGTTCGCCGGAACCCTCAACGGGACCGGCGCACTACGGGTACGGGTGGAGCGCCGCGCGCAGGACTCCGTCGTCGCCCGCATCGCGGGCCTGGTCGAGGAAGCCGGCCGCACCAAAGCCCGGACTCAATTGTTCATCGAGAAAATCGAGCAGCGCTACTCGGTGGGTATGGTCGCGGCCACGATCGCGGTGTTCGTGATCCCGCTGCTGTGGGGTGCGGAGTTACGGGATTCGCTGCTGCGGGCGATGACGTTCATGATCGTCGCCTCCCCCTGCGCGGTGGTGTTGGCGACGATGCCGCCGCTGCTGGCCGCGATCGCCAACGCCGGACGCCACGGTGTCCTGGTGAAGTCGGCGGTGGTGATGGAAAAACTCGGCAGCACGACCCGTGTCGCATTCGACAAGACCGGCACCCTAACCCGCGGCGCCCCCGAACTCACCGAGGTCCGCACCATAGACACACACTTCACCGTAGAGGACATCGTGCGGCTGGCCGCGGCCGCCGAGTATCCCAGCGAACACCCCCTGGCCACCGCGATCGTGCGCGCCGCGCGCTCCCGCGCCCTGTCGCTGCCGGTCGCCGACGAATTCACCGCCCAACCCGGTCGCGGTGTGTCCGCGCTGGTAGAGGGCCATTTTGTGCGTGTGGGGTCTCCGGCGGCGTTGCTGACTTCGCGGCGCACCTCCGCAGAACAAGCCGCGGCGACAGCCGCCGAGGAGATCCACGCGGGCGGGCGAACCGCGGTCGTCATGCTCTGCGAACACACACCGATCGCGGTCTTGGGCCTCACCGATCAGATACGTCCCGAAGCCGCCCCCACCATCACCGCGCTCACCGAAATAACCGGCACCACACCGGTGTTGCTCACCGGCGACAACCCTGCCACCGCCACCCGGCTCGCCGCACAGGCCGGGATCACCGAGGTGCGTGCGGGCCTGCTGCCCGGCGACAAGGTGTCAGCGGTCCGGGACCTCGAAGCTGACGGGTCCCGGATCGCCATGGTCGGCGACGGTATCAACGACGCGCCCGCACTGGCCACGGCGCACGTGGGAATCGCGATGGGCGGCGCCGGGTCAGACCTCGCCTTACAGACCGCCGACGCTGTGGTCGTGCGCGATGACCTCACCACGATCCCGGCGGTGATCGCACTCTCGCGCCGGGCCCGCCGGATCGTGATCGCCAACCTGATCGTCGCCGCATCCTTTATGACCGTCCTGGTGCTCTGGGATCTGCTCGGGCATCTCCCGCTGCCTCTCGGTGTGGCCGGACACGAAGGTTCTACCGTCATAGTCGGACTCAACGGGCTACGCCTGCTGCGCTCAGCAGCGTGGCAGCGCGCCGACGCAATGCGATAACCCCGCCCCGAAACTCTCGTCCCGATCATTGCCCCGGCCGAGAACTCGTAGCGGCCCGCCCGGGTGGAGAAGTGAGGGCGTCGAGGCGCTGGCCGGTTTCGGGCCATAGTGCGATGGCGACCCGGTAGCCGACGAGGCAGCCACCCAGCTGACAGACCACGATTACCAACGCCGGCGCCGGACCGAGTCCGAGTACGACCGCGCCCGCGACTACAGCCGGGTTGCCGAGGAAACCCGCCCCCGACACCAAGAACACCGCGGCAGCCAGTGCGCTGGCACCGGCTGCGGACATTCTCAGCGTAGGCGTGCGGGTGGTGCCGAAGAAGCAGATGACCGCCGCAGCGGCGGCGGTCATCTCGCTCACGGCGTTCGCACCGTTCGGGGCGGGAACCGCCGGTGGGGTGATCCCGACCACCAGGCACCCCGCGACCACCACACCGGCCTCGGCAGCCGCTGCCCCTACCTGGGCGAGGAGATGACCGCCGAGCTGGGGGCCGGTGAGACTGTGGCGGCGTTCCAGTAGGGCATCGGCCACCGTCAGCAGCGGATTCCACTGCGGCGCCCGGCTCCGGAACAAACCGGTGCCAAGGGCCAGGACCGCGATTGCCACGACCGCAGTGAGCCCAGCGCGGCCCGGGGCATGGCCTGGACCGGCCAGCTGCGCCACCCACCAGCCCGTCACCGGCGCAGCCATCACCACCCCGGTGCCGAGCAACTCCGCGCGATATCGCGTTGCCGCCCGAGCACCGAGACTTGGTGCGAACCTGGCGGCGGCCATCGCTTCTACCTCGACCGTGGTCGGCTGGATGTGGTTCAGGCGTGGGCGGGCAGCAGCTCGGCGATGAGTGCCTCGACCCGGGCGCGGATTTCGTCGCGGATCGGGCGCACCGCTTCAACACCTTTACCGGCCGGATCCTCCAGATCCCAGTCGCGGTAACTGATGCCCGGGAACACCGGACAGGCATCGCCACAGCCCATGGTGATCACCACATCCGAGGACTGCACCGCATCCGGTGTCAGGATTTTCGGGGCCTGGGAGGTGATATCGATCCCGACCTCGCGCATAGCTTCCACTGCGGCGGGATTCAGGTGTTCGGCGGGCGCGCTGCCTGCCGACCGGACTTCTATCGCCCCGCTCGCGAGGTGGGTGAGGAATCCGGCAGCCATCTGGGAGCGTCCGGCATTGTGGACGCAGACGAACAACACACTCGGCTTATCGGTCACAGCAAGGGGCCTTTCAGGCGGTGGGGACGTCGAGTTCGGCGAGCAGCGCACGCACGCGGGTTTCGATCTCGGCGCGGATCGGGCGGATCGCGGCGACGTCGAGGCCGGCGGGGTCGGGCAGGTCCCAGTCCTCGTACCGGCGGCCGGGATAGACAGGGCAGGCGTCGCCGCAGCCCATGGTGATGATGACGTCGGCGGCTTTCAGGATTTCTTCGGTCCACGGCTTCGGGTACTCGCCGGTGATGTCGATCCCGATCTCGGCCATCGCCGCGACCGCGGCCGGATTGATTTCGTCGCCGGGTTCGCTGCCCCCGGACCAAGCGATGGCGTGGTCGCCGGCGAGGTGGGTGAACAGGCCGAGCGCCATCTGGGAGCGGCCGGCGTTGTGGGTGCACAGAAACAACACGGTCGGGGTGCCGGTATGGGTCAGCCCTTCCACCTTCGCCAGAGCCTGAAGGCGCTGGCGGGCGAACCGTTCAGCCAGCAGGGGTAGGAAGTTGACGATGGTGGCGCGGCCGGCGAACTGCTCGTAGGAGGAATGCAGGAACCGTTCGATCGTTTCCACACCGAAGGTACCGTCGAACTCCCGCTGCAGCCGGGTCGCAGCGGTTTTCAACGCCACATGCTGGTCGATACTCAAATCCGCACGCAACGCGGTAGCGGGGAGGGGCGATTCGGTCATATCCGTTGTCCGATACTCGAGAAGGATGAATCAGGATTGGACGGGTGAGCTGAGTTCGGCGGCCAGGGCCTGGACGCGGGCGGCGATATCATCGCGGACCAGCCGCATCCGCTGGATCCCCTCGATCCCACGCTGCGAGGGCTCGTCGGTCTCCCACCGCAGCATCCGCACCCTGGGCGCGACGTCGAGTTGGGCTTCGCGGCCCAGGATGACCACGAGTCCGGCGGCAGCGAGAAGCTCGGCGTCGACCGGTTTCGGGACTTCGCCGCTGATGTCGACCCCGACTTCGGCGAGTGCGGCTACCGATAATGCGTTGAGCTTCGTGCCCGGGTCGGTGCCCGCCGAGAGCGCGACGACCTGGCCGCCGACAGCCTGATGCATCAGCCCGGCCGCCACCTGCGATTTTCCGCTGTTGCGGACACAGACGAACAACACAGTCGGGGCCGTGGTCATCGCGACTCCACTTCGGTTACCGCTGCGGAGGTACGGAACCGGTTCCGCAGCGCCAGCGACACGTACACGAGCGCGACCAGGACGGGGACCTCGATCAACGGACCCACCACACCGGCCAGGGCTTGCCCGGAGGTGGCGCCGTAGGTGGCGATCGCGACCGCGATGGCGAGTTCGAAGTTGTTGCCCGCCGCGGTGAACGCCAGTGTGGTCGTTCGCTTGTATCCGAGGCCCATGACAGCGCCGAGGAGGTAGCCGCCGCCCCACATGATGGCGAAATAGGCCAGTAGCGGTACCGCGATGCGGACCACGTCGAGGGGTTGGGAGGTGATGCGGTCGCCTTGCAGGGCGAACAGCAGCACGATGGTGAACAGCAGCCCGTAGAGCGCCCACGGCCCGATCTGCGGAATCAGCCTGGTCTCGTACCAGTCGCGGCCCTTCGCGCGTTCGCCGAATCGGCGGGTGAGGTATCCGGCCAGCAGCGGGATGCCGAGGAAGATCAGTACCGATTTCGCGATCTGCCAGGGTGAGGCTTCGATCGTGGTCTGTTCCAGGCCGAGCCATCCGGGTAGCACCGAGAGGTAGAACCAGCCCAGCACGGCGAACATGATGACCTGGAAGATCGAGTTCAACGCCACGAGCACGGCGGCGGCTTCGCGGTCTCCGCAGGCGAGGTCGTTCCAGATGATCACCATGGCGATACAGCGGGCCAGGCCGACGATGATCAGTCCGGTGCGGTACTCCGGGAGGTCGGACAGCAGCAGCCATGCCAGCGCGAACATCAACGCCGGACCGAGCAGCCAGTTCAGCACCAGCGACCCGATGAGGAGGCGGCGGTCGCCGGTGACGGTGTCGAGGCGGTCGTAGCGGACCTTGGCCAGCACCGGGTACATCATGATCAGCAGGCCGATCGCGATCGGCAGCGAGATTCCGTCGATCTCCACTGCGGCGAGGGCGTCGCCGAGGCCGGGGATGAGTCGGCCCAGCAACAAGCCGGCGGCCATGGCCACGCCGATCCACACCGGCAGGAACCGATCCAACGTCGAGAGTTTGCCGACCACGCCCTGCTCGGCGGCCGTGGTGGTGTCGGTGGTACTCATGCGGTGACCTCGGCGGCCTCGCCGCTTTCCAGCAGCAGCGCATCGGAGACCCGTGCCAACGCCTGCGGGACAACCCGGTAGTACACCCAGGATGCGCGGCGTTCGCTGGTCAGCAGCCCTGCTTCGCGCAGCACTTTCAGGTGGTGGGAGATGGTCGGCTGGGTGAGGTCGATGCCCTCGGACAGGTCACACACGCAGGCTTCCATCCCGGATCGCGACGCGATCGAGCTCAACAGCCGCAGACGTATCGGGTCCGACAGTGCCTTGAACACCGCCGCCAGCTCGACTGCGGCCTCCGCTGTCAGAGGTTCCCGCACCCGTGGGGCGGGGTGGCAGGATTCGACCGGTATCACCGGCAACTGCGGTTTAGACATACATCGATATTGACGAATATCTATCCCGAAGGCAAGTGAAGTCTGGGTGAACGTCATGCGTGGTCAACCGTCTATCGCTTCGCCGCGCGGCGATATCGCACTGTGCCGGTCTCCGGCCACTGCTGCCGTCAGATCGGTGTGTCGGGTGTGTGCGGCAACCTCGGACTGCTCGAGGGCTCGAGGAGGTGGCCGAAGATCGCGGTGCCGAGGTGGTGGGCGTCAGGAAGTTCGACGATATCGCCGTCGACGCCGGGGTGATCGTCCGCCCACTTCTGGGCGGTGCGGCGTTCGGTGAAGAAGTTGAGGTGACTGCAGCAGGTTTCGGCAGACGGGCCCAGGCCGGCTTGTGCGCCGACGAACACGACCGTGGTGGCCGGCTGCGCGGTGGCGAGTTGGTTGTCGGCGGTGATGGTGATCGGGTCGGAGGTTACCGGGTCGGTGGTGGTGATTATGACCTGCGTGCCGAGCATCGCGCCGATACCGAGTGCGTCTACGGCGCACATCGCGGAGACGGTGGGGCCGCCGGCGATTCTGACCCGATGAGGGGTGGGAGCGGCGGAGAACGGATACGCCGCCACGATGAGCCCGTCGGTGTCGGTACGGATGACATCGGCGTCGTGGAGGTGGCGCAGAACCTGCTCGATCGGCACGGCGTGCACAGCGCGGGTCTCGGCCAATTGGGCGGCGGTCGGTGCGCGGCCGCTGGTTGCGAAGAACCGCAGGATGTCCTGATGCACCGCCTTTTCCGTAGGGTCTGCCGGTTGTGCGGCCGCACGCCAGATGCTCAGCGCGGCGGCGGAGTCCGCGGCGGACGGGGAGCAGCACCCGGTTTGTGCATCGTCCGTGGGTTGCCCACCGTCGGCCGAGTTCGACCTCAAAGCGGCGCGGAGCGCCGTGACCGAGGGTGCTCCGTCGAGTCCGCCGTCCTCTTGGGGGTAGAGGCGGCAGGACAAGCTGGGGGCATAGCCCGGTGTGGCGAAAGGGTCGCGGTCGTCGATCAGCAGGGTGGGTGAGCCTGTCATGCCGGCCGAAGCGGCCTGCTCGGGGTCGTCGATGATGTGGTGGGTGATCTCCGGCGTGATCGGTTGACCGGCGGTGGCCTCGTGAAGGCGTTGTTCGAGCACCGCCACATTGGGGCAGTCTGGGACCTGGAGGATATCGAGCCTCACGAGTGTGGTCCTTCGTGTAGTGCGGTCAGTACGGGACAGGATCGGTGAGCGCGGGGCAACTCGCACGTTGCGATGAGTTCGGTCAGTGCGCGCTGCATGTTGTGCAGGTCTGTGATCCGTCGTCGCATCTCGGCGACCCTTGATTCGGCGAGTGCGCGGACAGTGTCGCAGTCGTCGGGACCGCCGTCGGCCAGCCGTAACAGTTCGACGATCTCATCGAGCGTGAAGCCCAGCTCCTGGGCCCGTTTGACGAACCTGACCACGTCCACGGCGTTCTCGGGGTAGCGGCGGTAACCCGCAGGTGACCGCTCCGGTTGCGCCAGGAGTCCACGCCGTTCGTAGTAGCGCAGGGTCTGAACATTGACACCGGCCCGAGAGGCCAGCTCACCAGTTCGCATGCTCCTTATTCTCGACCCTGTACCTACATACAGAGTCAAGGTTCGTCCTGGATGCAACCGTTTTCCGGCTATTTATGCGCCCGCTCGCAGCAGGTCGGCCAGCTCCGGCGGGATCGGCATGGTCTCGCGCAATCCGACCCGGGCACGGCCGGTGTTGCCTTCGGGGGCGAGGCCGGCCAGGGATCCGGGTGCGGCGACGATGATCCGGACGACCTGGCCGAGGGCTTCGCGGCGGTCGCGCTGGCGCACGGCGAGGGCGAGCATGGCGAGGTGGTTGCGGGTGTGCAGCCACGGGTCGGGCTGGGACAGGATATGTGCGCGTTCCAGATGGACCCAGCGCTGTTCGGTGTCGGGTGTGGTCTTCGCCGCGTGCATTTCCTCGTGGTAGCGGGCGCGGGCTGCGGGCGGGATGGTCGGCACGGCAGGTTCCTTTCGAATGGTTGAAGTGTCCGGTGAGATCGGTGGTCAGACTGATTTGACCTGTGCGGCGGTATCCGACGTGCTGATCGTGTCGGGGGTGAAGTCGCAGGCGCCGTGGCGGGTGAAGGGTTCGGCGAGCTGGGCCAGATAGGCCACGGGATAGTTGGGTTTGGCCGCCATGCCGAGATCAGCGCTGGAGAAGCGGCGGTGCGGGTCGTAGCTGTAGGTGCGTAGCAGGTGGTCCCAGATCAGGGTGAACAGCCCGAAGTTGACGTCGCCGATGCCGGCCCATTTCAGGTGGTGGAAGCGGTGGCCCTCGTTGAGCGCCAGCACGTACTTGAACGGTCCGACGCGGTAGTCGGCGTTGGAGTGCTGCAACAGCAGTTGCACCGCCACGGCCAGCGACAGGGCCGCGGCGACCGGGACCGGTATTCCGGCGAGTAGCAGTGGGGTGACGCCGGCGGTCATTTCGATGGTTTGGTGCAGGGGGTGTTTCATCAGGCCGTTGAGCCCGTAGAAGCGGGTGACGCTGTGGTGCACGGCGTGGAACCGCCACAGGACCCCGATTTTGTGGCTGGCGTAGTGGGCCAGGGTGATCCCGAGGTCGGCGACCAGGACCGCAACCAGTACCTGCATGACGAACGGCCAACCGCTCGGCCAGATCCCGTCCCCGGGGACCAGGGCGGCCAGTGCGGGGATGGCGGCGACGCTGGCAAGGATGAGGGTTTCGTTGACGAAGGTGTGGGCGGTGTCGCGGCCGGCGTCGCCGTGGGAGGTGTTCCAGGAGTCCTGGTAGGGCAGGAGGCGTTCGGCGGTGAACGACACTGCGACCGCGATGGCGAGCAGTGCGATCAGCCAGGCTTTGTTGGCGCCGGTGGCGGCCAGGGCGATCCCAATGCCGTTGATGCCGAGCAGCATGAACGGCGCATAGCCGTAGCGGATGAGTGGACGGGCGAGCGTGGACATGGGTTCAGCCTCGCGCCCGGGCCGGGGTGTGGGCTTGAAGAAATCAGCCGACTTTCGTGTGGTCCGCGGGTTCGGGGCGCCAGCCGGTGGCGATCAGCGCTTCGGTGGGGGTGATGCCGATCAGTTCGCGGCAGGTGCGGGTGAGGTGTGCGCTGTCGGCGAACCCGGCGCTGTGGGCGGCCTCGGTCAGCGAACCACCGGCGCGCACGACACCGAATGCCTGGTGCAGGCGGGTCCAGCGCCGCCACGCTGCATACGGCAAACCAACCTGTGCGGTGAACACATGCGACAGACGGCTGCCCGAGATCCCCACCCGGGCAGCGAGTTCACCCAGGGTGGGTGGACCGCCCGGCCACTCGGCCGCAGCCCGCAGCGCGTCGGCCACCACCGGATGCGCTCGCCGCCGCACCGCGACGACCGGCGGCATCGGTGGGCACGGTCGGGCGGCGGCCACCCAGCTGTCGGCCTGATCAGCGGGCAGACCGCGCAGCCGTGAGACCGCGGCGTGCGCGGTGGTGCTGTCGGGATCGAGGAACGCGATGAATCCGGTGGTGCCGGGTTCGGCGCTGACCTGGTGGCTGACGCCGGGCGGGATGATCGCCGCACCGGCGGCCGCGGTGCGGCCGGCGGTGTCGGTGAGGGTGAGTGCGCCGTGGGCGACGAACAGTACCTGCACCGCGGCGTGCGCGTGGGCGGCGGCGTCCCCGATGCGGCCGGTGAACGCCATCAACCCCGGTGTGAACATCACCCCGCCACGCCACCGCGCCACGGCAGGGCTGGCCGGTGACGCGGTGGCGGTGGTCATGACGGTGATCCGGCGAGCGCGGGTGCGGTTTTCGCCGCCGGGCTCGGTGCCGGGGGAAGGGGTGTGGTGCGGCCGGCGCGGACGCCGTTGGCGATGACGACGATCTCGGCGAGCTCGTGCACCAGCACCACCGCCGCCAACCCGAGAACACCGAATAATGCCAGCGGGATCAGCACGGTGATCAACGCCAGCGACAAGCCCACGTTCTGCAACATGATCGACCGAGCCCGACGCGCATGATCCAGCGCACGCGGCAGATGCCGCAGGTCTTCACCCATCAACGCGACATCGGCGGTTTCGATGGCCACATCGGTGCCCATCGCACCCATCGCGATCCCCAGATCCGCGGTCGCCAGGGCAGGGGCATCGTTGACGCCGTCCCCAACCATCGCGGTAAACCGACCCTGCCGAAGCTCGCCGACGATACGAGCCTTGTCCTCCGGCCGCAGATCCGCATGCACGGTATCGATCCCGGCCTCGGTGGCCAGGGCCTGGGCGGTGCGGGTGTTGTCGCCGGTCAGCATCGACACCCGCGCTCCGCCGGCGTGCAGGCGTGCGATGACCTCGCGGGCTTCGGGGCGCAGTTCGTCGCGGACCGCGATCGCCCCGGTCACCCGGGAATCGTCTTCGATCAGGACCGCGGTCGCACCGGCGTGCTGCATGCGTTCCACGTCCGCCGCAAGTGGCCCGGCCTCGATCCAGCCCGGACGGCCCAACCGCACCGGGCGGCCGTCGATGAGGCCGGTGAGACCGGCGCCGGTCACGGCTTCGACCTCGGTGGCCGGGGTGACGGTGCCGGCGGTGGCGAGGATCGCCCGGGCGAGGGGGTGCTCGCTGCGCGATTCCAGCGCGGCCGCGACCGCCAGCACCCGCTCCCGCTCGACGCCGTCGACCGCGGCGATCTCGACGACGGCGGGGTTGTTCGCGGTCAGGGTTCCGGTCTTGTCTAGTGCGACTTGGCGGACTTTGCCCATCGCTTCCAGGGCGGCGCCGCCCTTGACCAGCACACCCAGCTTGCTCGCCGCACCGATCGCCGCGACGACGGTGACCGGCACCGAGATCGCCAGCGCACACGGCGACGCCGCGACCAGCACCACCAGCGCCCGTTCGATCCACACCACCGGATCCCCGAACACCGCACCGATCACCGCGATCGCGGCCGCGGCGACCATGATCCCGGGGACCAGTGGTTTGGCGATCTTGTCCGCGAGGCGCTGGGCTTCGCCCTTGCGGGCCTGCTCGGCTTCCACGATCCGAACGATCCGGGCCAGGGAGTTGTCCTCAGCGGTCGTGGTGGCCTCCACGGTCAGGGCGCCGGTGCCGTTGATCGACCCGGCGAACACCTCCGCACCCGGCCCGGCTTCCACCGGCACGGATTCGCCGGTGATCGCCGAAACATCCAGCGCGCTGCGGCCTTCGGTGATCACACCGTCGGTGGCCAGCCGCTCGCCGGGGCGGACCAGCATCCGGTCCCCGATCCGCAATTCGGACGGTGCGACGACGGTTTCGGTGCCGTCGCGCAGCACGGTGGCCCGGTCGGGTACCAGGTTCAGCAGGGCGCGTAGGCCGCGGCGGGTGCGGGCGACCGCGTACTCTTCCAGGCCTTCGCTGATGGAGAACAGGAGCGCCAGCATCGCGGCTTCGCCGACCTCGCCGAGGATCACCGCACCGATCGCGGCGATCGTCATCAGCGTCCCGACCCCGATCTTGCCCTTCGCCAAACGTTTCAGCGTGGACGGGACGAAGGTGTAGGCGCCGACGGCCAGGGCGGCGATCTCCAGGCCCAGTTCGACCGGGTGCGGGCCGCCGTTCCAGCCGACGACAAGCGCCGCGACCAGCAGCACCCCGGCCACTGCGGCCGCACGCAGTTCGCCGACCTCCCAGAGCTTTTCGGGTTCGCGTTCCTCCGCGTCACCGTTGCCGGGGGGTTCGTCGTCGCCGCAGCCACACGCGTCACTCATGCCCGCACCTCCGCATTCGTATCCGCAGGGGTGGAGTCGGTGCCGTAGTTCGGGCACAACGCCACCGCGTTCCCGGTCGCGGCCAGCAGCGTCTCGGCGGAGGCCAGCAGGTCCATCAACTCCGGGCGGGCCAGGCTGTAGAACACCTGCCTGCCCTGCGGACGGCCTACAACGAGACCGCAGTCGCGCAGGCAGGCCACGTGCGCCGACACCGTGGACTGCGCCAACCCCAAGCCGGCCATCAGATCCGACACCCGCGCCTCACCGGCGGCCAGCCGATGCACGATCGCCAACCGTGTGCCGTCGGAGAGGCTGTGGAACAACGCCACCGCCGGATCCAGGCCTTCCACACCGGCCAGGCATCCATCACCACTACTCATCGCCATAAGACGATGATAGCGTGAAATCCGGGATCAATCGTGTTTCGGCGATCCCATCGAGAGAAAGCGATACCGATGATGGATGGACGAGCAGCAACCGCGCAGACCGACACGAGCGGGCGGGGTGAACGGTGATGGCCATCGCCGCACTCCTCGTATTCGCGATGTTCGCGCTGGTAGCCGGAGGCGCACGGGTTTTGATCCAGCGCCGCCGCACCGGCGACACCGGAATCCGGCAGTTCCGCCCGACACCCGGATCGGTGCAGTGGTGGGCGCACTGGGGATTCGTCACCGGTGGCCTGATCACCGGCCTGGCCGGACCGCTGGCCGACCTGGCCGGGCTGGCGCCGATCCCGCTCGCCGACCGGGTCGCCGTCACTGTCACCGGTGTGGTCGTGGCCGTGGCGGGTGTGGCGGCGACCTTCGCCGCGCAGCTGGCGATGGGCACCTCGTGGCGCATCGGCGTCGACGACACCGAACACACCCACTTGGTCACCACCGGGGTGTTCGCCTACATGCGCAACCCGATCTTCACCGCCATGCTCGTCACCTTCGCCGGGCTGGCGCTGATGGTGCCCAACCCGGTCGCGGTCGCCGGCTACGCGCTGCTGCTGACAGGTGTGCAGGCGCAGGTCCGCGCAGTCGAAGAACCCTACCTGCACCAGGTCCACGGCAGTTCCTACACCGACTACACGGCCCGAGTGGGCCGATTCCTGCCCAGCGTGGGTCGCAAACGACCGATCCGGCAGTGACCGCCGCCGGTCACGGCGACGACCACGCTCGGGCGTGGGGCTTGTCAGAAAAGGTTGTCGCGCACCCGCGGTGGATGTCCTGTCGGGCTCAGCGCGCCGGCGTGGACAACGCCGCCGCCGGCCCGACCGGTCCGCCGGATCCCGGTGGCACCCGGGGTTCCACGAACACCAGGTCAGCCGGGCAAGGTGACAAAAGATGTCACCAACCTCATCCGTGACCTTCTCGCTGGCGCCGCCACCGATTTCCGAGGCGGGAACCGAAATCCGCATCGGTGGCAGCACCGCCGAATTCGTGGACCTGTCCGATGAAATGGCCGCCGAGTCACCACTGCCCCGATTGGGCGGTCGAGCCAGTGCGGGTACCGTGTGGGCGTGCTATCCGTTTTGTCCTCTTCAGCTGGAATGTGACGCCATGACTTCTCCGGTGCGCTCCCGGCGCAAACTGCGGATCCTGACCACGATCGCCGCCGTGTTCGTAGTAGTCGTGACCGCGGTACTTGTCACCGCCGCCCGCGACGACGAGGGCGCGAGGCCTGATCGTGAGTCGAGTGCCGCGCCGGTGTCGGCCGTGCGCCCGGACAGTCATCGGCTATCGACCGCCCCAGACGGCCGGGTGACGCTGGTCGAGTTCCTCGACTTCGAATGCGAAGCCTGCCGGGCGGCCTATCCGCTGGTCGAGCGGCTGCGCGAAGAATACGGTGACCGCGTCAGTTTTGTGGTGCGTTACTTCCCGATTCCCTCACATTTCAACGCCGAACGCGCCGCGCGGTCGGTGGAAGCTGCTGCCCAACAGGGCCGTTTCGAGCAGATGTATCAGCGCATGTACGAGACGCAGGCCGGATGGGGAGAGCAACGTGTCCCCGCAGACGAGGTCTTCCGCGGCTTCGCTGCCGACCTCGGACTCGACCCGGCTGCCTACGACGCCGCCTACAACGACCCTGCCACCCTGGATCGAGTACGCAGCGACTTCGACGACGGTATCGCCCTGGGTGTGCAAGGCACCCCCACCTTCTTTGTCAATGACGAAATGGTTACCGCGAACAGCTACGAAGATCTCGCCGAGGCCCTCGACGCCGCGCTCGGCTGACGAGGGTCCGGCCGGGCGGGGCGGTCCACCCGCTGCGGGCAGGTAGACGTGGTTTTTCCGTGGGGCAGCGTTTGAGCAGATGGCATCGAGGCCTGAAGGTGCGCGGCGTGCAGTGAAGGCGCAGCGCGGCTGTCCGATGTAGACCACAGCGACAAGGGGCGGCAGGAGCGTACTACTACGATGTGTAGTAGATTGGTCGTTGCTCCTGCCCAACCGCGAAGAAGGAATCACCCGTGCGGTCTGCGTCTCGATGGCTGGTCATTGCCGTAGTCGTGATCGGGGCGCTGCTCGTGGCGGTCTGGCCGCAGTCGACCTCGTCCGGGACCCAGTCTCCGGAACCGGGTGTGACGTCGAGTGCAGCCACTCTCATGGATGCTCCCGAGGCCGGCCTTGCAGGCGCTGAGCGCCTGAGGCCGTGCCCTACTCCCGCTGCGCCGCCACCCGCTGAGGCGCCCCTGCGTGGCGCCCCGGTGCGGTGCCTGGGATCGGCGGCATCGGTCGATCTGGCAGCCGCGCTGAGCGGGAAGCCGACCCTGATCAATTTGTGGGCGTCGTGGTGCGGGCCATGCCGGGAAGAGATCCCTGCGCTCGATGCGTACGCGAACGAGCCCGATTCGGTCCGTGTGGTGGGGATCAACGTGCAAGACGACCCTGTCGCTGCCCTCGGGCTGTTGACCGGTCTGGGCGTCGGATATGCGTCGTTCATCGATACCGGTGATGTACGAAGGGCGTTGTCCGCGCCCGCGGTGTTGCCGCTGAGTTTCCTTGTCCAGCCGGATGGTTCGGTCACGCGTATCACCACACCGGCTGTGTTCGGCGATCCCTCTCAGGTTCGTGCCGCGATCAGTGAGGTGACCCGATGATCCAGCAGCCTGGCGGCCGAGTACCTCCACAGTCGATTCGCACACGTCTTCGGCAACCCCGATGGGGCACCGTGCTCGCGTTGTGTGCATGCTTGGTGATCGCTGTGTCCGGTTGCGCTTCCGGTTCGGATTCGGTCGCCACCGGTGGCGGTACATTCGAGTTCGTATCACCGGGTGGGCAGACCGATATTTTCTACGACCCGCCGGCCAGTCGCGGCAAGATCGGGATCCTGTCGGGGCCCGATCTCATGGCCGAGGACAAGACGGTGTCGGTAGCCGACTACGCCGGGCAGGTTGTGGTGATCAACCTGTGGGGCCAATGGTGTGGGCCATGCCGCGCGGAGGCCGACGACCTCGAACGCGTATATGCGGCCACGAAAAACATGGGAGTTCAGTTTCTGGGGATAAATGTCCGCGACCTCCAGCGTGAAAAAGCGCAGGATTTCGTCATCTCCTACAAGGTCGGCTATCCGTCGATCTATGACCCCTCGATGCGTACGCTGATCGCACTCGGCGGCGGCTATCCCACCAGCGTCATCCCCTCCACTCTGATCCTGGATCGACAGCACCGGGTGGCAGCGGTATTCCTGCGTGCCCTGCTGGCCGAGGATCTGCAACCGGTGATCGAACGCGTGGCGGCGGAACAATGACGGCACTCGCTCAGGGACTCGGTGCCAGTTTCCAGACCGCCGCCGCGACCGGGCCGCTATTACTGGCGCTCGCCGCCTGCATGCTTGCCGGTCTGGTCTCGTTCGCCTCACCATGTGTGGTGCCACTGGTACCCGGTTATCTGTCTTATCTCGCTGGTGTCTCCGGCGCCAGTACCGCTCCGAACGTCCCCTCATGTGAGCGGGACTCCTTCGGAGACCGGTGGCGGGTCGCAGGGGCGGCAGCGTTGTTCGTCGCCGGTTTCACCGTGGTCTTCGTCTTGGCCACCGCCTCCGTGTTCGGCGTGATCGGAGTGCTGCGACTCCACGAGGGCTTGCTCCAGCGGATCGGTGGGGTGATCACGATCGTGATGGGGCTGGTGTTCGTCGGGTTCATCCCGGCATTGCAGAAAGACACCCGCCCCGCCCCGATGCGGGTTTCCTCGCTCGCGGGAGCGCCGCTGCTGGGCGGAGTGTTCGGGTTGGGTTGGACCCCGTGTCTGGGACCTACACTCGCCGGGGTGCTCTCGGTCGCTGCGGGAACCGGAGGTACGACTGCCGCACGGGGCGTGGTGCTGATCATCGCCTACTGCCTCGGACTCGGATTGCCGTTCATCGTCCTCGGCTTCGGCTCTGCGAAAGCACTGCGTGGAATCGGCTGGTTGCGTCGGCACGCCCGGACGATCCAGATCGCTGGCGGAGTCATGCTCGTCTTGGTGGGCGCAGCCCTGATCAGCGGCGCCTGGGCACTTTTCATCGGCTGGTTGCGCAACGAATTCGTCACCGCGGTGGTACTCCCGATATGACCTGGGCATCGCAGTGAGGTCAGCCATCCGAGGTCGGCGCGTAGTCGCAGATCTGCTCGATGAGGGTGTGCCCGTCGGAATACTGTTCGGTGAGGCCGGTGTATTCGTGGAAATCGTCGCCACAGACCGGTGTCGAATGCGGGCGCGCGACATCCTTTTCCCGACAGGGCCGGCGGTGGAGCGTGGTATCGGCGATCGTCACGGGATGGTCGGGTGGCTGGATGCCGCGGCGTGATGCCTCATCGGGGACCTACGGTGGTGGCGATGTCGCCGGTGTCGTTGTGGACGAGGGTTCCGTGCTGGAAGTCGATGCGTTGGCCTTCGGGTGTTGGGTAGGCGTTGCTGAGCGGCAGGCCCAATGGTCCGTTGTGTCCGCCGAGCTGGAGGTAGTGGTCGAGGAAGGGTGGGGTGATTTCGTAGACGTGATTGCCGGGGGCGGTGTAGGCGTGGCCGTGGACGAAGCGGACGTATTGCTGGCCGTCGCGGGTGGGCAGTGGTGGGGAGATGGCGGCGCCGAGGGGCCCGTCGGCTCCGCCTTCGCTGGACCAGTGGCGGGCGATGTCGTTGTTGTCGACCATGCCCAGCAGGTGGGCGGTCAGGGCGGCGAGCGTGCTGAGGCCGGACTCGGCCTGTGGGGTGGTGTCTGGGGGTGGGGTGCCGGTGTCGTATCGGCTGTCGTTGGGGGCCTGGTTCGTTGGTGCGGGGGTGTGGGTGTCGGCGGCGATGGTGCGGATGCGGTCCATGAGGGCGTAGGCGGCGTCGCCGGAGCAGGTGGTGTTGCCGACGTCGCGGTGGGCGAACACGACCGGCAGCTCAACGGCTTCGCCGAGTGCGTAGTCGGTGAATTCGGTGCCCTCGGAGTACATGGTGGTGTGGCCGAGGGGGTCCAGGCCGGCGATGCGGGCGCGCCAGCCGATGAATGTGCCGAGGGCTTGGATGCCTGCGTCGGTGGGCGCTTCGGATTCGTGGTTGCCCATCAACGCGATACCGGAGGTGTTTTCGTTGAATCCGCCGGTGTGGGCGCCTTGGACGGGGCGGTCGAGTCCGCCGAAGCGGCCTTCGAAGACTTGTCCGTATTTGTCGACCAGGGCGTTGTAGCCGATGTCGCACCAGCCGAGGGTTTGGGCGTGGTAGGTGTAGATGGCGCGGACTATGCCCGCGGATTCTTCGCGGGTGTAGTCGTTGCTGCCGGCGGTGTGGTGGACGACGATGCCGCCGAGCATGTCGTCGTAGGTGGGGTCTTCGCAGCGCAGCGATTCGTCGGCACCCCACTGCTGGCGGGTGATGACCTTGGGGCTCGTGCCGTGGGGGGCTGCGATGGCTGTGGCGGTGAGGGTGGCGTCACTGGGGGCGTGGCCCGGGTCCATCAATACCGCCGAGATGTCCGAGAGCTGGAGCGGATCGGCAGCATATGGTGGCGCGACCGGTCCCGGCTGCGGGGACTGGTCGGGACCGGCCGGTGCGCTGGCTATGGGCTCGGTGGCGCCTGGTGGCGGTGTGAGCAGGATCTGGATGGCGTTGGTGTGGCCGACGTAGACGGGCATGCTGCCGGTTTTGGTCTCCGGTGTGTGGTCGCGGCGTCGGGATTCGCCGGGTTCGACGTCGTACCAGGGTCCCCAGCTACCGTCGGCGTGGCGAGCTCTGATCTTAGCGGTGGTGGCCTGCAGGTCAGCAGCGGTGAGCGCGACCATGCTGAAAGGTTCGTCGCGCGTGATTTCTCTGACCGGTGCACCGAACCGGTCGGCCTGGTCAGCGGGTACCGGCGCTGCCTCTGGGGTGTTGTCTGTCGGGTCTGCGATAGATCCTGGCCCCGGGTCGCCGGGCACGGTGCCGGACGCCGAAGGTGCGCCAGCGTTCTGGTCAGGCAGTGATATGTCCGGTGGGAGCGGTAATGGGATCGGTAGGGGGATCGACGCGGGCATGGGTAGCTCGCGGAGGTCGGGCAGGTCCAGGCCGGTGAGATCGCGCACGGGAACGACGACCTCGGCGGTGGCGGCGAGACCGACCTCGGCCAGCTGGACAGGTGTGGCCGTATGATTGCGCAACGTTGCTGGGTGGTCGCTTCGGTCCCCGGGCGCAAGGGCCGCGAACGGCGCGGCGACGGCCAGCGTCACGACCACCGGCAGCAGGTACGACTTTTTCGGGCGGTGATCCGGCATGTAGCCATTCCTTCTCAGCAGGTCGACCTACGAACAGCTTGAGAACTCCATGCGGGACACCGCCCACACCACCAGCCACTTTAGTAACTTCCATCACGGATGTGAATCTTCGTGACGGCCTGTCGTGAGGTAGCCGGAACTGTGCTGTGGCTACCTCACGACTGTGTCAGGCCCCTCTTGATGGTCGAACGGCCCCGACGAGCCATCAAATGCGATTCACGGGCCTGCGGGTAGGAAGCCACCAGTTCCAGCGACCGAACAGCCGCATCAGGGCGGGGACGAGGATCAGGCGGACGAGGATCGCGTCGATTGCGACGGCCAGGGCCAGGGCGAAACCGATTTGTTTGAGTTCGAGGACGTCGGCGGTGATGAAGCTGCCGAAGACTGCGATCATGATGGCCGCGGCGGCGGTGATGGGGCGGGCGGTGTGGGTGATACCGGCGGCTACGGCGTGGGTGTTGTCGCCTGTGGTGTCCCAGTATTCGCGCATGCGGCGGATGAGGAAGACCTCGTAGTCCATCGACAGCCCGAACAGCACGGCGAACACGACGGTGGGCAGATACACCTGCAGGAAGCCGGTGCTGGTGAAGCCGAGGACAGTTTCGCCGATACCCCATTGGAATACCGCGACCGTGATGCCGAGGGCGGCGCCGGTGGCGAGCAGGTTCATCAGGATCGCTTTGACCGGCAGGGCGATGCTGCGGAAAGCGGCCAGCAAGAACACCAGCGAGGCGGCGAGTACCCCGGCGACGACGAAGGGCAGTTTGCGGTTCATCTCCTCGGACAAGTCGACGAATTCGGCGGTGGGGCCGCCGACGCGGATGACCGGACCGTCGGCGCTTGCGTATCCGACAGATGTGTCGCGTAGGTCGCGCACCAGGGCGTCGGCCTCGGCGGAGTCGAACGCGACGGCGGGCACCACGGCGGCCAGCAGGCGTCCGTCGGCAAGCTGTGGTGGCAAGACGGCCTCGACGCGGTCATCGCGACCGATCTCGGCCAGGTACTGCCCGACCCGGGCGGTCTGGGCCGGTGTCAGGGGCCCGTCATCGACGGAGGTGGCCACAAGGTCGACCGGTGCCAGCGCTCCAGCGGGGAAGTTGGCGGTCAGGGCGGTGTTGGCGCGGCCGGAGGGGGTGTCTGCGAGCGCGCTGGTGCCCATGTCCAGGCCGTAGCGGATGCCGAGTAGCGGCGCGGCCGCCAGCGCCAGGATCGCTACGGCGACACCACCGAAGATGATTGGTCGTCGCATCACCGTGCGCGCCCATCGCGCCCATGCGCTGGTGGTGAAGCGATTGTCGCCGAGGGTTTCGGCGGGCCGCCACCGTGCGGGCAACGCCCCGCGGTTGACGGCGGGTCCGAGTTCGGCCAGCAGCGCGGGCAACAGGGTCAGCCCGACCAGGAGTGTGGCGATGACCGCGAGTGCGACGCCGAGGGTGATGCCGCGAAAGACCGGGGCGTCGATGATGATCAGCGAGCACAGTGAGATCATGACGATGACGCCGGAGGCGAGGACGGTCTTCCCGGCGGTGCCCAATGCCCGGCCGGCCGCGTCAGCGATTGCGGTGTGCTGGTCGCGGCCGGTCACACCGGTGTGGGCGAGTTCTTCGCGGAAGCGGCTGACGATGAACATGGCGTAGTCGATCCCGACGCCGACCCCGATCATGGTCGCCATCGCCGAGACCAGGGCGTCGAAGGATGTGACGCCGGTCAGGGCGAACATGGCTCCGGCGGCGAGCAGCAGCCCTGCCAAGGCCACCGCTACCGGGACGAGCGCGGCGACCAGGGCGCCGAGTGCGAGGACGAGCAGGATCAGCGCCACCGGGATACCGATCATCTCCGCGCGCGTCATATCGGACTTCTGGATGTCGGTGACGTCGTTTTGGACCGGGGAGTACCCGGTCATCGCAGCGTTGATCCCGCCGGTGTCGGTGGCGGTGATCGCTTGTTGCAGGTCCTTGGCGATGGCGGCGCGTTGGGCCATGTCGCCGTCGATGCCGACCAGTGCGATGGCCACCCGGTTGTTCGGGGCGATCTGGCCGAGTCCGCTGTAGGGGTCGATCACGCCGCGCACACCCGGAATCTGATGCACCGCAGCGATGGTGCGTTCGACCGTGCTCCGGAACTCCGGGCTGTCGACCGTACTGTCCGGGGAGTCGAACACGATCACGTCCTGTTCGGCACCGAACTGGGGAAAGTGGGCGGCCATGATCTGGTCCACGTGCGCCGATTCCGACCCGGGTACGGTGAAATCCATGCCGGTCAGGCGGCTTTCGAGGGCGGGGTAGGCCAGCGCGCACACCACCAGCACGATCGCCCATCCGATCAGGACCGGGCGCCGGTGACGGGCCATCGCCACCCCCCAACGATGCAGCAGCGAGACCGGCTGTGGGGGCGTGGTGGAGCCGACCGACTCCACCAATTCGCTCATGCGCATGTTCGACTCTTTCTGTCGTGGGAGCGGGGCCCGGGTCGGTGAGTGTGTTCAGCCGGCCGCCGAGGCGCGGCTGGCCTGTGCGGTGTCGGATGCGGGTCGTCGGGGCAGGACCACGGCGACCACGACAGCAGACAGGACGGCGACCGCCGCGGTCGTGAGCAGGACCAGGCTCATACCGTGCAGATAGGCCAGGTGGGCGGCGTCGGCGAGCTCGGGGCGGCCCAGTCGCGCGGCGACGGCGAGGCCGGCGGCGAGGGACTCGCGGGCGGCGTCGGCGGCGGGAGCTGGCAGCGCGGTGACATCGAGTCGGTCGGTGTAGCCCTGGGCGAGCACGCTTCCCAGTAGCGCGACGCCGAGCACCCCGCCGACTTGGCGCAGGGTCATGGTGATCGCGGTGCCCGACCCGGCGTGTTCGGGCGGCAGGTCGGCGAGCACGGCGTCCATGGCCGGTGAGAGCGCCAGGCCGATGCCGAACCCGGCCGCGGCGAGCCAGGCGGCGACGAAGCCGTACCCGGTGGCGATGCCGGTGCTCGCGCCGATGGCCAGCGCGGCAGCGAGAATTACCAGTCCGGCGGGCACCGGCACCCGGTAGCCGAGGGCCGCGGCGGCTCGCTCGCCCAGCGGTGCGCCCAGGACCAGCCCGACGATCATCGGCAGCAGCCGCAACCCGGTGCCGAACGCGTCGTTGCCGCCGACAAGTTGCAGGTATTGCGGGATTACGAACAGCAGGCCCAGCATGCCGAAGGTGACCAGGGCTCCGGCGAGGCTGCCGCCGAGGAAGCGGCGCTGCCCGAACAGGCCCAATGCGATCATCGGGTCACGTGCTCGTCGTTCCCATACGATGAACCCGGCCAGCAGCACGATCCCGGCGATCAGTGCCGTGACCACGATCGGATCGCTCCAGCCACGTCCGGGGGCCTCGATCAGCCCGTAGGCCAGGCCGAGCAAACCGGCAGTGGACAGCCCCGCGCCGAGCAGGTCGGGCCGCCGCGGTGTCGAGTCCTTGGATTCGGGCAAGAGCACCGCAAGGGCGGCCATGGCGAGTACCGCCATGGGCACGTTGATCAGGAAGATCGATCCCCACCAGAAGTGGTCGAGCAACCAGCCACCCAGGATCGGGCCCAGCGGGATACCGATTCCGACGCCCATCACCGTCAGCGATACCGCCCGGCCGCGTTCGTGGGGTGGGAAAAGCACTGGCAGCACGGCGAACACGACCGGCAGCAGGATCGCCGCCCCGACACCCATCACCGCCCGCGCCGCGATCACCAGTCCTGCGGTATCGGCCCATGCTGCGGCTGCGGAGGGGGCCGCGAACAGTGCCAGCCCGACCAGCAGTAGCCGTTTTCGGCCGTACCGGTCGCCCAGGGCTCCGCACACCAGCATCAGCCCGGCCAGGACCAGCACGTAGGCGTTGACCATCCACTGCAGCTGCGCGGTGTCGGCCTGTAGTTCGGTGGCGATCGTGGGCAGGGCCACGTTCATGATCGTGATGTCGAATCCGACCGTCAGTACCGCGATGAGCAGGCCTCCCAGTGCCCACCATCGGTGATTACGCGACCCGTCCATGGTGTCCTCCCGAGTGAAAAAGAATCGATTGTGATCGTTGTCATCAACTATTGCCGATCAATCTGGTTCGTAGGCTATCATCGGGTCATGTCGATGAAAAGCCCTTCGGTCGACGCGTCGGCGCGCCACGAGCTCGCCGGTGCGGTGGCCCTGTTCCACAGCCTGTCCGACCCCACCCGGCTGGCGATCGCGCGCCACCTTGCCCACGGTGAGGCCCGCGTGGTCGATCTGACCCGTGCGCTCGAGCTGCCGCAGTCCACGGTGTCCTCGCACCTGGCCTGTCTGCGTGACTGTCAGCTGATCACCGGACGCCCCGAAGGCCGCCAGGTCTTCTACGCCCTGGCGCGCCCGGAACTGCTGGACCTGTTCGCCGCGGCCGAGACCCTGCTGGCCGCCACGGGCGAGGCGGTCGCGCTGTGCCCCAACTACGGCACCCCCGCCCCGACCACCCCCGCGATCGAGACCCCGATGACGAGCATTGATTCGAAGGAGAACGCCTGATGAGCGACGCCTGTGGCTGCGGCCACGACGAACCGACCACCGGCGAAGACGCCGAAGAACACGAACCCGAAAAGTTCTGGCAGGTCGACGAACTGCGCTGGGCGGCTGTGTCCGGTGTGTTCCTGGTGGCGTCCTGGATCCTCGGCTGGACCGGCGGACCCGACCTCGCGGCGACCGTGCTGCAGTGGGCGGCACTGCTGGCCGGCGCCTACACCTTCGTCCCGAACACTCTCAAACGACTGGCCCGGGGCAAGATCGGTGTCGGCACCCTGATGACCATCGCCGCGATCGGTGCCGTCGCGCTGGGTGAGGTCGGCGAGGCCGCGATGCTGGCGTTCCTGTTCTCGGTCAGCGAGGGCCTCGAGGAGTACTCGATCGCGCGGACCCGCCGCGGGCTGCGCGCCTTGCTCGGGCTCGTCCCCGACACCGCGACCGTGCTGCGCGGGGGCACCGAAACCACCGTCCATCCCAGCGAATTGCGCATCGGGGACCGGATGCTGGTCAAACCCGGTGAACGCCTCGCCACCGACGGCCTCATCACCTCCGGGCGCACCGCGCTGGACGTTTCCGCGATCACCGGTGAGTCCGTGCCCACCGAGGCCGGACCCGGTGATGAGGTGTTCGCCGGTTCCATCAACGGCACCGGCGTGCTCGAGGTCGAGGTCACCACCACCGCCGCCGACAACTCCCTGGCGCGGATCGTGAAGATCGTCGAGGCCGAGCAGTCCCGCAAGGGCGCGGGCCAACGCCTGGCCGACCGTATCGCCAAACCGTTGGTGCCCGGCATCATGATCGCCGCCGCGCTCATCGCCGGAATCGGCGCCCTGCTCGGGGATCCCGTGGTGTGGATCGAACGCGCGCTGGTCGTCCTGGTGGCCGCCTCCCCGTGCGCGCTGGCAATCTCCGTACCGGTGACCGTCGTGGCCGCGATCGGCGCGGCCAGCAAGCTCGGTGTGCTCATCAAGGGCGGTGCGGCGCTGGAAGCGCTCGGCGCGGTCCGTACCGTCGCGCTCGATAAGACCGGCACACTGACCGCCAACCGGCCGGTGGTCATCGACGTCGCCACCATCGACGGCGTCACCCGCGAGCACGTGCTCACTGTCGCCGCCGCATTGGAGGCGCGCAGCGAACATCCTCTCGCCGCAGCGATCCTCGCCGCCGTCGACGACGTCGACGCTGCCACCGACGTCGAGGCAGTCACCGGCGCCGGACTCACCGGTCGCCTCGACGACCGCTCGGTCCGGCTGGGCCGTCCGGGCTGGCTGGACGCGGGCACGCTGGCCGCCGAGGTGACCCGTATGCAGGCCGCCGGGGCGACGGCCGTCTTGGTCGAGGACGACGGCCGTGTCATCGGGGCGGTCGCTGTGCGTGACGAACTGCGCCCCGAAGCCGCTGAGGTCATCTCCCGGCTGCGTGGCGACGGCTACCAGGTCGCCATGCTCACCGGTGACAACCACACCACCGCAACAGCGTTGGCCACCGAGGTCGGCATCGACGACGTATATGCCGAACTGCGCCCCGAGGACAAGGCACGCTTGATCGAGAAACTGCGCGCCCAGCGCCCGACCGCCATGGTCGGCGACGGCGTCAACGACGCCCCGGCCCTGGCCACCGCCGACCTCGGTATCGCCATGGGCGCCATGGGCACCGACGTCGCCATCGAAACCGCCGATGTCGCGCTCATGGGCGAAGACCTGCGCCACCTGCCCCAAGCGTTCGGTCACGCCCGCCACGCCCGAGCCATCATGCTGCAGAACGTCGGCCTGTCGTTGGGGTTGATCATTATCCTCATCCCGCTGGCCCTGTTCGGCATCCTGGGCCTGGCCGCCGTGGTGCTGGTGCACGAACTCGCCGAGATCGTCGTCATCGCCAACGGCGTGCGCGCCGGACGCACGAAGCAACTGGCAACAACTCCCGCCGGCCGGTCGGCACCCTTGCCAGAGCCTGCGACGGCGGGAACATCGGCGTGACAACGGCCGCGCGAACACTGACGGCTCGAACGCGCCTGACCGCGGCGGCCGCCGTGGTGGCGGTGCTGGCCGCGCTCGACCTGGGCCTGAAAGCCTGGGCCGAGCGCGGCCTCACCGGGGACCGCAGCGTCGACCTGCCGGTAATCCAGTTGCGGTTGGCTCACAATCCCGGCATCGCCTTCAGCCTCGGCGATGCCTTGCCCGCCGCCGTCCTGCTCACCGGTATCGGCGCGATCATCCTCGCGCTCGCCATCGCCACGTGGCGCGCCACCCGCCACACCATTTCGCTACCGTGGCCACCGCTGGCGGTGATCCTGGCGGGAGCGATCGCCAATTTCCTCGACCGCGCCACCGACGGGGTCGTCACCGACTACCTGCACACCGGCTGGTGGCCCACCTTCAACCTCGCCGACACCTACATCATCTGCGGCGCAGCCGTACTGGTCCTGCTCAGCCTTCGCCCGGAACGCGCACGGCAACCAGCATTGTGAGCGACAACGACGACCGCGCGCGCAACCCGCCTGGGGCGTCGCTACCTACCGGTGCCGGGCGCGCGAGCACCGCGCCCGGCAGCTGGCAGGGCGCGGTCACCGTCCAACCTGGCCCAGAAATCCTGAAGCTGCCCGAGCCGCAAAGTAAGGTGTTCGAATCGGCGGTAGCGTGAGTGCAGTGAACACGAAGGCCGAACGACGGGCTGCCCGTGAGCAGGTCGCCGCTTACCACGAGGCGCGGCAGGGTGAGTTGGTCGCCGCCGTGGGAGAAGCGGTGGACCGGTTCCGGACCGGAGAGCTGGGTGCCTTCGAGGTCGATGAGGTGATCCACCAATACCATCGGGCAGCACGGCAGCTGTGGGTGTTCTGCGATCAGTCAGGCGCACATGCCGTCGTGGGCGCCGTGTCGGGTCATTGGCTAGAGGTTGCGGTGTCGACACGGTGGCGTCGCGCTGTCCGGGTTCTGGTGGTGGCCGCGGTGTTGGTGCTGTGGGTCCGTCAGCAGGTCGAGGCGGACCTGCTGACGGACCGGTGGCCGCCGGGTGCGGTGACCTGAAGGGTTCAGGACACGAGAGTCGCTGTGTAGCCCAACTTTTCGATGGCCTCGATGACCTCGGCGAGGGTTGTCGAGCCGGTGTCGAGTTCGACCGCAGTGCGGCCCTTTTTCATGGTTGTCTGCGTGTTGCGGACGCCGGGTAAGTCGTCGAGGGTGTCGTCGACGAGTAGTGCGCAGCTGGCGCAGTGCATGCCTTCGACGCGGAATTCGTGTGTGCTGGTGGTCATCTCTGTTCGTGGTCCTTTCAGGCGATGATGATGATGCCGGAGTACATGCCCATCCCGCAGGTGTAGTCGAGCCTTCCCGGCTCGAGTACGCCGAGGTCGACGCGGGTCTCACCCTTGACCGGCAGAACCTTCTCGATTCCCCGGTCGGGGATGACCAGGTATCGGACGCAGCCGGATGCGTTGTCCGACTTGATCACCAGTGTCGTCGGTATCCCGGCGGTGGCTTCGATGTTGTGGGGGCTGTAGGAACCGGTGCGGGCAGTGATCGTCACCGTTTGCGCGCCGTCGACGACCGTGGCGGCCGCCGCGTCCGGAACGGGGCCCGCCGGTCCGAGCGCAGCGGTGATCCGGCTGGCCGCGAGCGGGGAACCGGCGAGTTCGAGTCCGCCGTTGAGGGTGTAGAAACCCATGGCGAGCACGACCAGGCCGGTGGCCAGGGCGAGCCGTCCGCGCCATGCGGTCGCGGCGACGCGGGCGGCGTATCCCAGGAGCGCGAACAGCGGTCCGGTGCCGAGTACGAACACCGCCATGGTTGCCGCGCCCTGCAGCGGTGAGCCGGAGGCGAGTGCGAGCGCGGCAACCGACAGGGTTACCCCGCACGGGATGAGGAGGGTGGCCAGGCCGAGGAGCGCGGGCGCGAGGGCCGCCTGGGAGCGGGCCTGGTTGCGGACCAGCTGTGTCCAGGCGGCGGGTGGTTCGATCACGATGCGGCGGAAGCCGGGGACGCCGAGTTGGGCGAGTGCGAAGGTCACGATCAGCAGCCCGGCGCCGATCTGCAGCCAGGTGCGCATCCCGAGGGACAGTTGGACGGCACCGCCGAGCGTTCCGAGGAGGGCGCCGAACAGTGTGTGGGACAAGAGTTTTCCGGCGAGGAATCCGCCGACGGGGGCGAGGTCGTCGGCCAATTGGGTCGACCATCGGGCGGGTCCGGCCGCAGCGGCGCTGTCGTTCCCGGTGGAGGTTGTGGGTGCGAGTGCGTCGACGGTTTCGTTGGTGGTGGTGCGTTGTCGGCTGATCAAGCCGGTCAGGAGGCCGCCCTGGACGGCGGCGCACGAGATGCCACCGGCGAACAGGCCGGTGGTGAGGATGGCAAAGAGATTCACAAAGGCTCCTGGAATGCAAAGGTGGACATAGGAAGACGCGCAGGACCACCGACCGGTCCGCGGTAAGGGCCGGGATGGGGGCCTTGGTTTCTCCTATGTCCGGAGCACGCAGAGCTGCGCGAGAGTGGGCGCTCTCGGTGACGCCGCTCGGGCCGCGCGTGTGGGCCCAGCCCGGATCGGGCAGACCAGCACGGCCGAAGTTTGCCGCAGGCGCAGCGTCGAGATCGCCAACCAGGTGAGGACCACGACCATGCAGGCGGCAAGTATTCCGCCGAGAGTCATCGGTTCGCCGACCGCATCGCCGACCGTCTTCACCGCGGGCAGTGTGCCAGCAACCAGCTGATCCATCTGGTCAGCAGCGCCGCCGGTTGTCTGCGCGGATTGCATTATCGAATGCGTCATCGACATGGGCGCTGACATTGCGGGCATGCCGTCCTCGCACTGGAGTCCGTGCGCCAGCGCGATTCCCCCGAGCGCCGCCAACACCACGAGCAGTCGCGCGCATACGGTGCGCGAGGGCAAGGTGGCGGTCACCCCGCCGATAGTACTAACCGACTACGGAGCGTGTAGTAGGAGGCGGGGTCTTGCGCATCCGGGCTTGACCTTCCCCTTCGGTGGAAGGTTCATTCTGTGGGCGACATCGCGCCGCCGAACCCGCCCGGTCCTGGTGGTGCCGAATTGGTGATCCACCGAAAGGCCCGCCCTTGTCCTTCCACGTGCAGCCGCTGTCGATCCATTGTCACGCGCCGGTGGCGCGCCGAGCGCATGCTTGTTTCGGGATCAGCCCGTTCAACAGCTACTTCACCACCGACCGGATCATCGATCTGGCCCGCTGGGGTTTCGCCGAGTTCGACGCGGCGCACTTCTTCGTCCCTGACCTGCCCGCGGCACACACCCTGGAAGCGCTGGGATATCCGCCGCAGCGGGCCGCGCACAAGGCGCGCCGCCAGGGACAGTATGTGCGCAACAAGATCGCGCGGGCGCTCACCGACGTGGGTGTGAGCGATCCGCAGCGACTGATCCTCGGCTGGTCGGAACTCGATGCGAATCCGCGATACCGGCACCTGCTCGACCAGGCGCAGAGGCTGTTCGACCATGCCCAGGACTTCCGGGCGAGTGCTTGGAAGCGTCCCGGTGGGTGCTGGAGAACCGGCTTCCGGCGGGCAGCGCGGCGACCGATGATCAACTGCGCTGCGCCGTGCGATACCTGCTCGCCGAGCTCCCGTTGTTCACCGACACCGGCGGCATCGTCGGTGTCGAGTCGTCGGTGTTCTGCTACCACCAGGGCATCGGGTTTCTGCAGCGGTTCTACCGCGGTGAGCTGGCCTGGAAGCCCGCCGAAGGCCAAGGCTTCGGTGTGCTCACCGAACTGGCCTACGCAGAAGGCTGAGCGTCGGATTCCAGGATCCAGCACACGGCGGCCTGGTCATGTTCGGTGGCGGTGGGCCCGCGCCGGGCGGTGGCCAGCAGGGATTCGAGGTGAGTTTCGAGGGTGATGAGTTCGGCGATCTGGGCTCGCACCTGATCCAGGCGCGAGCTGAGGATCTGTTCGACATGGCCGCAGGGTGTGTCGCCGTGGTCGACGATGGTCAGCACCTGGCGGGCTGCGGCGAGGGAGAGCCCGGCGGCCTGGGCGCGGCGGATGAACTGCAACCGGGCGATGTGGTCGTCGCTGTAGTCCCGGTAGCCGCCCGGGGTCCGGGCGGGTTTGGGCATGAGCCCCTCCTGCTCGTAGAAGCGGATGGTCTTGGCGGTGAGACCGCTGGCCGTGGCCAGTTCACCGATTCTCATCACACCTCCCGTATCGCAGTTGAAATCCGTGCACATTCGCCCTTGACATTCCATCGTACTGGAAGGTTCATGATGGTGTCAGAGCTCGCCGAACACGCGAGCGCAGCGATCTCCGAAGGGAGTGGCGATGAGTGAAGCCACCTACACGGTGCGTGGCATGACCTGCGGGCATTGCGCGAATTCGGTCACGCGGGAACTGCTGAGCGTCGCCGGCGTGCGCGGTGTCGATGTCGACGTGGACTCCGGCAGGGTCGTGGTCACCAGCGAGGGACCGGTGGGCGAGGACGAGGTGCGGGCGGCCGTGACCGAGGCCGGTTTCGAGTTGGTCGGCTGATGCTCGACCGCCGAAAGCGAAGCGCAACCATTGAGCACGGCGAGGATGACAGATGAGTGAGGTCACCGACCAGCCGCCTGCCGGTGTGCGGCAGGTGGAGCTGTCGATCGCGGGGATGACGTGTGCGTCGTGCCCGCCGCGGATCGAACGCAGGCTGGCCAAGCTCGACGGTGTGACAGCGACGGTGAACTTCGCGACCGGCAAGGCCAAGGTCAGCTACCCCGAGACGGTGCCGGAGTCGGATTTGATCGACGCGGTCGCCGAGGCCGGCTACACGGCGACGATCCCAAGGTCGCAGACGGCTGCGGTTCCCTGCGGGGCTGATGACGTCGACGAGTACGACGAGCACACGCGCTCGGTGCGGCAGCGGATGCTCGTTTCGCTCGTGCTGGCGGTGCCGGTGACGGTGCTGGCGATGGTGCCGCCGCTGCAGTTCACCAACTGGCAGTGGTTGTCGCTGACCTTGGCCGCACCGGTGGTGGTGTGGGGCGCGTGGCCGTTCCATCGCGCGGCCTGGGCGAACCTCAAACACGCCACCGCCACCATGGACACCCTGATCTCGGTGGGAGTACTCGCCGCGTTCGGCTGGTCACTGTTCGCACTGTTCCTCGGCGACGCCGGAACTCCGGGTCTGCGGCACAGCTTCTCACTCACCGTGGAACGCGGAATGGCCGGACAGAACATCTACCTGGAAGTAGCCGCGGTCCTGACCACGGCGATCCTGGCGGGCCGGTTCTTCGAAGCCCGAGCCCGCCGCCGGGTAGGTGCGGCGTTGCGGGCGCTGCTGGAGCTGGGCGCGAAAGACGTCGCCGTCCTGCGCGATGGCCGCGAGGAGCGGATCCCGATCGACCAGCTGGGCGTCGGTGACCGATTCGTGGTGCGACCCGGTGAGAAGATCGCCACCGACGGTGTGGTCTCCGACGGCAATTCCGCGGTCGATGCCAGCATGCTGACCGGTGAGTCGATGCCGGTGGAGGTCGGCCCCGGTGATCCGGTGGTCGGCGCCACGGTCAACGCGGGCGGCCGTCTCGTGGTGCGCGCGACCCGAATCGGCGCGGACACCCAGCTGGCGCAGATGGCGAAGCTGGTCGAGGAGGCGCAGAACGGCAAAGCGCAGGTCCAGCGCCTCGCTGACCGGGTGTCCGCGGTGTTCGTGCCGATCGTCATCGCCCTCGCGATCGGCACCCTGCTGATCTGGTTCGCGGTCGGCGCCGGGGTGGCGTTCGCGTTCAGCACGGCGGTCGCCGTATTGATCATCGCGTGCCCGTGTGGTCTCGGATTGGCCACGCCCACAGCGCTTTTGGTCGGCACCGGACGGGCCGCGCAGCTCGGCATCCTGATCAAGGGCCCGGAGGTACTGGAATCGACCCGCCGCATCGACACCGTAGTCTTGGACAAGACCGGCACCGTCACCACCGGCAAAATGACCCTCCTTCAGGTCCATGCGGGGGCCGAGGTCGACGAGACCGAAGTCCTGCGGCTGGCTGGAGCGCTGGAAGATGCGTCCGAACATCCGATCGCCAGGGCCATCGCCAGCGGCGCCGCCGAACGAGTCGGTGCACTGCCCGCCGTGGCGGACTTCGCGAATCTCGAGGGCCTCGGAGTGCAGGGCACCGCCGACGGCCGCGCCGTGCTGGTAGGCCGCACGACCCTGCTCGGGCAACGCGGCATCGAACTTCCGGCCGGCCTGCGGGCGGTCAAGGAGCGTGCCGAGTCCCAGGGACGTACCGCGGTCGTCGTCGCGTGGGAGGGCACCGCCCAGGCAGTGCTGGTCGTCGCCGATACCGTCAAACCGACTTCGGCGCAGGCGGTTCGCGGGTTGCGCGCGCTCGGGCTGCGACCGGTCCTGCTCACCGGTGACAACAGCACCGCCGCGCGGGCGATCGCCGCCGAGGTCGGCATTACCGAGGTGATCGCCGAGGTACTGCCCAAGGACAAGGTCGACATCGTCAAGCAACTGCAAGACGAGGGCCGGGTCGTGGCGATGGTCGGCGACGGCGTCAACGACGCCGCCGCGCTCGCCCGAGCCGACCTCGGGCTGGCCATGGGCACCGGCACCGACGTCGCCATCGAAGCCTCGGACCTGACCCTGGTCCGTGGTGATTTGATGGCGGCAGTCGACGCGATCCGGTTGGCGCGCCGAACCCTGCGTACTATCAAGGGCAATCTGTTCTGGGCCTTCGCCTACAACGTCGCCGCGCTGCCACTGGCCGCGATCGGGCTGCTGAACCCGCTCATCGCCGGCTCGGCGATGGCTTTCTCCAGCGTGTTCGTGGTCTCGAACAGCTTGCGACTGCGGCGATTCCGCGCCACAACCACCTCCGAGCCGCCTTCGGCCGTCGATGCTCGTGGCGATGTTCGCCCTGGTGCGGCTCGGCACGGTAACAGTCGCCCCCTCGGGGACAGCGAGCGAACAGAACTCGAGCGACTGCGCGCCACGAACGCGGTCCTGGCCAAGGAACGCGACGTACTCGCCCGCGCCATCGTGCTCGCCCTCGGCAAAAGCCAAGAGCAGCAACAAGACCAGGCTCGGTAGACGAGCCGGAACAAATGAACACCCGACAAAGGAGACAAACAAATGGCACCGAACATGATGGCGAACCTGGCGTCCTGGTGGAACTGCCAGCTGATGATGCTAGGCCTGGCGGAATGCGGCATGTGTCCCAAGATGCCCCAGTAGCAGGAGATTTGCGATGGAATCACTCCTTGTCACCCTCGCCGTGCTGGCCTGCCCCGTCGGCATGGGCCTGATGATGTGGTTCATGATGCGCGGTCCGGGAATGCGCACCCACGACGACCGCGCGGCCGACGATGCCGCGAAGCAGGAAATCGCCCGGATGCGCGCGGAAGTCCAGCAGCTCAAGGCCGAGCGACGCGAGGGCAAGGTGCTGTGATGTCGACCTGGCTCGCGGCCGCACTGGCGGCGGCCGCGGTGACGCTCACCTATTTCTGCTGTATCCGGCCGATGCGCCGTGGCAGCTGCCGGATGGGTGCGAAACCGGCAGGCGTCGAGGGTGAACTCGCCGAGCCGCGTGCAGAGCTACGGTCGCTACGCGATCAGGACGGCACCGAATCACCCAGCGAGAGTAGATGAGACAGGTGACCGAACCCTACCGCGCGCGGCCATGGGTACGTGCGGGTGACGGCGACCGGGAGCGGGTGGCCGCCCACCTGCAGGCCGAGGTCGGCACCGGTCGGTTGACGCTCGCGGAGTACACCGACCGTCTCGACGCGGCCTACCGCGCGAAAACCATCGGTGAACTCAGCGACCTGACCAGCGATCTGCCGGCCGCGAACGCATCGGCGAAACCGCACCGCAACCGCTCCCGGGCTTCGGTGATCGCCGCGTCGGCCGCGGCCGGAGTGCTCGCCGTGCTCACCCTCGGATTCGTCGCGGGCTCACCCGCTGGGGCGCTCAGCGACATGGCCGAGCACATGGACACCATGACCTCGCAGATGGGGCCGGCATGCCACTGAACAGCATCCGGCCGGCCCACGCCCCGAGCCCCCTGAGCGATGCCAGGGG
Source organism: Nocardia sputi (assembly GCF_023501985.1). Lineage (NCBI taxonomy): Bacteria > Bacillati > Actinomycetota > Actinomycetes > Mycobacteriales > Nocardiaceae > Nocardia > Nocardia sputi. Next base: position 222,784 of record NZ_JAMFLC010000002.1, on the reverse strand, counting down.
CCACATTGGCCCACGGGGAAGGGCGTGGTCAGGCGTTGCGGTCGAGAGTTTCGAGTGCGGCAGTCAAGCGGGCGGTGGCCTCCGCGGCGACGGGACGCAGTTGCGGGTCGCTGGTGACTTCGACCATGAGGTCGGGGTTCATGGCTTCGACGAGGATCAGGTCGGTGTCGTCGGGATCGCAACGCACCACGACGTTGCAAGGCAGCAAGAGGCCGATCTGGCGGTCGATGCCGACGGCCCGGTGCGCCAGCGGTGGGTTGCAGGCGCCCAGGATGCGGTAGTCCTCCATCTCGTGGCCGAGTTTGGCCTTCAACGTGGCTGCCATATCGATATCGGTGAGCACACCGAATCCTTGCTCGGACAGCGCAGCACGCACAGCCTCCACGGCATCGTCGAAGCCGATACGCAGTGTGGTCGACAGGGCGAATTTCATCACGAGCTACCTTTCGTCGGCGTGAGAGGTCAAGTACGGGCCGGTGGGCAGGCGCCGGAGGCGATACCGGCGCGGCGCATGAGCAGCGTGGCCGGGCACCAGCCCACCGCGCTGTAGAGCAGCAGGTTGGCGCCGACGAGCGCCGGCACGATCAGCCACCACGCCGATATCGTGGCGGCCGCCGCGGTGCCGGCCAGGACCAGGGTCCCGGCCAGCAGTGGCACCAACCGGGCGATGGTCCAGTCGCGACGGTTCAGCAGTGAGGTCGACATGGATCTCTCTTTCTCGGATCTGCCCTCCGGCCGGGCTGGGGTGACCGCGGTCAGGCGAGGGCGAGGAACAGTTTTTCGAGGTCGGCCACGGTCAACGGGTCGCCGGATTCCTTCGATTCATCGAGGCATTCCCGTAGCCCGGTGGCCAGTATCTTGAATCCGGCCCGGTCCAGGGCGCGCGAGACCGCGGCGAGTTGGGTGACCACGTCTTTGCAGTCACGGCCCTGCTCGATCATGGTGATCACTCCGGCGAGCTGACCGTGCGCCCGGCGCAGCCGGTTGAGAACCTGGGTGATGCTGTCTTCGTCGCCGACCACGGCGTCCTCCTTCATAGCCTTCCGAACAACCCACAATACCCCCCTGGGGTATACATATCGGGCCTGTTAGTGATGGGCGAAACTGATCCGTGGCAGGACCCGGCGTAGCCAGGCTGGTGACCACCAGGCCGCCCGGCCGGTGAGCCGCAGGATGACCGGTAGCAGGACCAGCCGCACGATCAGGGCATCCAGCAAGACCGCGACACCGAGGATGATGCCCATTTCCTTCGGCGGCAGCGGTTCGGCGAGGGCGAAGGTGAAGAACACCGCGACCATGACCGCCGCCGCCGCGAAGATGACCCGCCCGGAATTGGCCAGCCCCTCCACCGCCGCGGTCCGAGCATCGCCGCTGCGTTCGAACTGTTCTTTCGCGCTGGCCAGCAGGAACACGGTGTAGTCCATCGCGATCGCGAAGATCATGGCGAAGAAGAACACCGGACCCCACCCGTCGAGAAATCCTTGGGGAGTGAAGCCGAGCAGCCCGGCGCCGTGGCCGTCCTGGAAGATCAGCTTCGCCACCCCGAACGCCGCGGCGGTAGAGCCGAGGCTGACCAGGGTCCCCAGCGCGGCGATCAGCGGGGCCTGCAACGCGACCAGCAGCAACACGAACCCCAGCACCAAAATCACCGAGACAACGATCGGCAGGTAGTCGTTCAATGCCTGCTGCAGATCCAGGTTCTCCGCGGGCGCGCCGCCGACCAGGGCTCGGTCGGGCAACCGTTCCCGCAGCTCGTTCAGCACCGTGCCCATGCGCTCGTCGGAGGGGTCGGTGGCGGGCAAGGCCTGCATCATGACCCACCCGGAATCGTCACTGGCCGGTTGGGCGGGTGTCACCATCGCGATCCCCGCACCCGCGGCCGCCTCGGCGGTGCGGTCGGCCTGCCCGGCAGGGGCGATGATCTGCAGTGCCCCGGGCGCACCGTCACCGAGCTGGCGCTGGACCAGCTCATAGCCTTGCCGCACCGGCGCCTGCTCGGGCACCACCTGGATCGAGGGCATCGCGACCTTCAACCCGAGAACCGGCAGCGCCAGCACGATCAACAGCCCCGCGCCCGCGATCGCGAACGGCCACGGACGTTCGTGCAGCAACTGCCCCCACCGGGCGAATCGTGGAGAGCGGTGCTGCTGACGGGTCGCGTACGGCAACGCCGCCGCGTTGATCCGTTTGCCGAGCGCGCCGAGCGCGGCCGGCAGTAATGTCAGCGTCGCGGCCAGAACGAACACGACCGCGAGCATGATCCCCACCGCCATCGTGCGCACCGCCGGCGCCGGCACCAGCAACACTGCCGACAGGCTCACCAGCACAGTCAAACCCGACAACACCACAGCCTTACCCGCGGTGGTCATCGTCTCGGCGACCGCTCGCCGCGCATCAGCGGTCTTGCCCAACGCATCACGGAACCGGGCCACCATGAACAGCGCATAGTCGATACCCAGCGCGAGAGCGAACATCATCGCGAAGTTCATCGCCCACACCGAAATCGGGGTCACCTGATTCAGCAACACCAGCCCACCGGCCGAAGCCACCAACCCGGCCACGGTCAACAACAGCGGCAAACCCGCCGCGACCAGCGAACCGAACGCCAGCACCATGATCAACAGCGTGACCGGCCACGAAAACAGCTCCGCCTGGATCATCGCGTCGTGATTGGCCTCGTTGAAATCACTCCACAACGCCGAAGCCCCCGTCGGATACACCTCGACACCCTCGCCCGAGAGCGCCGTCAGCGCCGCTTTGTGTTCGTCGACAGCCCGGACCATGCCATCGGCCGAGGCGTTCGCCCCCGCGATCAGAATGCCGGTATGCCCGTCCGGGCTGATCGTCATCCCCGGCTGCGGGTCGATCACCTGCCCGAACCGGGAATCACCGGCGAATACCGTCGACACCTCGTCCAGCACCGTCTGCATCTGCGGATCGGAGAGCTGTGCGGTATCGGAATGCACCACCACCTGCACGGCTGCCGAGGAATTGCCGCCGAAATGCTGCTGCGCCAACTCCCGGACCTGCACCGATTCCGAACCGTTGGCCTGCCACCCCGCACCGGCCAACGAACTGAACACAGCGGGCGCCGCAGCACCCAGCGCGACCAGCACCACCAGCCACACCCCGAACACCACCCGCGCACGACCGGCCATCACAGATCCCAGCCGCGCGAGCACCCCCGCCCTCGTCTGACCGGGGCTAGCCGTAGCCGTACTCGGCGGCCGGTCCGTCGTCGTCTCCGTCATGTTCTCTGCCCTCCCAGCCTGCGCCAGTCCTGCGTTCCTGATACCCCCGGGGGTATCAACCATCGGCGTCCAAGATATACCCCCCTGGGTATTAGTGAAATAGGACCCTCGCCACAGCGGGGGACCGGACGCCGGAGAAAGAGGCAAGCGCCGTCCGCCGAGAAACCCCCGATTCCGCCACGGCTTCCCTGGGGCCGTCGCCCGCCGTGATGGAGTTGCTACATGGCGATGTGCTCACCCGGCCGCGCGCATGCACGGTGATCACGGTCGGCGGAGTTCCCGGCGATGGTGTTGTGGTGATCCCGGCCCGGGGCGTTCGGTGCCCTGGGTGCGGCGCTGACCGCAATCCGCGCCACTGCGGTGCTGGCGCAGGGATGCGGTGGCATACCCGGGTCCATGTCAGTGGCCTGCGATATTTCGGGGTTCACCCTGATGCGTGAGCCCCGGCCGGCTGGTTGAGTTTGTGTCATGTCCGGTGACGCAACCAACGGTGAACTGGACCGTGTGGAGAGGATTTTCGATCGCCTCGCGGCCGGCTACGACCGGCAGATCGGCTGGTCGGAACGCCTGCTACTCGGTGATGCCCGCCAGTGGGCGATCGGAGAAGCCCGCGGGGAAGTGGTCGAGATCGGTGTGGGCAGCGGGTTGAACCTGCCGCTTTATGGTGCCGGTGTCACGCGAGTGATCGGTGTGGAGTTGTCCGAGCGGATGCTCGATCTCGCGCGCGCCCGGTCGGCGGCGGTGCCGGTGGAGTTGCGTCAGGGTGATGCCCAACAGCTCGATCTTCCTGCGGCGTCGGCGGATTCGGTGGTCTCGACCTACACGTTCTGCACGATCCCCGATCCGGGCGCCGCCGCAGCGGCGGCGTGGCGGGTACTACGCCCGGGCGGTGTCTTCGTCGCGGTCGAGCACGGCCCAGCCCGTGCTCGACCGATCGCGGCGGCGATGCGAACGCTGGAGCCGCTCGCGGTACGGTTCGCCGCGGACTACCTGACCAGGGAACCGGTCGGCTACCTCACCGCCGCGGGATTCACCATCGAGCACTACGCCCGCACCGGTCGCGGCGGTGTCGTGTTCCGCGTCCTGGCCCGCAAATCCGAATAGGGCCGCAGTTCAGGCGGGCTGGATGCACCTGTCTAACGAGCAGTGCCCGGGTCGGGCCGGAGCAGCCCTACGCCGCGCACGGCCACTCGACTGGATAGTGGGATTCCGGGATGTCGCGCCACGTTGGGACTGGGCATCCGTGAGTACTGCGGTGATTGGCTCGTTCCGGTATCGGCTTGATCGGTGAAGGCGCCACAATCCGCCGCGCGCCACCACGGTCACGCTGGTCGCGGGCTGGACCGAGCTGTCACTGGCGTACTGGCGCATCGACACGATGCCTGTGATGACCCCGCCCACGATGAGGGGTAGATCGAACAACAGCTTCAAGGCGATCGCCCCGCCCACCACTTCGGCGAGATCGGTTGCCATCGCGACGGTTTCGGCCTGTGCCCAGTACGCAAGCCGCACCGGAGTACTCGCCCGCTCCCGCACCATCTCCGGAAGCGTGCGGCCCGTGACCAGCCCCAACTTCGCGGAAAGGAATTGGACCAGCCCGGCCATCGCATTCGCTGCCACGATCACCCACACCAGCAGGTAGCCGAACTGTGCGCCTGCGCTGATGTTGGACGCGACGTTGCCGGGATCGACATACGCGATCGCCGCGACGAACGCCGGCCCGAGAAGTGCTGCTGTCGAACGGGCTCGGGTCAGTGGCGGTCGCCGCGACGCGAGGCGGGTCGTACTCGTTCCGCAATTCTACGGCCAACCAAACTTTCTTATTCATGTAAACGAAAACCTCGCGAAGGTGGTGCTCTGAGATCGGTGATCCGCTCGATCGCACCACCCAGCACGGCTGTCCACTGCGGTCAAGGCAGGCGAACCGTGTCAGTGTCCAGCAAGGCCGCGAGATCAGGTGGGGCGGAATGGGCTGGCGAATTCCGACGCAGGCACGGCCGGTGTTTCCCTCTGGTAGCGGCCCGTCAGGGATCCGGCCGCGGCGACAATGACCCGCACGACCTGGCCGAACGCTTCGCGACGGTCGTGTTGCCCGACCGTGAGGGCGAATATCGCAACGTGATTGCGAGTGTGCAGCCACCGGTCCTGAGACGGGATGCGCGCCAGTTCGAGATGTGCCCGGGTGGGATGGTGGTCGACCGGCGGTCCGCATTTCTTCGTGGTGAGAGGCACGCGCTGCTGGCCGAAGCTCGTTCGTTTATGTGAGTTCAACGTGGCTGAGTAGGCCGGTGACGCCGTCGAATCCGATCAACAGGTCGCCGTTGGTGGCCAAGGTGTGGAAGTTCACTTGTCCGATCAGGGATTTACGTGTCCCGGTGTGGCCGCCGGCGCTGCTTTCGGTCAGTCCAGGGGATTCGGTGCTGTGCTCAATAACCGGGTGCCCGGAGGTGAACAGGTGATCGGCGCCCGGGACGCTGGTGAGTCCCATGTAGTCGTCATCCGAGGTGCCGATCTTGGTGGTGCGCCCGTCTGCGGCGAGAGCGAACAGGTCGGTGTGGGTGCCGGCCAGGACTGTTCCGCGGCCAGGTGTAGACCGTGCAGATGTCCAGTGGGGGTGTCAACTTCACACCCGGGACCGAAGCCGAGGCCGGTGTGGCCGGGATCGGTGAGGCGGCAGGTTGTTCGGTGGTGGAACAGCCTTGCGGGCACAGTGAGGGCTGCCAGGGCAACGAAGGTGCGCGGCCGGGGACGCCGGGATGAACTCTGCATCGGGGCAGGAAAGTCGTTCTCGGATCGATGGGCGGTCAGACGTGGGTCAGGTGGGCAGGGTCGAGATCGAGGTTGCGCAGCAGTTGGGCGTTGAGCGCGACGACGATGGTGGATATCGACATGAGCACCGCGGCGACGGCGGGAGAGATCGCGATACCGGCGAAGGCCAGCACACCCGCGGCCAGCGGAACGGCAATGACGTTGTAGCCGGTGGCCCAGAGCAGGTTCTGCCACATTTTCCGGTAGCTGGCGTGGGACAGTTCGATGATCGACAGCACCGCGCGGGGGTCGTTCGCGGCGAGGACGACTCCGGCGGACTCGATGGCGACATCGGTACCCGCGCCGATCGCCACCCCGACATCGGCGCGGGCCAGCGCGGGAGCATCGTTGACACCGTCACCCACCATCGCGACCTTGTGCCCGCGGTTGTGCAATTCGGTGACCTTCGCGTCTTTGTGTTCGGGCAGTACTTCGGCGAACACCTCGTCGATTCCGAGGTCGGCGGCGACGGCGTCGGCGACCTGACGGGCGTCGCCGGTGATCATCGCGACTTTGACGCCGCGGGCGTGCAACGCGTCGATGGCGCGGCGGGATTCGTCGCGGACGGCGTCTTCGAGGGCGACGGCGCCGAGCACACGATCACCGTGGACGATGTGCAGCACCGAGGCGCCGCGTTGTACCCAGCCGTGGGTGACGGTGGTGACATCGTCGGGTACCGGCAGCCCGGAATCGGCGAGCATGGCCGGACCACCGACGGTGACCTCGGTGCCGGCGACCCGGGCGCGTACCCCGCGGCCGGGCAGCGAACGGAAATCGCCGGCGGTCAGCTGTTCCGACTCCGGGACGCGGGTTTCGGCTGCGGCCACGATGGCCCGCGCGAGGGGGTGTTCGCTATCGGCTTCGACGGCCGCGGCGAGCGCGAGCAGATGCTCTTCGCTCGTACCGGTGGTGGCGGTGAGCCCGGTGAGCTGGTGGCGGCCCTGGGTCAGGGTGCCGGTTTTGTCGAACAGCACGACATCGACGGTGCGCATGTGTTCGAGCGCGAGTCGGTCTTTGACTAGTACTCCGGCTTTTGCGGCGCGTTCGGTGGAGATCGCGATGACCAGCGGGATCGCCAGGCCCAGGGCGTGGGGACAGGCGATGACGAGGACGGTCACCGTGCGCACCACCGCCTCGTCGAGATTGCCGAGCAACGCCCAGATCACGAAAGTCAGTACACCGGTGCCGGCGGCGAAATAGAACAGGAATGCGGCGGCTTTGTCCGCCAGCGCCTGGGCGCGGGAGGAGGAGGCTTGGGCGTCGGCGACCATGCGCTGGATACCGGCCAGGGCGGTGTCCTCGCCGATCGCGGTGATCCGCACCCGCAGGGCGCTGTCGGTGGCGACGGTGCCGGCGACCACGGTCTCGCCGATATCGCGGCTCACGGTTTTCGACTCACCGGTGATCATCGATTCGTCGACCTCGGCGCGGCCGTCGGTGACAGTGCCGTCGGCGGGTACCCGCGCCCCGGCACGCACCAGAACCAGGTCACCACGGGACAGCTCGGTCAGCGGCACCTCGGCGATACCGTCATCGCTGATTTTCTCTGCGGTATCGGGCAGCATCGCGGCCAGGGCGTCGAGTGCCCCGGACGCCGAACCCAGCGCCCGCATCTCCAGCCAGTGCCCCAGCAACATGATGACGATGAGCAGGGCCAGTTCCCACCAGAAGTCCAGCTCGAACCCGCCGATCCCGAGCGTGGTGACCCAGGAAGCGACGAACGCGACCGTGATCGCCATGGCGATCAGCAGCATCATCCCGGGCCGGCGGGAACGTAGCTCGGTCCAGCCGCCGGTGAGGAACGGCATCCCGCCGTAGACAAAGATCACCGTGCCCAGGACCGGCGGGATCCACGAGGCACCGGGGAATTCCGGCAGGTGGTAGCCCAGCAGTTCGGCGACCATATGGCTGAACCCGACTACCGGCACCGACAGGATCAGGCTGATCCAGAACCGGCGGCGGAACATTTCCCTGTGTGTCCCGTGCCCGGCATGCCGATCATGCTCACCGCCCTCCCCGTGTCCGGGATGGTCGTCGTGCCCGACGTGGGCGAGGTGTTCGCCGTGGCCGGCGTGCCGGTCCTGAGTATCTGGTGGTGGGTTTTGTGCGGACATGCCGTGGTCGTGCCCAGTGGGCGCCGGCGCCGGGGCCGGGTTGGGGTGCCGGTGCTCGGGATGCGACATCGAGAGGCCTCCTGCCTGGTCGGGGCGCTGCGGTAACGGGCCAGAGCGGCTACAGCGGCTACAGGGTGGTCAGCAGTTGGCGCATGGTGTCGATTTCTTGCTGCTGGGTGTCGACGATCGTGCGGGCCATCTGGACGGCATCGGGGAACTGTCCGTCCTCGATTTCGGTTTGTGCCATGTCGATGGCGCCTTCGTGGTGGGCGATCATCTGGTTGAGGAACAGTTGGGCGGCCTCGGTGCCTTGCGCGTCGGACAGGGCCTGCATGTCCTCTTCGCTCATCATCCCTTCCATTCCTTCCGTCTCGGGTATGTCGTGACCGGGCATAGCGCTGGGGCTGGGCATCTGAGTGGGTTCGCCCCATTGGCCGAGCCAGGTGGTCAGCTGGTCGATTTCTGGGCCCTGGGCGGCTTTGATCTGGTTTGCCAGGGCGGTCACCGGTTCGGGAATGCCTTGTTTGGCCAGGATCATGTCGCTCATCTCGATGGCCTGGGTGTGATGCGGGATCATCATTTGCGCGAACATCACATCGGCATCGTTGTGGGCTGCGGTGTCCTCGGCGGCCGGGGTTGTTGCCGATATCGCGGCGCTCGGGGTTGTGGCGGTGGTGGTGTCGGTGTCGGAGTCGCCGCAGGCGGCCGCGGTGAATGTCACCGCGAGCGCGGTGGCGCCGATGGCGAGGGTCTTTTTGGTTTTGTTCATGAGTAGATCCTTTCCTCGAAGAGTCGCAGAACAGGTGAACCAGCGGTCGGGCTCGGCCCGTCGCGTGTGCCGGGGCTAGGTTCGGTAGGAAACGGTGGTCATCATTCCGGCCTCTTGGTGGTAGGCGTTGTGGCAGTGCATGGCCCATTGGCCGGGGTTATCGGCGTCGAATTCGATCTCGACGGTGCGCATCGGGCGGATTGTGACGGTGTCTTTGCGTACCCCGCTGTCGATGAGGGCGAACGTGCGCCCGTGCAGGTGCATCGGATGGAACATGTCCGACATGTTGCGCAGCCGCATCCGTACCCGTTGGCCCTCCCGTACTTCCAGCGGTTCGCTGTCGGGATGGGCCCGGCCATTGAGAGTCCATCGATACGGTGACATGGTTCCGCCCATATCGGCACTGAGGTAGCGGTCGCTGTCTATGGCTGCCAGGCGCACCTGCTCCCGTGGTGACAGATCGGTGCCCAGCAGCACCTCCCGGTCGAGTTCGCCGGGGCGGGACTGCGGCGGCAGCGCGCCGGTGGCGGTGCGCACGACGGCCTGCCCGTGCCCGGTTTTCCCTTCTGCCTGGGCGAACAGCGGGAACACTCCGTCGCCGAGGGTGACGAGTACGTCGAACCGCTCACCCATGCCGATCAGCAGAGCGTCGGTGTCCCGGGGCACGACGGGGAAGCCGTCGGTGTGGGTGACCGTCATGCGGTGACCGCCGAGGGCGACGCGGAAGGCGGTGTCCGCGCCGGCGTTGACGAACCGGATCCGCGCCCGCTGCCGCGGTGCGCCGGTCCACACCATCGGATCCTGCGGGACCCGGCCACTGACCAGGAAGTGCGGATAGGTGACGTCACCGGCGCCGCCGAGCAGCGGTGAGCGCATCGTCTCCTGGCCCATGTCCATGCCGTCCATGGATCCGTGGTCCATCCCGCTCATCCCGGGGCTGCTCGTGTCGCCCGCGGTGCCGGCGCCGATGCCGAGTTGGCGGGCGACATCGTCGGGAGTGCGGCCGGTGCCGTCGAGCCAATCGTCGAGTATCACGACCCAGTCGTGGTCGTACCCGCCGGGCTCGTGCGGATCGTCGATGATCAGGGCGCCATAGAGGCCGCGGTCGAGCTGAAGCCCGGAATGGGAATGGTAGAAGTGGGTGCCGGCGTCCGGCACGGTGAACTCGTAGGTGAACCCCGCGCCGACCGCGATCGGGTCCTGTGTCAGCCCGGGCACGCCGTCCATGTCGTTGCTCAGCGCGATGCCGTGCCAGTGCACACTGGTCGGCACCTCCAGGCGGTTGTGGACCTGCACCCGCAGCAGATCCCCGGCCCGCGCCCGTATCAGCGGCCCGGGAAGGTTCTGGTCGTAGCCCCAGGTCGAGACGATGCGACCGCCCAGATCCACGTCCACCGGGCGCGGTGTCAGACTGGCCGACACCACCGGCTGGCCGGGAGTCCGGCGCTGCTGTTCGAGACGTCGCACGATCGGCGAGGACGCCGTGACCGGCGAACCTCCCAGCGAACCCGACCCGGCGCAGGCCGCCAAAACTCCGGCGCCGGCGAGCGCAGACCCGACCAGGAAGGACCGGCGGCTCAGCTCACCCACGAACGTTTCCCTTACGGTCGTTGCCGTCGGCGGTCTCGAAGGTCTGCGCTAGTAGCTTGCGGCGCGCGAAGAACTCGTCGGCGTCGATGTCCCCGCGCGCGAAACGCGATTCCAGCACCCGCAGCGGATCGGCATCGGTGGGGTGCGCCGAATCGCCCGTCCGGTCGGTGCGGAACAGTGCTGCCATCAGGTAGATCACCGCGACCCAGAACACGAGCATGCACACGACCATGACGGTCCATCCCGCCCAGCCGGCCTGACTTACCCAGCTGGTCATCATCCTCGCCTCCTGTCCTCGAGTTCGGGTGCCCAGCCTGGTGTGGCTGTCCCGGTACTGCGGTAGAGGTCGTATGAAGATTTGCTCAAGAAGCCGTACCGCGGCGTCTGCGCCGTTGTGGTCCGGTGAAGATGAACACCATGGCCTCCGCTCCCCGCACCCCCGCACCGGCCCCCGACACCGCGCCCGCGCAGCGCCCGCCCACCGGCCTGCGCGCCATGGTTGTCGAGGACGAGGCGGCGTTGGCGAGTCTGGTCGGCAGCTATCTGGAACGCGACGGGTTCGATGCCACGATCACCGGCGACGGCCACGATGCTGTCTCGCTCGCCCGGGAGGTCGATCCGGATGTTGTGGTTCTCGACCTGGGGCTGCCGGGTCTGGACGGGGTCGAGGTGTGCCGGCAACTGCGCACCTTCTCCGATGCCTACGTCGTGATGCTCACTGCTCGTGCCGAGGAAGTCGATACCCTGATCGGGTTGTCGGTCGGCGCCGATGACTACCTCACCAAACCGTTCAGTCCCCGCGAGTTGATGGCCCGCGTCCAGGCCATGATGCGCCGCCCACGCACCGGCACCAGCCGGTCGGCGGGCTCGGCCACGGCACCCCGGACCCGCGTGTTCGGCGACCTGGCCATCGACGTCGACGGACGTGAGGTCACCGTCGACGGGGTGCCGGTGGCGCTCACCCGTACCGAGTTCGACGTCCTGGCCGCCCTGGCGCGCGATCCCGGTGTCGTGCTCACCCGGGCCCAGCTGATCGGCGCCGTCTGGGGCCCGAGCTGGATCGGGGACGAGCACCTGGTCGATGTACACATCGGCCATCTGCGCCGCAAACTCGGCGACGACGCTGGCCGCGGCCGCTATGTACGCACCGTTCGCGGTGTCGGCTACCGGATGGGTAGCGGAGCATGAACACCCGGTCCCGCGAACCCGATACCGCCCCGGCGGCGGCCGAGCGCGCGGCAGGGTCGAGTTTCGGAACCCGCCTGTTCGTCGCCCTGACCGTGGTGGTGATCGGATGCGCCGTCACTGCCTGGCTGGTCGCTTCGGCGTTGGCGCCCGGTATCTTCCACGACCACCTCGGTCAGGCCGGTATCCACGACTCGAGCCAGGCGGCTCACGTCGAGCAAGCCTTCACGCAGGCGATCGTGCTCGCCTGGGGTCTGGCGGTCGCGATCGCGGTCCTGCTGGCCTTGGCGGTGAGCTGGTACATCACCCGCCGCGTCCAGCGTTCGCTGGTCGCCGTGACCACCTCCACCGCCCGGATCGCGAGCGGACGCTACGACACCCGCGTCCACAGCCCCGGGCTCGGCCGCGAATTCGACGAACTCGCCGTCACCGTCAACGAACTCGCCCGCCGGCTCGACGCCACCGAAACCACCCGCCGCAGAATGCTGGCCGACCTCGGCCACGAAATGCGCACCCCGATAGCCACACTCGACTCCTACGTCGAAGCACTCGAAGACGGCGTCCGCACTTTGGACGACGACACCCGACAGGTCCTGCGCTCGGCGACCCGCCGACTCGAACGCCTCGTCGAAGACATCACCGCCGTCTTGAGCGCCGAGGAACACCTCACCCGGATCCGGCCGGTGCCCACGACCACCGCGACGCTGGTCACCCACGCGGTGCAGGCCGCGAAGGAACGCTACGACAACAAAAGCGTCGCGCTCCGCTCCCACATCCCGGACTCCGCCGCCGTGTCCGTCGACCCCGACCGGCTCGGCCAGGTACTGGGCAACCTGCTCGACAACGCCCTGCGTCACACCCCTCGCGGAGGCATGGTCACCGTCAGTACCCGGCGAGTAGCGCACCGGCACGTCGAAATCACCGTCACTGACACCGGAGAAGGTATCGCTCCCGACCATCTCGACCACCTCTTCGACCGCTTCTACCGGGCCGATACCGCCCGAGACCGCCGCCACGGCGGCAGCGGCATCGGCCTGACCATCACCCGCGCCCTCGTCGAAGCCCACCACGGCCGGATCCGGGCCCACAGCGACGGACCCGGACAGGGCTCACAATTCACCATCGAACTGCCCACCAGCGACCGCTGACCGTCACGCGACGCTCAGCGATGGATGGCCGGCCCCGGCTCCGGTCTCGTCGCCGCAGGGATCGCCTCGGCCAGACCTCCGCCCGCAGCAGTCCGGCCGGATCGGCCGCCCGCCCGGAGCGCGTCGGTTTCGGCCAGCTGCCGGGCCGCTGGAGGTTCGGTCGTGCGCTGTCGGCGCGGGCCCAGCGCGAGGTCGCGAGTCACACTCCGCGACATCCCGCAGCGGCGCCGGTTCGCGGTCCGTCTACTCCCGGTTCTCCAGGGTCAGCACGGTTTTGGCGCGCGGTGTCAGCACGGCGAGGGTGATCGCTATGAGTACCAGCACGGGGATATCACCCGCCAGGTGCTGCCATTCGCTCGGGGCGCGCGCGGTATGCCAGGTCATGACCGCAGCGTGGGCCAGGCTCGACCACACCGTGAACCAGATGAGGGATAGGTGACCCAGCGGGTGGCGGGAGGCTCGGATCAAGAAGACTCCGAGTACTGCGTAGATCACCGCGATCATCTGCTCGTACTCGGGCTGTTCAGGCTGCCAGCGGAAACCTGCGGGCCACAGATGGATCAAGGGATATACCCCGGCGATGAACGCGATGCCGGTCAGCAGGAGTGCCATCCGCAGCCGTCGTTGTTGCTGCATTTCCGGTCTCTTCTCGTCGATGCCGGTGCGGCCAACGGGCCCGGTGGCGTTACCCGTACGGCCGGCGGCGACAGCGTCCGGTAGCGGACTTCTGTTGTCAGTGGTGGCGGTGGGTTGTTGTGGTGGGCAGTGTGAAGGCTGCGGTGCGCACGGTTCCTTGATGTTTGAAGTCGAGGAACAGGCGGTAGACGCCGGGCCCGGGGACGAGGGTGTGGAAGGTGATGTCGGGGCCGGGGGCGGTGACGCCGTCTCCGGGTTCCCCGTTGGGGTGGACGTGGACGTAGGCCAGGTCTCCGGCCCGCAGGACGACGAGGTGGCCGAACGCCGCGAGGTAGGGCTGCAGATCGGTGACCGGCGCTCCGTCCTTGCGTACGGTGAGGGTCAGTTGCCGGCCTTCGCCGGCGACCAGGTCGCCGCTCAGTTCGACTTCGTAACCGTCGACCACGGTGGTGCGGGCCGGTTCCGGGATCGGCAGGGGCGCATAGTTTCCTGCGACGGCAAGATCCGCGCCGAGGGTGATGGTGCGGCCGAGCTCGCGTGGGGCGATATCGGTGAAGACCCGGTATGCGCCGGCCTCGGTCAGATCCAGCCGCACCGACCAGGTACCGTCGGCGGCGCGCTGCGGATGCACATGCCAGAAGCCGGTCAGTTCGCGGCGGGCCACGATCAGATGCAGTTCTTTGTCGTGGATCGGGGTGTAGTCGGTGACCGGCTGCCCGTCGGGGCCCAGGATTCGGAACCGGAACTCGATCTCACCGGGCTGCACGAGGTTGTCCGCCAAATCCAGTGAGTACCCGTCCTGGGTGATCAGCAGCCCGCACGGGAACGCGCCGGCGTCATGACCGGCGTGAGAGTGGTGACCGATGTGGGCGGGTTTCGGGTCGATGTGACCGATGTGGCCGTGAGTAGCGGTGGTCGCATGTGCGATAGACCCGCCGCGGGCCTCCCCATGGTTCGCGTGGTGGCCGTGGCCTGCGTGGTGAGTGTGGTTCGAGGGGTTCATCGCGATTTCCTGTTCTCGTCGTCAGCGGGACGAGAGAGAACATATACCCCATGGGGGTATAGCGCAAGAGGGATTTCCGCCCGAAAGGAAAAGGCTGATCGGCATGTGGTCAAGCCGGCTGGGGTGCGACTGGGGAAGGGGTCCTTCGATGGGGTCCACCGAGGATGTGGTGTATGCGTGTCGACCACGTGGCTGTCCGGTGGTGCTGCGGTTGGTGTGTGCCGCGAGACTGTGATGACGGGGCATCGCGCCGCTGTATCGCAGTGATCCGCCGCGCGCCCAGCGCATTTCGTGTTGTCGAGCGCCTTGGTCGGCGTCTGTATGAAGGTGCTAGACCTTTCGCGCTACCCACTCACGTGCGTAAAGTGATACCCCTACCCCGTAACCCTAATTGTGAGGATGTAGCCGATGCCACTGCAGGACAGTTACTTCGAACGTGACGGAGGGCGGATCGCCTACCGGATCACGGGAGCCGGGCGGCCCCTCGGGTATGCGCACGGCGTGCTGCTCAGCCGTGCGGGCGTGCGCGGGCTGAAGTTGTTCGATATCGAGGCGGTGGCCGATGGTCGCCGGTTGCTTACCTACGATCATCGGGGCCACGGCCGGTCGAGCGGGCGTCCGCGATCCGAGGATTATCTGTTCGAGAATTTCAGCCGTGACCTGCTCGGATTACTGGATGCAGTCGGCATCGGCGAACCGATGGACTTCGTGGGTTCGTCGTTGGGCGCCGATGTAGCGCTGCGTTCTGCGATCGCCGCGCCGCGGCGGTTTCGCCGCCTTGTGCTGATGATTCCGCCGGTTGCCTGGGAAACTGGGCCTCGGCAGGCGCGCGATTGGTATACCGACGCCGCCGCGGCCATCGATTCCGAGGGTCCGGCGGCGTGGCTGGACCGGTGGGCCGAGGGCGAACCGCTCCCGATCTTCGCCGACTACCCCGAGTTCGGGTTCGTTCCCGACGTTCCCGACGAGTTGCTTGCGCCGATACTGCGAGGCATAGGGCGCTCAGATCTACCGGATCCGGCCGAGATCGCCACACTCACCCACCCGACATTGATCTTGGCGTGGGACACCGACCCCCTGCACCCGGTATCGACCGCTGAAAAGTTGCGTGAGCTGCTCCCGAACGCGACCCTGCATATTTCGACCTCGGTCGCCGACATCAAGACCTGGACCGCCCGCACGGCGGCATTCCTGGTCGACTGACCGCTGGTCTGTGATCGGTCGAGGCGGTGCAGCGCGCTGGCCGCAACTGCTCCGAATCAGCGCCCCCAGTATCACACCGAGCTGAAGGCACCGGCTCGCTGTACAGGAGTGACGCCGCTGACCACGGCGACGATCCTTGCTGAGCATTGTCCGGCCCGGGGTGGTGCCTGCACGATGGCCGGCGCCACCCCGGCGGGGGTCACATCATCGGGCAGTTGCCCATGGCGCGGCACATCCAGTCGCAGATCATTTGCAGCGGATTCATCGGTATACCTCCTTTCGGTGTCGGTTCGGTCGGGTGGCAGGGGTGGCTCGCTGGTTGGGGCGGTGCGAGATCCTCTGCCGTGGTTCGGTTTCTGTGGCGGGACGCGGTAGTCGCAGCGCGGTGTGCGGCCGAGGCGGCGTCACGCGCATCGAACTGTTGCGGGCGGCTCGGGCTAAGGGTTTCGGGGCCTGCCCGTCATGAAATTGCGGCGCCACTTCCATTACCTCGGAGTGGGTGATCGGGTTCAGCGTGGAGAACCCTGCGCTGGTTCGTGGTCCGGGCGGTCGACGAACTCTCGTGACGGGCGGGTGGCCGTCTGTTCCGTGTGCGATCGGTCGAGCCGGTGCAGCGCGAATGCGGACAGCGCTCCGATGAGGGCGAGCCCGGCCCACACCGCCCAGTCCGCGTCGACATCTCGTGCGGCGCCGACAACGGCGCCGGTGGCGAGGTTGCCGGCCAGGATGCCGACACCGACGATGGTGTTGTAGAAGCCGTAGTGGGTGGCCACCAGTTTTCCGTCCGCAAGCGAGACGACGGTGTCCATTTCGAAGGGGAACACCGCGGCGGTCCCGACAGCCAGGACAGCTGTGGACAGGAGTAACGCGACGACCGCGGCGGCGGTACCGAATCGTCCGGGTCCGGGTACGACGAGCAACGGTAGGAACGCCGCGGCCAGTATCGCCATCCCCACCGCGAGGCTGCGCCCGGTTCCCCATCGCGCCTTGAACCACCCGGTGATGCGCAGCTGCCCGGCCACGGCGACCACACCGGAGACCACGAACAGCGCCGAGACGAGCACTTGTGCTTGCGCACCAGCGAGGTATTCGGCCTGGAGCGGTAAGGCCAGATACACCTGGAACGACAGCACATACGAGCCGACCATCGTCAGCGAGAACAGCAGGAAGCGGCGATTGGCCGCCACCGCGCGCCAGTCCTGCAGGATCGATGTCTGTTCGGCGGGCTTCTGCTCGCGTCGGGGCGGCAGGGCGGCCAACTGTGCCACGGTCAGGCCAGCGAATACGACGGCAGCGGCGGCCGCGGTCACGCGGAAATCGAGGAACATCAATGCCAGACCGACCAGTGGTCCGGCCAGGATCCCGGCTTGGTAGAAGATGTTGAACACCGCGAAGGCTTCGACTCGGCGTTTGCCGGTGTCGGCGGCCAGATAGGCCCGTACGGCGGGGTTGAACAGGGCGCCGGCGAAGCCGGTTGCGGCGGAGGCGATGAGTAGCCCGGGCAGCGAGGTGGCGAATATGAGCAGGGCGAAGCCGCCGGTGCGCAGCAGACAGCCCGCGACGATCAAGGGTTTGTAGCCGAGCCGGTCGGCGAGAGTGCCGCCGATGAGGAACATGCCCTGCTGGGAGAAGTTCCGTACACCCAGTACGAGGCCGACAGCCCAGGCCGCCAGGCCCAGGGGTCCGGCGAGGTAGCCGGCGAGGTAGGGCATCAGCATGTAGAAGCCGAGGTTGATGCCGAACTGGTTGATCATCAGCAACCGGGCGGCGAGGTCGAAGCTGCGGAAGCTCCTCAGTGCGTTCACGATGCGCCCTCTCCTGTCCGCTCTCCGGTGTGCGGGTCGACGATGCTGGTGCAGCGGGTCCACGAGTCCACCGCGCGTTCGCCTGGATGGGCGATAACGGCTGGTTCAATCGGCGGCGCGGTGTCGAACAGGCCGTGCTCGCGGCAGTAGTCGTCGTTGTAGATGGTGTCGAAATAGCGCTGGGGGCCGTCGGGGAACACCGCGGCGATGCGCGCGTCTTCCGGCAGGGTGCGTGCGGCCCATCCGGCGACCAGCGCCACGGCTCCGACGCTCCAGCCGCCGGTCGCGTAGTGGGTGCCGGCCAGTGCCCGGCATGCCCACACTGCTTCTGCGGGTGCTACCCAATGCACTTCGTGGAACGCCGGGTAGTCGACATTGCGGGGGAAGATGCTGGACCCCAGTCCGCGCATCAGCCGTGGACCGGCGGGCTGGCCGAAGATCGTAGAGGCCACCGTGTCGACGCCGATCAGCTTCAAGTCCGTGTTGAATCGGCGCAACACGCGCGCGACGCCTGCGGAGTGGCCGCCGGTGCCGACTGCGCATACCAGGACATCGATCTCGCCCAGCTGTTGCTGTAACTCCAGGCCCAGGGATTCGTATCCGTCGACATTGTCGGGGTTGGTGTACTGGTCGGGGCACCATGCTGCGGGCTCGGCCGCCAGGAGTTCGGTGACGCGGTCGCGGCGTGCTTGTTGCCAGCCGCCGCTGGGATGGGGCTCGGCCACCATGTCGACGCGGGCGCCATAGCAGGCGAGCATGCGTGCGACGATCGGCTCGAGCCCGGGATCGGTGACCACGGTGACGGGGTGGTGGTACACCGCGCCGGCCAGCGCCAAACCGAGCCCGAGGGTGCCGCTGGTGGATTCGATGATGCGCGCTCCCGGTGCCAGATCGCCGCGCTGCTGCGCGCGCTCGACCATGTGCAGCGCGGGCCGGTCCTTCATCCCGCCGGGATTGAAGCCTTCCAGTTTCGCCCAGAATCCGCGGTCGGCCGGCGCCAAGGGCGCGCTCACCCACAGGACTGGGGTGTTGCCGACAAGTGAACTGGATTCCCGTACCGGGGCCGGTGGGATGAGTACTCCAGCGGCTGCTTCGGCGGGTTTGCCGAATACGACGTTGCTCATGATTGTCGCTTTCTGTATCCGAACCGCCACGCAGGGCGGTGTAGACGGTGAGCAGGCAGCGAACACCGGCCGGCGACACAACGGGTCGCGGCCTGGCGCTGACCGGTCAGCGTCGGGAGATACAGAAATTCGTGAGGATGGCTTGCCCGTTCGACACGGGTAGTGCGGCAACGGGAGGGCCGCGGATCGCGCGGGTGCCGGTGAAGATCAGGGCGAGGGCGCCTACGACGGTCGCGGCGAGAAACGCCAGCCACAGCAACGGCGAAATCGTCGCTCCGCTGGAGGGCAGCAGCGACTTCTCGACGCAATGGATCATGTGCTGATCACAGTGGTCGGTGAGTCCCCCGCTCATCGCGTGCGGGGAATGGGTGTGCGAGGCGAGAGCGACCTCGACGGCTGCCACGACGGGGGGATGGGTGTGCTCGTCCTGCCCGTGCAGGGTGCAGTCGATCAGCGGGGCAACGAGCAGCACCGCCATCAGCAGTCCCAGCGATGTGCGTCGCAGGCGAGCGAGGACTTTCACTGCGGACCACTCGGATCCCGGGAACGGCTGCCGTGCGGCAATGCCTCGGTTGCCGGAGATGGTGCACCGGCCTCGCAGTATCGACCATCGTCGATGCGTTCACGCTGCATATCGGGGTATTCGAACGTTCTGGCCACCTGCACCACCTCCTCTCGTCACCCATTGTTCTCTCGGCGAAGGCCACATCGGCGAAGCAACACTGCAACGGTCGCGAAACAACCTACCCGTCGCGTCCATCCTGCCTCGCCTTCTTGTGACCAGAGCCACCGATGGCACCGACCGTGGGAAGAATCCTGCGGTCGGCACCGGCTCGGCGCACCGACCGCAGCTGAATCGGCCGGCGCGCTGATCAATCAGGCCCGAGGCGTCGAGTCCGGACCGGTGCGCGAAGTCAGGCGACCACTCGGTAACCGGCGGCTTCCACAGCGTTCGCGATGGCGTCCGGGTCGACCTCCTTACCCGATTCGACGGTGACCCGGCCGGTGGCGGGATCCGCGTCGACCGCGGAGACGCCATCGAGTGCGCCGAGGGCGGTTCGGACCTTGGAAGCGCAACCGCCGCAAGTCATTCCCGCAACAGTAATGGTCGAGGTGCTCATATCGTTTCCTGTCGATCTGGGGGGGGGAAGGTCCGCGTGCCCATCCGGAATCGCGCTCGCTGGGACGCGGGGGAACACTTCAACCCTTACCCTACCCCTGTGGGGTATTGCAACCAATGGGGTCGGCAAACTGGCCGGGCTCCGCCTCCACCGGTGGTCCTGGTCGGCGGGTCCGCGGTCGAGTTGCCGAAACCTCTTGACTTGATACCCCCGGGGGGTATTGTAGGTTTCGTTCCGCGGCGCGGAGTCGCCACAACACCAAGGAGAAACAGATGAGCAGCGCAACCACCACCGTCACGGTCACCGGCATGACCTGCGGCCATTGCGTCTCCTCGGTCCGCGAGGAAGTCGGCCGGATCGACGGCGTCACCTCCGTTGATGTCGACCTGGCCAGCGGGCTGGTCACGATCGGAAGTTCCTCCCCCGTGGGGCGTGACGCGATTGCAGCCGCTGTCGACGAAGCCGGTTACCAACTCGCCGACTGACCTCTCCACCTGATTACGACATGACAGCAAGGAGCATCCCGATGAACACGCCCAGCAAGTTCGCTGGCTTCGCCCTCGGGCTCGCTGCGGTCTTCGGGATCGCGGTCGTCCTCGGCGCGGCCGTTGGCCCCACTCCCGACCCGCCCGCCGACCACGACACGCACCCGGCTGGACCCGCCACCCCCGGCGGGTCCAGCCCCAACCAGCTACCTGGTGGCCTGCTCGTCAGTGACCGCGGTTACACACTGCAACTGGACGCCCCGCAAGTCCGCCCCGGCACCGAGGTCGCGGTCGGTTTCCGCGTTCTCGACGCCGCCGGCGCGCCGGTGACCCGGTACGAGCGCAGCCATGACAAGGACTTGCACCTGATCGCGGTCCGCCGCGATATGGCCGCCTTCCAGCATGTGCATCCGCGCTTGGATGCCACCGGCACCTGGCGCGTCCCGCTGAATCTGTCCCGTGCCGGTGACTACCGGCTCTTCGCCGACTTCACTCCGGATGGCGGCGAGAACCTGACCTTGGGCGCGGATCTGCGGGTCGCGGGCAACTACGACGCCCGAGCACTACCCGAACCGGACACCACCGCAGTGGTCGACGGCTATACCGTGGCCCTCGACGGCGCCGTCGCCGCCGGTCGCGCGTCGACGGTGACGCTGTCGGTCAGCCGCAACGGCCGACCGGTCACCGACTTGCAGCCCTACCTCGGTGCCTACGGACATCTGGTCGCCCTGCGCGCCGCCGACCTGGCCTACCTGCACGTGCACCCGGAAGGCGAACCCGGCGACGGCCGCACACCGGCGGGGCCGGGCATCACCTTCTCGCTCACTGCCCCGACCGGCGGCGACTACCGGCTGTTCCTGGACTTCCAGCACAAGGGGACGGTCCGCACCGCGGAATTCACCGTTCGCGTACCCCGGGGTGCCAACGGCACCGAAACACCCGCAGAGCAGGTCGGTGAACAACCCGGCCACGGCCACTGACCCCCCCGGCCGGAGCAACCGGCCAACCTGCCCGGGGACGCCGAGCGGTAGGCGCCTCGTGGAGCATCACCCAGTTCGAGCACCACAGAACGGAGCAATCCATGACCACCGTGACACAACCATCGCCCACCGGGCAGGTCGAACTGGTGATCGGTGGCATGACCTGCGCGTCCTGCGCCAACCGGATCGAGAAGAAACTCAACAAGGTCGACGGCGTCACCGCCACTGTCAACTACGCGACCGAGAAGGCGCGTGTGGACTACACGGGTGATATCGCACCCGAAGACTTGATCGGTGTCGTTGAGCAGGCCGGTTACACCGCCGCTCTCCCACGCCCTGCCGCGACCGAGACTGCGGAGGTCACCGAGGCCGACCCAACCGCGTCGCTGCGGACGCGGCTGCTGGTTTCGCTGGTATTGACCGTGCCGGTGATCGCGATGGCGATGATTCCGGCGTTGCAGTTCACCAACTGGCAATGGCTGTCACTGACCCTGGCGGCGCCGGTGGTGGTGTGGGGAGCATTGCCCTTCCACCGGGCGGCCTGGACCAACCTCCGGCACGGCACCGCCACGATGGACACCCTGGTGTCCATCGGCACGCTGGCCGCATTCGGCTGGTCACTGTATGCCCTGTTCTGGGGTACCGCAGGCACTCCGGGGATGACGCACCCGTTCGAGTTCACCATCGCCCGGATGGACGGCACCGGCAGTATCTACCTCGAAGCGGCGGCCGGGGTCACCACCTTCATCCTGGCCGGTCGCTTCTTCGAGGCCCGGTCCAAGCGCCGGGCCGGCGCGGCGCTGCGGGCACTGCTCGAACTCGGCGCCAAAGAGGTGTCGGTGCTGCGTGCGGGTCGGGAGGAACGCATTCCGGTCGACGCGCTGGTCGTCGGTGACCGCTTCGTGGTCCGGCCAGGGGAGAAGATCGCCGCCGACGGCGTGGTGGTCGAGGGTTCCTCGGCGGTGGATGCGTCCATGCTCACCGGGGAATCGGTGCCGGTCGAGGTCGGTATCGACGATACGGTGGTCGGCGCCACCGTCAACGTGGGCGGCCGAATCGTGGTGCGGGCGAGCCGGATCGGGTCGGATACCCAGCTCGCGCAGATGGCGAAACTGGTCGAAGACGCCCAGACCGGCAAGGCGCAAGCGCAGCGACTGGCCGACCGGATCTCCGGGATCTTTGTGCCGATCGTGATCGCGCTCGCGGTGGCGACCCTGGGATTCTGGCTCGGTACCGGCGGTTCGGTGGCGGCGGCGTTCACCGCGGCGGTGGCGGTGTTGATCATCGCCTGCCCGTGCGCCCTCGGGCTGGCCACGCCGACCGCGCTGATGGTCGGCACCGGCCGCGGTGCCCAGCTCGGTGTCCTGATCAAGGGACCGGAGGTGCTGGAATCGACCCGGCGAGTGGATACCGTGGTGCTGGACAAGACCGGCACCGTCACCACTGGGAAGATGACGCTGCTCGATGTCGTCGTCGCCGACGGCGAGTCCGCCGAGCGGGTGCTGGCGCTGGCCGGTGCGCTGGAGGACTCCTCGGAGCACCCGATCGCCCAAGCCATCGCCAAGGGCGCCCGCGAGCGGGTGGGCGAGCTGGAACCGGTCGAAGGCTTCGCCAATGTTGCCGGGCTCGGCGTGCAGGGCATCGTGGACGGGCACGCAGTGGTCGTCGGCCGCGCCCGGCTCCTGCAGGACTGGTCCCTGCACCTGGACGGCGACCTCGAGCAGGCAATGCGCACCGCCGAGGCCGGCGGACAGACGGCGGTCGCGGTCGGCTGGGACGGCCTAGCGCGTGGGGTGCTGGTCGTGGCGGACGCGGTGAAACCGACCTCCGCCGAAGCTGTGCGGCAGCTGCGTGCGCTCGGTTTGACTCCGATCATGCTGACCGGCGACAACGAAGCCGCCGCCCGCTCGATCGCCGCCCAGGTAGGTATCGACGAAGTGATTGCCGAGGTCCTGCCGCAGGACAAGGTCGCCGTCGTCGAGCGGTTGCAGAACGAGGGCAAAGTCGTGGCCATGGTCGGCGACGGCGTCAATGATGCCGCCGCACTCGCCCGGGCCGACCTCGGACTGGCCATGGGCACCGGCACCGATGTCGCCATCGAAGCCAGCGACCTGACCCTGGTGCGCGGGGACCTGCGAGCCGCCGCCGATGCCATCCGTCTGGCCCGCCGCACTCTGGGCACCATCAAGGGCAACCTGTTCTGGGCGTTCGCCTACAACGTCGCCGCGATCCCACTGGCCATGGCGGGCCTGCTCAACCCTATGCTCGCCGGAGCAGCGATGGCGTTCTCCTCGGTGTTCGTGGTCAGCAACAGTCTGCGGCTGCGCCGATTCCAGTCCACCGCGCAATAACCGAGCCACCCGGTGGTCTGCCTCCGCTGCTCCGAGACCCGCGCTCGGGGCAGCGGGCGCTGTCACCGTCTCCCGCCGCAACGCAGGACGCAGAACACCTGAGGGCAGAGCCAGGAAATGCGGTAGCGGCGGACCTGTTGAAATCAAATTCGGGCCCCACCCTGTACCGAGGGCCGCGCGAGGTCCGTTCGGAATTACGCCAGTCGATTGAGGTGATGTGTTGTGAAAACGCCGTTGACAGACCGTCTGTGGGACCTGATAGGCACCCAGCTCGGACGCCCCGACGGCGTGATCGGGCGCCTCGTCGGCCGCATACTCAACCGCGGTAACCGCGCGACCGTGGCCGCAGCGGTCGCCGCCGCAGACCCGCCCGAGGGCGCCACTGCCGTCGATATCGGCTTCGGTGGCGGCATCGGTCTCGGCCTGTTGTTGGCCCGGATCGGCGACACCGGCACCGTGCACGGCGTGGAGGTGTCGCCGACGATGATCGACCAGGTACGTCGCCGCTACCGCAACGACATCGGCAGCGGCCGGCTCATCTTGCACACCACCGCGATGCACGATCTGCCACTACCCACCGAAACAGTGGACGCAGTGGTCAGCACCAACACCGTCTACTTCATCGACGATCTGACCACGGCATTTACCGAGATCGCCCGCGTTCTACGCCCCTCGGGGCGCCTGGCGCTCGGCGTCGGTGACCCGACCGCGATGGCCCGGATGCCCTTCACCGAAAACCGCTTCCGCCTCCGGCCGATCACCGAAATCACCGACCACCTCGAAACGGCCGGCCTGACAGTCGTCGGAAAGGAACGACTCACCGACGAGGGCGCAGTCGAATTCCACATCCTGATCTGCGAAAAGAAATAGACCCACGATCGACGCGGCGTCCCGAGGCGCAAGTACCAGACGTTGTCGGGTCGCCCAGCACCCCCGCCGTCGGCCACCACGAGGAGTATCGATGACGACGATGACGCAGGCAGCAACGCGAATCATCGGCCATCCGGCGACCCGGGCAGCACTGCGATGTGTCGCCGGATGCGCCCTCACCGCGGCCCAGCAGGCCATACGCCACAGCCGCGCACACACCGCCCACCCCGATCGCAAACGGTAACGGGCCCGCCGTTTCATCGACCCCGAGGCGGGTAAGGCGACGAGGGTCTCGAGTCGGGACCCCCAGGCAACGAGCCGGGGGGCTCGGGGCGAGGAGGTATGCGTGGAAACGGTGAATCGACTACTCGACAGCTACCCGGCTGACCTCGGCGGCGTCGACCACAAAGCCCTCGCGACCTGCATCGCCGCCTGCGTCGAGTGCGCACAGGCATGCACCGCGTGCGCGGATGCGTGCCTTAGCGAACCGGCAGTGGCGGACTTGCGGAAATGCATCAGGACCGACCTGGACTGCGCCGATATCTGCGAGACCACCGGCCGGATACTTTCCCGGCATACCGGCTACGACGCCAACCTCACCCGTTCGGTGCTCGAAAGCTGCGCCACCGCCTGTCGAAGCTGTGCCCAAGAATGTGAGCAGCACAGCGATGCCCACGCTCACTGCCGCATCTGCGCGGAGGTGTGCCGGCGCTGTGAATCCGCGTGCCGCGAACAACTGTCCGCACTCGGCTGAGTTCACGCCGCACACCCCACCCGGCTTCTCGCTTTCCCGGGATCGGCGCTCTGGGTCGGCATTCACTCAGGTCGGCGACGGCTACTCGCCCGGTGTGCGGAGGGCGGATACTGGGGCCGAGCGATGGGTCCGCAGCAGGGCGGCAATCAGGACGGCACCGACGACGAGGATGACGGCAGCAATCGTGAGTGCGGAGGAAAAGCCCTGTGACTGAGCGGAACCGGCCGCATTACCACGGTGTTCGGCCACGGTGACCAAAACCGCCACACCGATTGCGCCACCGATCTGTTGCACGGAGCTGAACAGCGCCGAGCCGAGCCCGGCGTTCTCCTCGGTGGTGCCGGTGACCGCGGCCGCGGTCAGGACAGGCAGACTCAGCCCGCACCCAAGACTGGTGACGAGCATGCCCGGCAGCACCCCTGTGGTGTACGGGTCGCCCGCTGCCACACCGGAGAGCATGAGCAGCCCGGCCGAGCTGATCAGGAACGACAGAACCAGCGCCCAGCGCATCCCGATTCTCGTGATTGCGTGAGCCGAAAGGCGCATTCCCGCAAGGATTCCGGCACCGTAAGGCAGGTAGGCGAGGCCGGCCTGCAGCGGACTGTAACCGAGGACGGTCTGCAAGTGGATCATCAACAGGAAGGCCATGGCGAAAAAGGCCACTGAGAACAGCAGTGTCGCCGCGTTGGCGACCGTACGCGTCCGGTCGGCGAGAAACGCCATCGGCACCAACGGCTCGGCCACCCTCGATTCCACCACGAGAAATGCGGCGGCCAAGAGTGCAGCCAGCAGCAGGGCCGCGATGACGGTGAGGTCTGTCCAGTTTGTTTCCCCGGCTCGGAGTAGGCCGTAGACCAGGAAGACCACAGCGCCGGTGCCCAGGATGGTGCCGGGTATGTCCAGACGTGCCCGCGCGCGTGCACGGCTTTCCGGGATTAGCCGTGGCAGCAGCACGAGGGCTACCGCCGCCACCGGCAGGTTGATCAGAAAGATCCAGCGCCAGGACGTGAGGTCGGTCAGCACGCCGGAGATCACCAGCCCCGTGGTGCCACCGAGGGCAGCGATCCCGCCCCAGATAGCCAGCGCCCGAGTGCGTTCCGCGGTGCCGGGGAACAACAAGGTGATCAACGACAGCGCGGCGGGACTCGCCATGGCCGCGCCAGCGCCCTGAACGAACCGTCCGAGCACGAGTTGCCACGGCTCCTGGGCGAGCCCGCACGCCAGACTGGCGACACCGAACAGCGCCACCCCCACAAGGAACACGCGGCGCCGCCCCAGCAGGTCGGCCGCGCGCCCTGCCAGCAACAACAATCCACCGAAGGCAAGAAAGTAGGCGTTGACCACCCACGCCAGCCCCGAGCCGCTGAAGCCCAGCTCGTCGCGGAGGCTGCGGAGGGCGACGCTGACCACATTGTCGTCGAGTACCAGCATGAATTGGACGAAGCACAGCACCACCAGCGCTGCCCGGCGCCGGCCGGGGACTACGGGAGCAACCACCGATGTCACAGCAGACGTTCCGGCTTCGAAGGCATGCGCCAGCCCTGATGAGTCGCGGAATTTTTCAGCACCAAATGACGCTATGTGCCGGTGCATCCTGGCCACAATACGTGATGAGGACGGACTATATCGCATTGAGGACATAGGCTGGCGTCATGCTCGAATCCGCCGACTCCTTCGACCTGTCCGGCACCGGAGTGATCCTCGTCGGACAATTCCCGTTGACGTCGGGGGAATGGATCCCAGCCCACAGCCACACCCACCACCAACTGGCATGGACGCGCCGCGGGGTTCTCAGCATCGCCGTAGCCGACGCATACTGGGTACTACCGCCGACCCGGGCCCTGTGGCTACCGGCCGGGGTGGTGCACCGGACCGGCGCGACCCGTGAAGCGGAGTTATTCAGCCTCTACCTCGATCCAGCACGATGCTCCCTGGACTGGTCTGCGCCAACTGCGGTGGGTGTCGGCGCGCTGCTGGCCCAACTGATCACCCATCTCGCCCGCCGCGATCTCGCCGAAGACGCGCGGCAGCGAGCCGAGGCGGTCGTGCCGGACCTGCTGCATCCCGTACCGACCCTGCCGATCGACGTCCCGCTCCCCGTGGACGAACGGGTCCGCGCCGTGGCCGACGCCCTGCTCGCCGACCCCGCCGACCCCCGCAGCCTCGAAGCACACGCGCACGACATCGGAGTGAGCCGACGAACACTGACCAGGCTGTTCGTCCGCGACACCGGCATGAGCTTCGACCGCTGGCGCACCCATATGCGGCTACGCGCCGCCCTGCCTCTCCTCGCCGAAGGCCGCACTGTATCCCAGGCCGCTCACGCCGTGGGATACACGACCGCGAGCGCTTTCCTCGCGGCGTTCCGGCGGACCGTGGGCACCTCACCCGGACGGTACCTCCACACAGACTCCGGGCTCGACCTGTGAATCGAATGGCCCCATGGAGGCGCCCCGCGCTCACAACGGGCTACCACTGTCCGCGAGTCCCGGGGCGAACACCACGACAAGCCAGGATCGCGCGACGTACCGGATGCGCATGGGACGGAGCCGCAGTGCGCGGGTGGCGCGGGCACCGGTCCGGTGTGGCCCGCGCCCAGTACATCGGCTCATTTGCGACCGCGGGTCCGGAAAATGCGCAGGTCCGCGTGCATGGACTCGCTGGGCGAGGGTACATCCAGGTCCCACTCGCAGGTAATGACAGGAGGTGGGTTCGATGATGGAAATGTGCATGCAGATGATGAACATGGCGCGGAACTGGTGGAACGGCATGTTCCCCGGAATGCCCATGCCCATGATGTAGCCACAGATCCGGTGTTCGCGGAGCCGAAGTACTTTCCGTGCTCCGAACCGCCGGCATGAAAGGAATCAACGGCCCCCGCCGCCCACCTCGGCGTCGATGCTGGCGGCGTGGCCAGGCAGCCATGAACTGTCGCGGAGACCGGCTTGAAGTGACCGGACCTGCTTGTGGCGGCCGCGTCTTTCGGCGACCGCCACAAGCGAGCGAAAACCATCTCAAGCAGCCAATACGGTCGGCCGTTCCGCTCGGGGCCAGCGCGGGTGCTCGGCATCGATGACGAACAGGTGTGTGTGCCGGTAGTGGCGTTCGTCCACCCGGACCGCGTCCCCCAGCCGAGCCGGGTCGATGGTGCCGATCTCGTGCAGGTGGGTGAGCTCCGCCGGATCGTTACGCGGCCACGTCCGCAGCGCCACCATCATTCCGGCGCCGGCGAGTACGGCCAGCACCGCCCATGTCATGGTGAAACCGAAGGCTGTGCTCAACCAGCCGGTGAGCGGGTAGGTGAGTAGCCACGCCAGGTGCGACAGCGAGAACTGCGCGGCGAACAGCGCCGGGCGGTCCGCGGCCTGCGACGAGCGCCGCAGCACCTGACCGGTCGGAGTCAGTACCGCCGCCGTGCCCACCCCGACGACCACCCACACCGCGACCGCCGCGCCCCAGCGCCACCCACCACCACTCGCGGTCGACAGCGCGATAGCCGACCCCAGTCCGGCGAGCAGGGTGGCCGCACCTGCGATCATCACCGGCCGCGCGCCGAGTCGTTCGAGGACCGGGGGCAACGCCAGCGCGACGAGCATGGTGCCGAATCCATTCGCGGCCAGCAGCATCGCCACCCCGGACTGCGTTCCGCCGAGAGTGTCGCGAACGTAGTTGACGGTGTTGACCATGATCACCGAACCTGCGGCCGCGACCACCAGGTTCAACCCGAGCAGCCCCCGCAGCCGTGGCGTCGCGGCGAAAATCCGCATACCCACCGTTATCCGCTCTGCGAAGCTGCCCTCGGCAGAGCCGGCGCCGGTATCCGGAATGCGGGTGGTGACCACCAGCACCGCCGAGACCACGAACCCGACCGCCGTGCCCACGAACAACCAGTGGAAACTGATCACCGCCAGCGCTGCCGCGGCCAGCATCGGACTCAGCAAAGTCTCCATTGTCGCGGCGAGCTGGGCGGCCGACAGAGCCCTGGTGTAGTCCCGCTCATCCGGCAGAATATCGGGGATAACTGCCTGGTACGTCGGGGTGAAGGCGGCCGAGGCGGTCTGCAGGACGGCGATCAGCACGTAGATCTGCCACACCTGGTCGATGAACGGTAGTGCCAGCACAACCGCCGCCCGGATCACATTCAGCGAGACCAGAAACAGCCTGCGCGGGAACCGGTCGGCGTATGCGCCCACGATCGGCGCGACCGTCACGTACACCAGCATTTTGATCGTCAACGCGGTACCGAGCACCGCAGCCGCGTCCGCACCGGCAAGTTCATAGGCCAGCAGACCCAAGGCAACAGTGGTCAGGCCCGTGCCGAACAGGGCCGACACCTGGGCGATGAACAGCCGGAGATAGTCGCGGTGGGAGAACAAGGAGGTAAACATCGAGTCGGCCCTTCTGCCCAGCTTCCTGCATGGCTTAATATCTACGTATGAATGCAGATAACGGGAAGATTCGGTCGCCTATTCCCGACCACGAACTGAACTTGGCGGTCGACGTCTTCCGGATGCTCGCCGACGCCACCCGCGTCCAAGTGCTGTGGGCCCTGGCCGATGCCGAGCTATCGGTCAACGAACTCGCCGGCTACGTCGGAAAACCCGCCGCCTCGGTCTCCCAGCACCTGGCGAAACTGCGCCTGGCCCACCTCGTCCGTACTCGCCGCGCCGGCACCACCGTCTACTACAGCTTGGAAAACGACCACGTCCGGCAGCTGATCACGGATGCCGTCCACAACGCCGAACATGCCGGCCCGGATGCGCCCGCTCATCATCGCCGCGGCGCCGAAGTCCCGTCGACCAGCCATCGAATCGAGGGCGAGGACGTCCGCTGAAGGTTGCAGTGGCCACCGTCACCCGTGGCTATCTCTTCCGCGGGTGATGAGCTGCCGCAGTCGAGGTTTCGATTCATCACGGACGCAGCGTGCCGTGCATCCAGGACAGAAACTCGTCGTAGTCGACCGTGCTGGACGCCTGCATCGATCGTCCGTGGAGTGCGCTGGATAGACGCGTATCCGGGTGTATGGCGATTCGTTCGGTGCGGAAAGCGACAAAGGGCAGCCCGAGCGCGGCACTGAGCGTCAGGGGCGCGCGCAACCAAGTTCGTGGTTCGCGGGCGAGCCACGCCCGCATGTGCATGGCCAGCAGATTCGCCCACCGTGGTGCGGTCGGGTTTTCGAACATTTGGAGGAGTGGGGAGTTGGGAGTGATCTGGAGGGCGTCGTGGTCGGTGTGGTCGTGCAGTACTAGGCGCGATGTGTGCAGTGCGCGCAGGGCCAGCCCGGCAGATGTGGGGTCGATACGGAAATTCTCCGAGACAGCTGTCCTACCGCGGTATCGGTGGTGTACCCCACCCAGCTGGGTGACTCTCACCCGGTCGGCGATCTCGGGCAGGCGTGAGATGACAGCGGTGAGGTTGGACATCGGACCCAACCCCACCCATTGGATCGGCCCGGTGGTGGTCTCGCAGAGTTCGACAACGGCGGCGATCATGCGATCGAGACCGCGGATGCGTTCGAGGAAATCCTCTCCGTGTTCTGGGGGCGGGTGGTCGGTGTCGAGGAGGAAGCGTTCTTCGCCGCCCAGATCGAAGCCCGGGATGACCGCAACGTCGGTGCAGTCGAGCAGGTTCAGCGCGTGGCGTGCCAGCTGGGCGCGGCGGCCACGGGTTTCGTCGGCGGTGACCACGACCAGATTTGGCACCACCCGCGCCGCGGCAGCCAATACCAGGAGACCTCCTGGCTGCCACCCGATATCGGTATCGAGGATCACCAACTCGTCGGTGGTACCGACGGGTGGTGATAACCGGTGGCCGGACACGGATAGGCCGGGAATAGAAATTGTCGGAGCTCCTTCCAGTGTGGGCGCGTGAAGCTGCCCAGGTGATTACGGACGGGCTACGCAGGGAGGCGTCGGGACCGGCGCGCGACCGCGGTCGTCAGATCGGTGTAGTCGTCGACCAATTCCGCGAGGCGATACCACGCGGCGTGCACGATCGGGTCAGACGGTTCGGCGTTCATCAACAGGTGAAACGCCCGAACCTGCTGAACGGCGAGCCGATCGATCACGGTCCCCAAGGATTCCGAGTGCAAGATTGCCTCCGGGTGCGCGGGCGGTACATGCTCGACCACCCAGAGATCTGCCTGCCGCGACAGTTCGGCGCGGCATGGGCATACCGGGCAGGCTGGGTCGTGGAGACGCTGCTGGTGCAGTTGCCCGAACCGATGGGCGATCGACGTGAGTGGGTGAGGGCCTACGTGATGTCCCCGGATGGCCGACAGCAGTGCTTCTCCGGTGGGGAACAACCCATCCGACGGATCGGTGAGACGGGCAGGCCTTGGGTTGCGAGCGTTGGCGCGCATCTCGGTTACCGCCGTCCAGTCAGGAGTTGGCGGCGGGCCGTGGCGAGCACAGTGGACCGGGAGGGTAGGGCTTGGGCGGTGGTCGGTGGCCAGATCCAGTACCAGGTGAGGGGCTGGTCGGACATCGGCAGCCACACCTGCTGCCCCTCTGTCAACACTCGCACCCCCGCACGGTGCAGCGCCGCACGGGCGGCGGCACCAGCTGCCACGCCCGATCCGGGACCGACAACGAACACCCAGTCGCGACGCGGCCGATGATAGGTCAGCACCGGTGCGGTGATGTCGTGGTCGTGCTCGAGTTCCTGCCGGACCAGGGTGCCCACATCCGGTGGCATCACCACCGCACCCAGCGATCTGGACGCGGTCACCGCGACCCGACCGAACCTGCACGAAACCGGAAATCCCATGCCGCGATAGACGTGTGCCACCTCGAACGGGGTGTGACAGGTCTCGAACATCACTCCGCCCTCCGATGAGGCCCGCCGGTGACCACCAACAGGGGAGATTCCGGTACCGGCCGCATCGAGGCCACCATGCGACGTCCGCGGGCCGTGCCCGCGCTGAACGCCACGATCGGGATCGCCTCCGAGCATGTGCGCCGAGCGATCACCGCGATACCCCTGCCCAGGCCAGCGCCCGCGCGGCGAACCCTTCCTTGTGGGGTGCCGGACACTCCGTCGCTGCCATGCCCATGACCTCCAGCGCAGTCAGCCTCAACAGCCCGGCGTGTGCCCGCAGCGTCGCTATGTCTTCGAGGGCGAGCAGGGCCGCTTCCGCTTGGGCGCGTGTCAGTGTCCGGCCGGGCAGGTAACTCACCACCCATCCGTCGTTCCCGGTTGATCTGGCGTGGTGTTTCGTGTGGTCGCTCAGCATTAATGAGTTGTCGATGACACGCACGGTCATGACCGCCTCCTGCCTCGATCGAGTGGCTCCATATGGGCCGCTGATTCTTGACGTGACGAATCGATTTAAACTTAAATCGAATGATAACGCTACGGTTGCGGTGAAGTTCATGCGGTAACTTGTCCGCAGGTATCCGGCAGCTGGGAAAGGGCGACATGCGCGACGAACGTTTCGACCCGTCAGCGTTGCGTTTCCTGGTCGGACACGACCTGCGCTCAGCCCGTGAACAGGCACGGATCAAGCAGGCCGAGGCCGCCAAACACATCGGCTGCACGCCGGCGAAGCTCAGCTATATGGAAAGCGGCAAGACCCAGCAAGCACCCGACGAAGTCGCCGCACTCCTGCGCTACTACGGAGTCAAGGTCGAAGACGTGGACCGAACCGTCACGCTGGCTGGACGTGCCGACCACGGCACCTGGTGGGCGCCCTTTGGTGAGGTACTACCGGACTGGTTCAAAACCTTCGTCGGTTTGGAAGGCCTGGCGACCCATCAATTCGAGTACGCCGACAAGGTCCTACCAGGACAAGTGCAAACACCGGACTACGCCACCGCGCTCCTCGGCGACAGCCTCCACATACCGACCATGGACTTGGCGCAGTCGGTCCGGGCGCGGATGGCCCGGCAACGCCTGTCCGGAACCGACAACCCGCTCCAGCTCAGCGCCGTGGTCGAGGAGGCGGCGCTGGACCGCCCCGTGGGCGGCCCACGTGTCATGCGTGAGCAACTGGAACACCTGCTCACATTGATGGACCAGGACAATGTCCAGTTCCAGGTGATCCCGACCCGGGTGGCGGTGCACGACGGGCTTCCCGGCTCGTTCATCGTCCTCGACTTCGCCGAAGCCCGCGGCATTGCCTACGTCGAGTACCACACCGGTGCTCTCTACCTTCAGGATCACCCGCAAGTAGACTTGTACACACTGGCGGCCGACCGGCTCCGCCAGAAGGCGTACACACCCGAGGACACCGCGGCAGCCATCGAGCACCGGATCTCGCAGTTCAAGAACACGGAGTAACAATGACCACCCAGATCCGCCGAGGCTGGCGGAAAAGCTCGTTCAGCAACAACGGGGGCGCCTCGTGCGTCGAGGTCAACTTCATCGGCGACCACGTGCTCGTGCGCGACAGCAAATATCTTCGAAACCCGGACAACGACCCGGCAACCCAACCCGTGATCTCGATCCCTGCCGATCTGTGGCCGGTATTCTGCGATCACTCGGCCGACCCGACTACGCAAGCCACGACGGACCTGCCCACGATCGACCATCGCAGCGACGGCTGGGTTAGCGTGAGTTGCCGCGACACCGGTGTGGCGCTGGCCTTCACCCCCGGTGAATGGGTCGCATTCGTCGCTGGAATCCAAGCGGAAGAATTCAGTCTGATTGTCGCGTAGCGAGTCCCGTTTATCGGGTCTGCGGTGGGGGATTGGCGGCGCGACGAATATCGGCATCGATGACGTGACGGGTCCGGGTGCAGGGCGCCATGACGAGCTGCGCTATTGGCTGGTCGCGAGTTGCGCCCCATCGCACCCAGCTGATGAGTGCCCGCCGATCGTGGGGCCATGGGGCCAGAGTTTTCGTAGTTCGGTGCCTGTGCAATCCGTGCGGGTGTCTAATCGGTTTCCGGGGCGCCGTGGAGGTTGTCGTCTCTGGCTGATTTCAGGTATTGGCTATGGACCTCAGGGGTGCTCAATGCGAGTGTGCCGCATAGCCAGGCGCGGTCGCCGCGGATTGGGTTATCCGGGTCGAGGGGGCGTGCCAGAGGCCGGGCCGCAGTTCCGGTCGGGTCGCTGTCGTAGGGGTACTTGCCCCATGTAGTTGCCTCCTGCCTAGTCGGGTGGCGCCAGAATGCGACCATGATCTGGTGGATCAGTGGCCGGAGGTCGTCGGTGGGGACCTCGGTCAGCTCATCGGCGACGGCGTAGACGGTGGATCGGTAGGTGCGTAGTCCCCATACTTCGGCCGCGGTGTTGGATGGCGACTGGAGTATGGGTTCGACATCGCCGGTGGACGAGCGCTGGTATCCCGTGACAATGCCGTGGTCGCCCATGCAGAAGGTTTCGACCACGAACGGTGCATCGGGTACACGGAAGTTCATGCCTTGGCCGGTGCCGGTGTTGTACATGTAGGCGGTGACGAGGTCGGGGTCGATGCCGCCGGTCGGTCTGGGCTCGTGGCCCCAGAACAGTACGCGTGGTCGGCCCGAGTCGGTGGCACCGCAGGCGGTGAGCAGCGAGCCGACCATTCGGCCGGTCCATCCTGCGTCGATGAGTCCAGTGCGGGAATCGGTCAGGTCGTGGCGGGCGGCATAGTCGATGAGCAGGTCGCGGGTGTGTGCGATCCGCGCGGCAGCGGCCTCGGTGACCGGGGGGAGGGCGAGGAACCGGCGCATCGCGTCGGCCTGGCCGGGGTGGTCGGCGCGTACGTCAGGATCGAGGGAGACACCCGCGGAGTGCAGCAGTGGGGTGTAGTCGTCGGCAGGCAGGCCCAGGCGTGCGCACAGGTCGCTGGCATTGGATTTGACGAAACTGTTGAACAGCCAGGATTCCTGGTCGAGGTGTTGCGGGTTGGTGGCGGCCAGACTCCAGGTCATCCGGCTGCTGTAGACGTACTCCATATCGAGGTCGACACCGGCGAGCGGGGCGAGTCGGCGGGCGAGTTCGTAGAAGATCTGGCCGTCGCGGGACAGGAACCGCAGTCGTTCGAGCCCGCTGTGGTGGGCTTCGCGCAGCATCCAGAAGGTGGCGCCGATGAGGGCGGGTGCGGC
Organism: Nocardia sputi; assembly: GCF_023501985.1. NCBI lineage: Bacteria > Bacillati > Actinomycetota > Actinomycetes > Mycobacteriales > Nocardiaceae > Nocardia > Nocardia sputi. Next base: position 187,557 of record NZ_JAMFLC010000002.1, on the reverse strand, counting down.
GACTCCGGCGGCGACGTCACGGATCGCCTGGTCGTGTTCGGTGTCGGCCGGTATCGCGGTGCGGGCGGTGCGGGCGGCGGCGTGCAGTAGTGCTGCTGCGTCGTCGGGGTGGTGGGAGTGGTCGAGCATGATTTGCTCGTAGCGGGTGTGGGTCGGCTCGGGCATCCTCACCATTCTTGCAACACGAGTCGCAGCCGGTGTCCGGTGATGCCGATACGCTGGCAGGTGGCGTGCGCTGCGAGCAGATCGGGGGCGGGGTCCGTGCCCTGTGCTTCGGCGACGGTTGCGTGGCCGGCTTGGGTGCGGGCGATCCAGACGTGGTCGTGGAGTTCGGCGAATATCTCGTGGGCGGAGACCAATGCGCGGGTGGCGGCGTGGAGTTCGCCGGTGTCGCGGTGGATGAGTGCGAGTTGACGGAGTGTGCGGGCTTCGCCTGGGCGGTCACCGATGGTGACGAATGTGTCCAGGGCGGTCTTGGCTCGGTGGATGGCGTCGTCCCACTGTTGATGCCGGCGGCTGAGGTCAGAGAGACTGAGGTGGGTCCGGGCGACCCATCGCTGGTCTCCGAGGGATTGGAAGATGTCGTGGGCCCGTGCAAGATCGGTGGAGGCTGCTACGTAATCCCTGCCCAGGCGGTGTGCGTCTCCGCGGTTGCGTAGGGTCACGGCGATACCGCGGCGGTCGGCGAGGCGATCGAACCGGGTGAGGCATTCGGCGAACAGTGTCAGAGACTGTGCGATATCGCCTTCGTTGCGGTGGACAACGGCGATATGGCGCCGGGTGCGAGCCAGCCAGCGCTGGTCGTCGAACTCGTGGAAGATGGGCAGGGCCTGCTCGAACGCCTGTAACGCTTGGTCGTTGTGCCAGCGGTCGCGGTGGACGAGGCCGTAGCGGACGCGAGCGCGTGCTTCTTCGAGTCGATCATCGAGACCGCGGTATATCGCCAGGGTCGTATCGAAATGCCGCCGCGCATCACCCCACCGAGACAACCCGCGACTGGCATCGGCAATTCCATTGTGGATTCCGGCGGCGATTCGGGCGTCGCTGCCGGTATCGGCGAGGTCGAGTGCGGTGGTGAAATGGGTGATGGCGTCGTGTAGCCGGCCCTGGTATCGAAATGTGTCGCCGAGGAAGCGCAGGGTAGCGGCCCACTCCGACCGTGCGTCGAGGTCTTGGAAAATAGCTGCGGCGCGGTCGAGTTTGTCGACGGCGTCGTCGTAGCGGCCGAGTTCGCGGTACAGGGCCCCGAGGCTTCGGAGTATGGCGGCCTCGGCGCGATGGTTGGCTGCCTTCTGCGCTGCATTTAGTGCCAGCTCGTGGGTGCGGTCCCAGGTCTGCCAGTCCGCGCGCCAATCGAACATCGGGGGAAGGGCTTCTGTCAGTTGCCATGTGGAGTCCCACAGCTCGAGTTCATGGGCGAGCTCGACGGCGGCCAGAAGATTCGACCGTTCGGCAGTGAACCAGCTCCGCGGGTCGACCTGGGCGAGGCGGGCGGGAATATCGTCGAAGCAGGCAACGCTTCGTTGCTCGTTCGCGTCGGGATGCAGTTCGGCCGCCGCGACGCGAACGCACTCCAGGTATCGATCGGCCAGGCGCGCTGTGGCTGTGCGGCGGTCGTCGGTGCTGACTTGTGTGCTGGCCCGTTCCCGGGCGAAGTCGCGCATCAGATCGTGTAGCCGGTACCGGATGGTGCCGTTCATATCGGTGCCGGCGAGCTCGACGAGTTGCGCATCGACCAGCTGCTCCAACCGTGCCTCGGCTTCGGTGAGATCGATATCGAGAAGGGCTGCGACATTCCAAGCCGGAAAAGTGGCGGCCGTCAGCGACAACATTTCGAATGTCTGCTGCTCGCCAGCAGTGCGGCCGTGGTAGCTGAGATCGAACGATGCCCGGACCTCGAGGTCGCCGGCTTTGAGCACATCCAGACGGCGACTCTTATCAGCCAAACGGTCGGCGAACCAGGCCACTGTCCATCCCGGTCGCGACACCAGTCGCGCGCCCGCAATACGAAGCGCGAGCGGAAGGTAGCCACACAACCGGGCGATATCGGCAACCGCACGCAGCTCGGCTTCGGCGCGTTGCGAGCCGATCAGACGGGTGAGCAGAGCGATGGCCTGATCGTCGGGCAGAACACCGAGGTTCAGCGTTTGCGAGCCGGACAGCGCAGCCAGCGGTGAGCGGCTCGTGATCAGGACAGCGCAGGTGGGTGAACCGGGAAGCAATGGGCGTAGCTGGTTCTCGCCAGCAGCATTGTCCAGCACAACCAGTACACGGCGGTCGGCGAGCTGGGTGCGGAAAAGGCGCGCGCGTTCGTCCAGATCTTCCGGTACCTCGCTGCCGTCCAAGCCGAGAGCACGCAGGAATCCGGATAGCACCTCCCCCGGTGTGAGGGGCTGCGGCTCCACGCCCCGGAGGTTCACATAGAGCTGACCATCGCAGAACACAGTGGTGAGCGAGTGTGCGACGTGCGTGGCCAGAGCAGTCTTCCCGACTCCTGCGGGCCCCACGACCGTAGCGATCGGCACAGCCCGACCCGGAGCACCGGCCAGTTCCGACACCAAGACCGAGATCTGCTCCTCACGGCCGGTGAAGTCGTGAGTATCAGGCGGCAGCTGCATCAACCGCGGAGCACGACGAGGCGGAGTCCTCGTAGGCGCGGGACCGACAGAACGCGACGGGGGAACAGTTTTCGACCGCTCGTCCTGTTGCGCAGCATCCGAAGCGGACGGTGCGGTGCCTGGGAGTTCGGCAGCCACGTCACCGTGCTGGCCATCAGCGGCGAAGAGTTCGGTGGCGGTGTGGCCGGGCAGCATCTTTTCCAGGATGCGGCAGTGGTGGGGGTAGGGGAGTCCTTTCACCTCGCCGGAGAGCCAGCGGTGGAATTGCGAGCGTTTCGGGGCGGAGCCGACGAGGTCGGGGTCGATGGTGGCGGCGATCTTGTCGTATTCGCGGCAGAACGCCGAGTGTGTTTGTAGGTGCTGTTGCTGTAGCACGGTTTTGAGGCGTGTTGCCATCGCCGTTACCCCTTTACCCCTTCAGACCTTTCGATTCCCTGCGTCTGCTGGCTGTGCTCATCGTAGAGGGATGTAGAGGGGACAGCAGGGGCACAAGAAGTTTGAGATGGGCACGTGATGGGTGTCGAGATGCGACACCTATCCGCGGCATAGTCAGAAAAGCCAGCGATTGACGACCTACAGCGGCATTGCCGGATGGATGAGTGTCAACACCAACCGACGCTTGGTCTGGCCCGCTTTTCACGATGGGAGTGCGGATATCGCCTACCGAGTGCTCGTCGAACTGGTTGCCGGGCAGCCAATCCAGCCGTATCGAATCTGTGGAGGCCGCAATGGTATTCCGACTATCGACACAGATCCTCGTCGATCTGCATCCGAACCTCACCGCCGGAACAGGTGCAGCAGGAGGACAGCCGCGATGATTCGGCTCTCCAGCCATGTCCAGATCTCGCCGTATTTTACCTGCGTCGAACTGGCCGCTGAGGTTCCTGTGGCGTATCCGACCGACAGATGCGGTCCGACGTATCCGGTGTCGGGCTACCGGAGTCGGCGGTGAGCAGCGTGCAAGTCGACTGGGGACAACAGCGGGTGCTGGTGATCGCTGCCCATCCTGACGACGAGGTAATCGGCTGCGGTGGGCTCGTCAACCGAGTCAAACGGGAGGGCGGCCAGGTGCACGTGCTGTATGTGGCAGTCGACGACTTGGTCGAATACTCGCCTACGGGTGGCTCGACCGCCGGACAGCGGATGTCCGAGATCGAGCAGGTGGCGGAGTTTCTTTCCTTGAATAGTTGGCATGCGGCCTGCATCGGTGAGGGGCGCACCCTGCGTTTGGATGCGCTGTCTCGTTGCGAGCTCGTCGATTTGCTCGAGGGACGCCCTGAGCATGGGGTGGCGTTGCCGGTGCTGCGGCCGACAGTGGTTGTGGCGCCCGAGGTCACCAGCTACAACCAGGACCATCGAGCGGTCGGACAGGCAGTGCTGACCGCGCTACGCCCCGGCCCGGATCGGTGGCGGCATCAGCCCCGGCTGGTACTGACCTACGAGCAGGTCGCGGACTTCTGGAGCGGAGCGTCGACGGCGCCGCATCCGCGAAACTTCTTCGTCGAATTGTCTGCTTCCGACGTGGATCGCAAGATCGCGGCGCTGCGGCTGCACGAAAGCCAATGGCGCGACCACCCGCACACGCGGTCAGAGGAAGCGTTGCGGGGCCTTGCGGCGGTCCGTGGCGCACACAGCGGGACGCGCTACGCCGAGGCGTTCCATTGCTTGCGGTGGCGGGCATGAACGCGCCTATCGTTTCGATGCGGGTCGCGGTGATCGGCTGCGGTTTCATCGGTCTGCCCGCCGCTCTGCTGGCTGTCCGGGCCGGCCACACCGTGATCGCGCTCGACACCGACCCCGACCGCATTGAACAGCTCCACCACGGCCACTCCTACCTCCCTGATATATCGCACCACGATCTGGCCCACGCGTTGGCGACCGGGCGGCTGATTCCGACCGGCAACCCAGACGCGCTCTCCGGTTTCGATGTCGCGCTGATCGCGGTGCCTACACCGACGACAGACGATCATCCAGACCTGAGCTATATCGAGGTTGCGAGCAAGACCGTCGCGGCCCATCTGGACCCGGGGGCGACTGTCATTCTGGAATCCACCACGTATCCGGGTACCACCGAACACGTCGTGGTGCCGATCCTGGAGACCAGCGGCCTGCAGGCCGGACGAGAGTTCCGGGTCGGGTACGCCCCCGAGCGGGTCAATCCCGGAACGCCGATCGCACAGCTGCGATCGGTGCCCAAGATCGTTGCCGGAATAGACGACGAATCCCGGGCCGCAGTCGCCGGGTTCTGGTCGGGTCTTGTGGATGAGGTCGTGCCAGCTCCTGATATCGGCACCGCTGAGTTGGCGAAGCTCGTCGAAAACACCTTCCGTCTGGTCAATATCTCGCTGGTCAACGAGCTCACTCGCAATGCCCACGCATTGGGTGTCGACATCTGGCAGGCGCTCGCGCTGGCGGCGACGAAACCGTTCGGATACATGCCGTTTCACCCCAGTGCCGGGGCGGGTGGGCATTGTCTGCCCTCCGATACCCGCTACCTGGCGTGGCGGATCCGCGAAACTGCCGGCGCGGCAGCGCCGCTGATCGAGACCGCATCCCGGATCAACGACGACATGCCCTCCTATGTGGCGAACCGTATAGTCGCCGGGATCCGGCGACGGCAGCCCTTCCTCTCCAGTGCACGAGCTGTCGTGGTGGGTCTCACCTACAAGGCCGATATCCCTGACCGCCGCGAATCGGCCGCACTAAAGGTCGTTGAAGCCCTGCGCGGACTCGGCCTGGACGTCATCGTCGTCGACCCGCTCGTCCACACCGAACTCGCCGTGGCATCGGAACTGACTGCTGAGCAGGTAGCGGGCGCGGCGGTTGTCGCGCTACTCGTCGCCCATCGAGACCTCGACTACACACTCATCGCCAGCAGCCAGTACGTGTTCGACGCCTGCGGTGCGCTCCCGGCGGGAGCCAATATCGAACGGCTCTGAGCCTCCACATCCACCACTCGTTCCGAAAGGACCTGCTGTGAGCAAAACCAACCATGTCGTCGTCACCGGCGGCGCAGGCTTCATCGGCTCTCACCTGTGCCGGGCGCTGGTCGCGCGTGGCGATGGCGTCACCGCGATCGACAATCTCAGTACCGGGCATCGGGAAAACCTGACCGATCTCCTGCCGCACCCACAGTTCGGTCTCATCGTCGGAGATGTCACCTCCGTGTCGGTCTTCGCCGGACTTGCCGAGGTCACTCACGTGGTCCACCTCGCCTGCCCTGCCTCACCGAAAGCCAACTCCGGGATGCCGCTGGAGACGATCCGGGCCGCATCCCTGGGCACCCTGAACACGCTGGAACTCGCCCAGCGCAACAGCTCCCGCGCGGTGATCGCCTCATCATCGGAAATCTACGGCGATCCGCAGATCCATCCGCAGCCTGAGGACTACCGCGGCAACACCAATCCGGTCGGGCCCTACAGTGCCTACACCGAAGGCAAACGCCTCACCGAAGCCGCCGCAGCGGCGCATCACCGGATGGGAACCAACGTCGGCGTCGTCCGCCCCTTCAACGTCTACGGACCGAACATGTGGCCCGAGGACGGCAGGGTGGTGTCCTCATTCTGCGCTGACGCCCTTGCCGGCAAGACTTTGCAGCTCCACAACGGCGGAACCCAAACCCGGTCCCTGACCTACATCAGCGATTTCGTGGACGGACTGGTCGCGATGCTCGACAGCGATGAATTCGGGCCGATCAACCTCGGTTCCGACGACGAGATCACCATCGCCGACCTGGCACGGCTCGTCATCGAGCTGGCCGGCACCGGAGCAGTCGAACTCACACCCGGCCGCGACGATGTGGTCACAGTGCGCCGACCCGACACCAGCCGAGCCCGCAAACTCCTCGACTGGGCCGCAACAACACCGCTGCGCACCGGCGTCACCGAAACCCTCGCCTGGATGCGGCAGGTGACACAGCCATGACCATCCGATTCGTCCTCCCAGCCAGCTGGCCCTCCCTCGCCGACGCCGACCTGTCGAACCTCTCGTGTGAGGCCACCACGGTGGACCAGGCACTGAAGTGGCTGATCGAACAGCATCCCGCGTTCGCCGAACGAATCTACACAGAACACGACCTGGCTCCGTGGACGATCGTCTGCCTCAATCACCAACACATCCTCGACCCGTCCACCCCTATACCGGCAGGAGATCACGAACTACAGATCATCCCGGCCCTCATGGGAGGCTGAGCGTGCAGGAGATGATCACGATCCCCACCTCCACGACCACCATCGGGTCCCCGGAACAACACCTCGACGCAGTCGCGACCTCCCAGCACTATCCCCGGGCATGGTTCGAGGACGAAACCCCACAACACACGGCAAGCATCGACGCATTCTCCATCGACCCCGTGCCGGTAACAAACGCCGCCTACGCCGAATTCACCGACGCGACCGGGCACGTCACCGCCGCCGAGCGACGCGGATACGGCCTGGCCTACGGGCGCGGCTACTGGACAACCGTGCCCGGTGTCAACTGGCGCCACCCGCACCCTGACCTGGACGCCGTCGGAGAACGGCCGTATCACCCCGTGGTGCATCTGGACCACGCCGACGCCAGCGCCTACGCCGTGTGGGCCGGTAAACGCCTGCCGACCGAGGTCGAATGGGAATTCGCGGCCCACGGCCGCCAGTGGAGCCCATGGCCGTGGGGCGACGAGTGGGACTGCCACCGCGCCAACACCGCTGAATACTGGGCGGCGGGGTACCCGATACACGACCTCGACACATGGAAAACCTGGTGGTGCGACCACTACGCCCACCACGACATCGCCCCCGCCACCACCGTGGTCGGCGCCCTCGCCAACGGCGCCTCACCATTCGGGGTACTCGACATGGCCGGAAACGTAACCGAGTGGACCGCCTCCCCGTATCGGCTCTACGCCCACGATCGTCGCTACGATCCCGGATACCATGCCGTCGCTGGCCACGGGCACATCGCGGTGCGCGGTGGCAGTTGGAAATCGTTTCGATGGCAAGCCCGCACCAGCGAACGCATCGCCTGCGACCCCAGCTACTCCGCGCCCGACCTGGGGTTTCGCTGCGCCCGCGATCTACCCGAATCCGCCACACCCCACCACCCCACCACCAGATAAGGTCTGCTGCCATGCGTGCACTCATCACCGGCGGCGCCGGGTTCATCGGGTCTCACCTGCTCGACCGGCTGCTCGCCGACGGTCACACCGTCACTGTCATCGACGACCTTTCGAGCGGTGACCGCACCCGAATCCCCGACACCGTCGCGTTCCATCAAGCCGATGTCGCCGACGCGGCAGCTGTCACCAGCATCATCGAGGAATCCCAGCCCGAACTGATCTATCACCTCGCCGCGCAAATCAGTGTGCGGTACTCGGTCACCGACCCCCAGCGCGACGCCCAGGTGAACGTAATCGGCACCCTCAACATCGTCGCTGCCGCCACAACAATCGGCGCACGAGTGATCATGGCATCGACCGGCGGTGCCATGTACGGCGACGGCGTCCCGATGCCGACCCCGGAGACAGTGCCGCCGCAAACCCAAGCGCCCTACGGGATCTCGAAGTATTGCGCCGAGCAGTACTTGACCCTGCACAACCGCCTCCACGGCGCCCACCACATCGCACTGCGGCTGGGCAACGTATTCGGCCCGCGCCAAGATCCCCACGGGGAGGCCGGGGTGGTCGCCATATTCTGCGGCCACATCGCCGCACACCGCACGCCCACGATCTTCGGCGACGGCAAACAGACCCGCGACTACGTCTACATCAGCGACATCATCGACGCTTTCCTCGCCGCCAGCACCTACACCGGATCGGTGGCAGTGTTCAATATCGGAACCGGTTCCGGCACCTCGGTCCTCGAACTACTCGACGCAGTCAACACCGCCGCCGGGACCTCTATCGCCCCCCGATTCGCGCCACCACGAGACGGCGAATGGCGGCACGGCGCCCTGGACTCGACACTGGCCGCCACGGAACTCAACTGGCACGCAACAACCACCGTTGCCGACGGCATCCAGACCACCTACACCGCCCTGACCTCCTAACGGTCAACCAGGGACTGCTCACCGGTCGCCGGCCGTAGGACCAGCTGGCGCTCGCAGTATTCGTCCGTCTCGGCGGCGAAGCGGATGCTCTGTGACATAGCGAGGGGCGAGGAATTCGTTGCTGTACTGGCCAACCTCGGGGAGGTAACCATGGCATCGTCGCGATGGTTGCCTTCCGCTCCTGGTCGGGTTGTGGCATCGAGTCTGGCTACGGTGAGGTCATGACCTCCCGGGAAGGGTGGCGCTGGGCGGAAAGACTGGCGCGGCAGCCCGGGACCCGGCAATGTCAGTACCAGCCGGAATCCCGCCGAGATACAGCCACAGGGATACCGGATGCCTGCCCCGCCAGTTCAGCTGATCACTACCGACGCGGATAAATCGAAGGAGAGATGGGCTTTTCTTCTGTGCTCATCCTCTGAGAGCGGCGGTGGCGTTGTTCCTGCTCAGCGGGGTGATGCGCTGCGAAATGTGCAGAACGCCGCCGACTCGCACGGTCGCCGCCAGCTCGTCAGGCCAGCGGCAGGCGGGACGATCTTCGGATCTGAACGTCAGGAGGCACACGTCGTGATGCAGCAGCACCGGAACTGTCGGGCGGACACGTGCTCGCGGGAGCGGGCAGCGTTCTGTGTGTTGATCGAGGCGGGACATGCCGTGCCCGATATTCGCGCAGAACGATATCTTGCCGCAACTGCTGGATGATGGTGGGTCTGACGATGATCCACGCACCGATCGGACTGCATTCTTGCCCAGCGACGGGGCGCCGCCCGGGACAGTCATGTCTATCGCGGTCGAGAGTGGGAATGTGTCCGTAGAACTCCTCTGATTGCGAAAATGGATATGGGAAAGCCTCGGTACGCTGCACTCAGCCGCGAGGAAAGGACTTGACCCATGAATGACGACGTGGACCAGGCTGCGCAGGACGACCCGGAGTGGGTGGTGTGGCTCAGTCAGGTCGACGATGCGGCAGCTGCTCTGTTCACCGACACGCTGTCACGGGTTCCCGCTGATTGGACGACTCCAGCTGGAAAGGCCCTGGGACCGATGCCGGTAGGGGTCGGCGTGTACAGCAACGAGATGGTCGACGACTGGCTGGCCGACGCGTTCGGCTACCTGTTCCCTGATGAAGACTCGCTGATGGAGTCGAAGAACGCCGATACCGTAGCGCAGCTTGTCGCATATATCGGCGAGTATTTCGTTCGGCGTCTCGGCGGCCGGTGGGTCAATCGACCATCCGAGACGGTGCTTTTCGGGTTCGGACCAGCGATCTACTACGACTGGACCGAGAACTCCGACAATCCCGAGCACCTGCTTTTCAGCGCGGTGGAAGAGGGGGACTTCGACAATACCATCGGCCAGGCGTGGTACTCGCGGTCCGTCGACTACGCAGAGGCTCATGGACTACCGCACAGCCAGTTCGACTTCGAACGTAAGCATGGTCTGCGGTGATCGGGGCGTGGGGGGATGTCCAGCAACGATGAACACCTGCGCCGACCATATCTGCGCCGACATGACCTAGAAGTCGCCCGACGTGAACAACGGGAAGCTTCCAAACGCGGGCGCAAGTCCCAGGAAATCGGCCGTGAGTTCCATTACGGCATGGCTGAGATCCGGGGTGAGACCACCAAGAACGGCTGGCAGCACGAGCGCTCGATAACTCTGGACGGCCAGACTCGAAAACACGACGCCGCCAAGATAAACGAAAAGGGCGGCCTTGAGTTCCGCGAGTACAAGGCCGGCCAAATCGTCGGCGGCGCACTCACGATGAGCCAGATAGCCCAGGACCGGCGGGTACTCGAGCGAGATCCGCATGCAACCGGACTCTGGATCATGAGGCAGGGTGCCGCCGACCCCGCAGTCCGTAGAGAACTTGACCAGCTACTCCGCGACTTTCCCGAGCGCTTCCAGGTGGTCGAGGTCTCCAAAGAGCAGGCGAAGCAGGCCCGCCGGGTAGGACAGGAACTCAGCCGCGACCGCAACCAGCTCGAACTGATCAGCCAGCAGGAACTCCGTCGTGACCAGAGAGCGAAGGAGCTCCGCGACAAGGTTCAGGAAAGGCAGCGCGTCAAGGAGGCGGCCGAACGAGCTATCGAACAGCGGGCACGAGAGCGCAAGGAACGGGAGGAGCGACAGAAGCAGCGCGAAGCGGCCGACCGACTGGCCCAACACTCCATCGAACGTCGGGAAGCCGCAGCGCGGGGGGAGCGGACACCGATGAGCGGCCGAGAAGCAGCAGATGTGCTGCGTATGGGCCCGCCGACTCTGGATGCGGAATCACTCCACCGCCACCACCACGAACACCCCCAGGCGGGACAAACCAGGAATAGCCGCACCCGGGGGCGAGAGCGTGATCGGGGGCTGGAGCGGGGTCGTTAGCTGGTCTCCTCCAGGATCTTGGTCAACTCGGTTCTGCCGTGCCGTGGCCGGGCGTGGGGCCGAATCGGAGTAGGGGAACGTTGTAGAGGTCAGGTTGCGGTGTTCGGGTCATGTCCGGTGTCAGGACTTCGATCACGAGCATCTCGGTGAGGAATTGGACGGTGGCGTCGAGGAGGTGGCTGGTGTAGCCGGTGGCGGCGTGTTCCTTGAGGCCGATCGCGACATGGATATGGGGCTTGATTCGACCGGTGTCGGGGTCGTAGGCCAGGGTGCCGCCACCGAATGCTTCGACGTTGCGGAGATGGACTTTCGACCAGACGGGAGCAGCGGGGTCGTCGAGGCGGTCGCAGGTGCCGACGAGGTCGACCTCGCTGAAGCCGGCGATGAATGAGGGAATGTAGCCCTGGCGAATGTGGTGGGTGCGGCAGAATTCGTCGAGGGCGGTGTGGAAGTCGTCGCCGTGGTCGAAGACGAGACCGAAGGTTCGTCCGAGGCCGAGTTCGTGGGCACGCATCAGTGGTCCTTGTGAAGGTGGTCGGGCCAAGGCCAGGAATCTGGGTCGGCGTAGCCGCCGGCCACCGAGAACGCAGCGCCGATGGTGACCCGATCTATACCGAGACCTATCAGGGTGTGCAGCAAGATTCGGGCTTTGAGCGGATCAAGGTATCCGGCGCGGATCAGACCGCGGGCGAGGAGGTCTTGCTCTGATCCCGGGAATCCGTAGGTGGCCGACAGGACTGTTCCTGCTCCGGTACGGGAGGCCAGGACCACCGGTACCGTGGCAGCGAGCTCGGTGAGTGTTTCGATGAGCTCTTCGGGGACGTGCCCGGCGCCGAACCCGGCAACGATGAGACCGTCGACATGTGGGGCGAGGGCGCGCAGGGATGTGCCGTTGTCGCCGAGTGTCACCGTGACGATGGGGATGTGCACCGTAGACGTCTCAGGGGCCGCGGTCGGCAGCGTCGGCCGGTGTATACGGCGGTTGAGTAGGTGGGGCCGGTTTTCGGTGAGATAACCCAGCGGTCCCCCGTCGGGCGAGGAGAAACTGGCGGGGCTGGTGGTATGGGTTTTCCGTACGCGGTGTGCGGCATGGATCTCGTCGTTGAACACCACCAGGCAGCCCTGGCCTCGCATCGAGGGGGCGGCGGCGGTGAGGATCGCCGCGAGAAGGTTGGCGGGACCGTCTGCGCCGGCCAATGTCGGATTACGCATGGCTCCGGTGACGACCACCGGAAGTCGTGGGGGGTGCAGTAGATCGAGTAGGTAGGCGGTTTCCTCGATGGTGTCGGTGCCCTGAGTGACGACGGCGCCGTCGATGTCGTGCTGCCGGGTGGCGATCTCGGTGGCGAGGGCGGCGATATCGGCTGGCGTCAGGCAGGCCCCCGGCTTCTTGCGGAAGTCGACGGTGTCGATCGCGATATCGGTGGCGGACAGTCCGGGTATGGCAGCAAGCAGTTGGTCCGCGGATAGGGTCGGTGTCACTGCTCCGTCGCCGGTGTCGGTCATGGCGATGGTGCCGCCGAGAGCGAAAACGGTGACACGGCGCAAGGGTTCGACAGGAGGCACTCTGGCACCTTAGCGATCGTCGGTTGCGAGGTCGGAGACGAAGGCACACGCCCGTTCGAGACCGGCGGTCGACAGGAGCCGGCTGCGTGGGGAGCACAGGCCGGTAACTCCGCTGTCGGCGAGGCCGGTTGCCCGGTGGACCAGCCAGCTCCAGTCGAGGTCGAGGTAGTCGGCCAGCGCCTGGAGCCGGTGGCGCGGCGATCGGCCGGGAAGGATGGTGCGGGTGCGGGCCCATCCCACCGCGTCGTCGAACTCACGGAGCACGGGGCGGTCATCGGTGACCTCGACGTGCCAGATCCGGTCGGTATTGACCCAATTCGCCACCAGCGCTCGGTGGGCGCGGTCGAGGACGAATCCAGGGGTGGCGGTGTACTCGGGTTCAGTGCACACGACGGTGGTGATGCCCATGGCTTCGTGTAGAGCTGTGGCGAGCAGTAGAAGAATTCGCTCCGGTGTTGCAGAAGCGCGGACAGCGTCGGGCGGTATGCAGAATGCGCGGGTCGGTCGCTCGCCTTGCGTCTGAGCCGTGGCCTTGAGGTAGTGGTACTTGTGGGTGAACAGCAGCCACGTGCTCGCTTCTTCTCCACGTTGCTCCCGAGTCCAGAACTGGGGTGTGCCGGTGAGCGTGTCGGTGTGCCGGATGATGTGACGGGCGCAGACCGTCGAGCCGACCCACATCTGCGACACGGGTGACAACTCCACGCTGTCGTCGCGCCCGACATCCGGGTACGGGTCGAGATCGAGCGGATCCATCCGTCCCATGGTGTTGGCTAAGTCCGCGTCGTCGTCGAGCAACGCACTGTCCAGGCTGGTTACGGCCCAAATAAGGGCCAAGGTGAAGTCGTCGAGCAGGTAGGCGTGAGGAAACACCAAGGGTGCATCAGGCGCGGCAGCGGCCAGCCGAGCACGGGCTCGGCGTCGATCCATTACATAGTGCCCCGGATGATCGGGTGCACCGGCACGGGCGACCACCAGGGCCCGGCCGGGCGTAGCCAACGCGGTGGCTGATAGCGGGTCGAGTGGTGCAGTGCCCACGACACGACCATGATCCACCGTTGCCGGAAACACGACGGTCGGGATATCCGGCCCGGAGAAGAAACGGCCTGGCGGCATCCGCAGGTACGGGAGCCGATCACCGAACAGCTCGCGTGAGTCAATCGGCCTCGCCCCACCGGCGGGCGACTGATGCTGTATCCGCGGAGGCATCCACGAGATCGACGGCGCCGGATTCAGGCCCGGTGTGCTGGATTCGTCGATGTCACGTCCTGTGATCTCGGGCTCGAAGAGTTCGGTGGCGGTGTGGCCGGGCAGCATCTTTTCCAGGATGCGGCAGTGGTGGGGGTAGGGGAGTCCTTTCACCTCGCCGGAGAGCCAGCGGTGGAATTGCGAGCGTTTCGGGGCGGAGCCGACGAGGTCGGGGTCGATGGTGGCGGCGATCTTGTCGTATTCGCGGCAGAACGCCGAGTGTGTTTGTAGGTGCTGTTGCTGTAGCACGGTTTTGAGGCGTGTTGCCATCGCCGTTACCCCTTTACCCCTTTGTCAGCGGCCATGAAATCCTCCCCATAGGCGGCCACTTAAGGCCCCACTGGTGGCCACCGAATTCCCCACGGATGGCCAGATATCTCCCCAGGTGATTTGTCCTGGTTGCCGCGCGGGCAGGCTCGTGCGGCGTGAAGAGCAGTAGGGAGATCATGGAGATCTTGGAGGCATACGACCTCACGGGTTCGTTCCGTGCGGCAGCGGCGCTGGCCGGCTGCGACCATCACACGGTCGCCCGGTATGTCGCGTTGCGGGCCGCGGGCGAGTCCCCGATCGCGCGGGAGCATCGGGCTCGCCCGATCGATAAATACCTGCCGAAAATCGAAGAACTCGTGGTCCGGTCCAACGGCCGGATCCGTGCTGATGTGGTGCATCAGCGGATCACCGCGATGGGGTTCACCGGCGGTGAACGCACCACCCGCCGGGTGGTGGCGCAGGTGAAACAGCAGCTGCGGGAGGGTCAGCGGCGAGTGTTTCGGCCGTGGATCACCGAGCCTGGGTTGTGGTTGCAGTGGGACTGTGGTGCCGGGCCGGTGATCGACGGGCGCCGGACGCAGTTGTGGTGCGCCTGGCTGGCGTGGTCGCGGTTTCGGGTAGTGATCCCGGTGATGGACAAAACGCTGCCGACGGTGGTGTCGTGCCTGGACGCGACGCTGCGCCGGGTCGGTGGGGTCCCGACCTATGCGTTGACCGATAACGAGAAGACGGTGTCGGTCACCCATATCGCCGGGGTCGCGGTCAGGCATCCGGAGATCGTCGAGGTCGGATGCCATTACGGGCTGACAATCCGAACCTGTGTTCCGGCGGATCCGCAGACCAAGGGCGGTTCGGAGGCGACGGTGCGCATCGCGAAGGCCGATCTGGTCCCGACCGAGACGAACCTGCTCGGCGAGTATCGGACCTTCGGCGGGTTGGAGGCGGCTTGCCGGGATTTCTGCGCCGAGGTCAACGACCGTGAGCATCGCGAGACACGCCGCCGCCCGGTCGAGGCGCTGGCCGAGGAACGAACTCGGTTGCATCCGTTGCCCAAGACCGCATTCACCGTCGCGTTCGGCACGACCAGGCGGGTGAACTGGGATTCGACCGTTTCGGTTGAGGGAGTGCGGTATTCGGTTCCGCATCAGCTGGTCGACACCCGTGTCTGGGTCCGGTTCCACGGCGACGAGCTGATCGTCACCACCGTCGCTGACACGGGACCGGTCGAAGTCGCCCGTCATCAGCGGGCGACTCCGGGAAACCCGTCGATCGACCCCGAGCACTATCCCCCACGGCCCGATCCGCATGCCGATCGGAAACCGAAGCCGGGTAACGCCGAAGAAGCGATGTTCCTCGCCCTCGGCGACGGAGCCTCGGCCTGGCTGACCGAGGCCGCCGCGGCCGGGACGCGCCGGATCCGGGCGAAGATGACCGAAGCGGTCACCCTCGCGAAACTGCACCCGCCTGCCGAGGTCGACCGGGCACTCGGGATCGCCGCGATTGCAGGACGTTTCGCCGAGAACGACCTGATCCGGATCCTGACCCACAACCTCGGCCGCGACCACGCCGAACCGACCCGAGCGGGCGAAGACCACAGCCTGCAACCGGGCACCTCGGCCTGGTCACGCTTCGGCAAGCCCACCACCAACCCCGAAAGGGAACACTGACATTGTCTGCCCCGCTGCGCGTTGCCGGCCCGACCGGCGACCCCCTCGCCGAGGCCATCGCCCTGACCAAACGCCTGAAACTGCCCTACCTGCGCCGCGCCCTCACCGACCTGGTCCCAACCGCGAAAGCCCAACGCTGGGACCCCGCCGAAGTCGTTCGCGTCCTGCTCGCCGAAGAAGCCGCCGGCCGCGACGCCACAAACCTGCGGACCCGCCGCAAACGCGCCGGATTCCCCGCCGGGAAAACCTTCGGCGACTGGGACGAGACCGCGTCCTCGATCCCGCGGCCGACCCAGGACGCGCTGAAAACCCTGGAATGGGTGCGCAACAAGGAAAACCTGTCCATCTGCGGCCCGTCGGGGACCGGGAAAAGCCACTTCTGCGAAGCCCTCGGCCAGACCGCGGTCGAGGCCGGCCTCACCGTCGCCTGGTTCACCATCGAAGACCTCGGCGCCCTCATGCGCCGACACCGTGTCGACGACTCCATCACCCGCGCGATCACCCGCCTGATCCGCACCGACCTGATCATCGTCGACGACATCGGACTGCTACCGGTCTCACCCGACGCCGCCGAAGGCTTCTACCGGCTCGTCGACGCCGCCTACGAACGACGAGCCTTGGCCGTCTCCTCGAATCTGCACCCCTCCGGATTCGACGAAATCATGCCGAAAACCCTCGCCACCGCCACAGTCGACCGGCTCCTGCACCACGCCCACGTCGTCGTCACCGACGGCGACAGCTACCGCCTCGCCCAAGCCACCAACGGCCAGGGGGTGAAGCCCCTGCGCTGAACCCGCTGGGGAAATAACTGGCCGCCGTTGGGGAAACCCAACTGGCCACCAGCGGGGAAAACAACTGGCCGCCTACGGGGAGGTCCTACTGGCCATTGACACCCCTTCAGACCTTTCGATTCCCTGCGTCTGCTGGCTGTGCTCATCGTAGAGGGATGTAGAGGGGACAGCAGGGGCACAAGAAGTTTGAGATGGGCACGTGATGGGTGTCGAGATGCGACAGCGTGCCACGGCACAGTCAGGACATGCCGACCGACAGGCGGCAGAGGCGACGGTGAACCGATACGGATAGTCGGCAAAAAGCTTGTAGCACTTCCACTTCGAGCCGTCGCTTCATGGCGTGTGCCATTGCCGTCACACGCATTCGACGTACACGACTTGGAGGCTGTGACCGTGCCACTCGTCCGTTCCTCGACGCCTTCGACGCGCGACCCGATAGGTAGCCGAGGGATACCTTTAGGGTCGGACGGCGGTGCGCTGCTGGTCGCCGATGAAAACCCGGCTGGCAAAGGCCGCTTCCACCAGCCGCACGTGCCGGCGCTGGATATCACCCGGCCCAGCATCGCCCGGGTCTACGACTACAGCCTGCGCGGTAAAGACAACTATGCCGTCGATCGGGCAGCGTTCGAGACGGTTCTCAAGGTCGCGCCCGCCCAGCGGGAGGTGTCGTTGGCCAACCGGCGGTGGCTGCACCGAGTGGTCCGGTATCTCGCCGGACCGGCCGGGATCGATCAGTTTCTCGATATCGGTGCCGGACTGCCGACAGTAGGCAACATCCACGAGGTCGCGCAGCTGGAGAACCAACAAGCCACGGTCGTCTACGTCGATAACGACCCCTTGTGTGTCGCGCACGGGCGTGTCCTGCTCGAACAGAACGATCGCACCTATTACCTGCCCGGCGACCTCCTGGAAGTGGGCACGCTGCTGGAGAACCACAGCGTCCGCCAGTACTTCGACCCGGACCGCCCTATCGGCGTGCTCGCTGGCGCGGTGCTGCACCACCTCGACGACGACCTCGCACCTGCCCAGGTAATGCGTGAACTCATCGATCGGCTGCCGACCGGGTCGTATGTAGCGATCACTCACTTCTATGACCCGGGCCCGGAGAATCCCGAAGCGCACGCGCTGTCTCAGCGGCTGGAGGAGGCGTTCGTCGAGGGCGTGGGTTCGGGTTGGTACCGCACCCGCGAAGAGATCCTCGCATTCTTCGACGGTCTCGAGTTGCTGCCGCCCGGTCTCGTCGAGCTGGACGATTGGTGGCCGCAAGGTACGACGAGCCAGCCCGGGGAACTGGAGGAGCGATTGGTGGCGAGGCGGACGATGCGCGGCGCTGTCGGGTACAAGCGCCCGCCGTTGCGGTGGTTCCCGGGGACGGGCGTGAAGCCCGGCGGATGAATTCGAAATCTAAGAAACCTTATATGAGCAGGGGTTTAGTTGTGACGAGGTCTATCGGGCACCGGGCCGACCAGCCTCTGGTGCAGGGGTCGCCGGTCGAGGCAGCCACCCGGACGGTGCCGTTGTATACGGTCGAGTTCGCTACGGATCCGGGCCGGTTCTTCCAGCAGTGGCGGGCGGAGTTCGGGTCGCTGGTGCCGGTGGAGCTGGCCCCGGGCGTGCCGGCGACGTTGGTGATTGGGCATGAGGATGCTCTGCACATCCTGCGTAGCCCGGAGAGATTCCCGGCCAGCCCTGGAGAGTGGCAGACGAAGGTACCCGTGGAGTGCCCGGTCGCGCCGGTGCTGGCGTCGGGGCGGACTCCCGCGCGGACTTCCGGTGTGGACCATGCTCGGTATCGGGGTGCGCATCTGGCGGTGCTGGGCGCGGTGGATCAGCACGCGGTGCAGGCGGGTGTGGAGCGGGACGCGGTCATGCTGATCAACCGGTTCTGGGGTCGCGGTGAGGCGGAGCTGCGGGCGCAGTTCGTTACCCCGCTGGTCCTGGCCGCGGTCAACCGGCTGGTCGGCTTGCCGGAGGAATGGGCGGGCGAGGTGGCCCAAGCGGTCCCGGTACTGGCCGATACCGAGAATGCTGCCACAGCGGTTGCTGGTCGGCGACTGCTGGAGTCGGTGCTGCACCGGGTAGTGGCTGACAAGAAAGCGGTCCCGGGCGCGGATGTGGTGTCGTGCCTGCTCGCCCACAGCTCGGGTTTGTCGGAGGTCGAGGTGGTCGCGCAGCTCGCGCTGACCTATGAGATGGCGGTCGAGCCCACGATCGGCCTGATCACGAACGCTATAGCGTCGATGCTGACCGATGACCGGATGGACGCTGCGCTGGGCGGCAGCCTGTCCACCCGGGACGTGCTGGACGCGGCGCTGTTCGATAATCCGCCGTTGGCGCAATGGTGTGTGCGCTATCCGCAGGTCCCGCAGTTGATCGGCAACGTGTGGTTGCCCGCGCACCGGCCGGTCGTGATCGGTCTGGGAGCGTGTCACCGGGACCCGGCCGTCGCCCGTGGGGATCGGCGAGGCAACCGGTCTCATCTGGCGTTCGGTGCCGGGGTGCATGCCTGCCCGGCCGACGGTCTCGCGCTGTTGATCGCCACGGTCGCGATCGATCAGCTCATGGACGCGATACCGGATATGCGGTTGGCCGGGGAGCTGGTGTGGCGGCCGAGCCCGTTCCATCGGTCGCCGGCCGCGGTGCCGGTGCGGTTCGAACCGGCCCGTCCGCTTGCGTATTGACTTCCCGCCCCGCTGTTTCGCCTTTCGTCGTGATTCACGTGTTGTAAGGAAACGGAAAAGCCATGCTCAGCTCGAAGTCGCTGTCCGGCAGCGACATCTGTTCGTTTGAAGATCTCGGCCCCCGCACTCCGCTCTACACCCCTGCTTTTGCTATCGCCCCCTACGCCGCGTATGAGCGGATGCGCCGAGGTGGGCGAACGTTGGCGCCGGTCGAACTCGCGCCTGGTGTCCCTGCCACGCTGGTCATCGGCTATCACACGGCGGTGCGGGTCCTCAATGATCCCGACCATTTTCCGGCTGACCCGCGGGTATGGGAGAAATCGGTTCCGGATGGTCATCCGTTGCTGCCGATGCTGGGATGGCGGCCGAATGCGCTGCGGACCGCGGGTAAGGAGCATGATTTCCACCGGGATGCGCTGCAGGTTGCGTTGTCGGTGGTGGATTTGCATGCGGTGCGGGAACGTACGATCCGGGTCGCCGCCTCGTTGATCAACCGGTTCTGTCGGGGCGGCGAGGTCGAGCTGATCGAGCATTACATCACTCCGTTGGTGTTCGCGGTGCTCAACGAGACCGTCGGCTGTCCACCGAGGCTCGGTGAACGGTTGCGGGTGGCGATCGCGGCGATGTTCGAGGGCGTGGACACCGAGCATGTGAACGCCGAGGTCGCGTCTGCTTTGTTCGAGTTGATCGAGCTGAAACGTCGCGCCCCCGCTGCTGATATCGCGTCCTGGTTGGTGCATCGGTGCTCGAACCTCACTGATGAGCAGCGGATGCATCAGCTGGTGACGATCTATTCCGCTGGGATCGAGCCGGTGCGGAATCTGATCGCGAACACGATCCGGCGGATGCTGACCGAGGCCCGCTACCGCCACGACAACACCCACTTCACGCCCCCGGCCCGGGATGCGGTCGAAGAAACCCTTGCGAATGACCCGCCGATGGCCAACCTCTGCAACAGCTACCCACGCCAGCCGGTTCTCCTCGATCGGGTGTGGCTGCCTGCCGACCAGCCGGTGCTGGTGAGTATGGCCGCCTGCAACACCGACCCTGCGATCGTCGGTGCCCAGGGCTGGACCGACAACCGCGCGCATCTGGCCTACGGCAGCGGCCCGCATGCCTGCCCGGATATGGCGCGGGAGATGTCGAAACAGATCGGGATCGAGGCGATCGCGCAGTTCTTCGACGCCTTCCCCGAGGCTGAGCTGGCCGTTTCAGCGGACGAGGTGTCGTGGCGACCCGGCCCGTTTCACCGTGCCCCCGCGGCGGTGCCGGTGGAGTTCCCGCCCACACCGCCGCTGATCATCCCGCCGGCATCGGCCCACCGATGACACTCCGGGGCATGTCGGTCCGGTTCCGTCGCCCCGTTTTCCTTGGATCCCTCACTACGGAAGCGAGTGACACCATGACCACCACCACTACCGATCTCGTCACCCCCATCGGCTACCGCGGTGAGGACCCGACTGTCGCCGGGCTGCGTGCGGCGCTGTTCGGTGAGCATCTCGGCACGCACCGCGCCGCGATGGACATCATGCTGGGGCTCGGCGACGTTCCTCCCGGCGACGATGTCACCTACAGGGACGAGACCCGTATCGGGCCGGCACTGCTGCCCCAGTTGATCGAGGATCTCGGGCTCCCGGCACGCAAGATCGCTCAGGACGTGCACTTGCGGGGCGCGCTCTGCGATAGCGCGGCAGTCGGCGCCGTGCATGTGCTGACTGTGCTGAACGGGCATTTCGCGTTGACTTGCCGTGTGCTCCTGGAGCTGGGCAACGGCAGTGACTATGTGCAGCGGTGCCTGGCCGACCTCGACAGCGGCCGGACGCTGGGCGTGTTCGCCCACACCGAACTCGGCGGGACCAACGGTGCCGCTGATCTGCAGGTGATCGCGGTACGAGATGCGGCGGCGGGCGGCTACCGCCTATACGCCACCAGTATCGAGGCGGTCAAAGCGATGGCCAACCTCGCGGACCTCGACGTGCCGGCCATCGCCGTATTCACCGCGCGCCTGGAGGAAGACGGGGAGGACAAGGGCGTGCTGGCGTTCGCGGCGCGTCTCCGGAACGTCGACGGCGTCCTGGCCGAGGGCGTGGAAATCCACACTCTGTCACCGAAACTCGGTTCCGCGATGCCGCACGCCCTGATCAAGCTGAACGGGCTACTCGTCCCCGAGGACGGGGTCCTGTGCGGGGACTGGGGCGGGTTCGACGACAACGGGGACTTCGTGTCCGATGTCCCGGTCCGTCAACGCTTTCACCGAACAATCGGGTCGCTGATCCACGGGCGCCTCGATCTGGGGATCGCTATGAACCGCAGCGCCGGTGCTGGCGCCGCGGCAGTGGTCGGGTTCACCGCTCAACGTCCCCACGGCGATAGCGACGCCCTCCAACGCGATATCGTCACCGCCGTCGCCGACACCTATGCGTGTGGCGTGCTGGGGCGGATGGTGCGCGATATGGCAGCCGGACCCGGTACCCAGCCACCGCTGTCGTTGTGGGTGATGGTGCTCAAACCCCTGTTGACCACCCTCGCCCAGGATGCGTTGATCGTGTGCCGGGAACGGTTGGCCGCGCACGGGATTCTGCGCTGCAACTATCTCCCGGATGCGATCGCTAACGCCTTCGGCGGGAAAACCGCTGAAGGCGACACCCTCGCCCTCCGAGTTCCTGCGGGGCGGTATGCGAAGACCCTGTGCCTTCTCACACTTCCCGGGACACGGGCGGAGAAGCCGTGGTGGCTCGAGATGATCACGGCCCGCGAGGACCACCTCGCCACCGATCTCTACCGCGCGACCGGTATCGACCGAGACGAGTACGAACCCGATGGCGATGCGATGGGCTTGGACTCGGCCCGCGCTGATCTGGCCCATACCACCGGGATACGCCTCGCTGTGACTGCCGCGCTCATCGCTGCGGAGGAAGCCACTGACCCCACCGCGGCCACCGTGGCGTACTCGGTGGCAGCGGTGGTCGCGCTGGGGTTCCTCGCCCCGCTCGGGACGTGGGCTCAGCGGCGGGGATTGCAGTCCGATCAGCGCGCCGAGAAGATCGAGACTGGCCTGCTGCATCACCGCCGCATCCTGCTCGAGAACCTGACCGTCTTGGCTGCGGCGTTCGATGTCCCGCAGCTCCCCGGAGCGCCGGTCTTCGCCACCAATTACCAGCAGTCGTGGCAGGAACTGACCGGCTGGGACAACGACAGCTTCATCCGGCCACGATGAACGGGCACACGCCGCCGCGCCCGGACCCGGACCTGTGGACCCGCCGCCACAGCGACTGCACCTCCAGCGACACCGGCTTCGGCTCGCTGGAGGAGGCGAACTTCGTCCGCGCCGCACACGGCGGTCACGGCCCGAAATGCCTGCAATCCCTGGACGCCGACGCCTACCGCGACGGACTCGCCGCCCCCGACGAGTACGAATAACCCCCAATCCTCGAAGCGGAGGTTCCATGCCACACCCCGAACACGGCACCCGCCACGTCCGATATCACGCCAGCACGAAAGATCCGGGCAGGAACGGGTGCCTCGGTCCGCGTGCTGTGTTCGCCCTGTCCTCGCCCGGCGCCGGCGATCGGCACGAGTGATGGGTGGCAAGAACCGGAACCAGCCGAATACTGGCCTCCATCACCACCGCCTCCACTCCAGCAGTACCGGGGGAGATCGCCTGAGGTTCCGGCTTATATGGGTGTCACCGGTTGGCGGGCTGGATGATCACCGGCCGTAGTCTGCCGGAGGTGTCGAGTCGGGGCTGGCTCGTGAGGTTCCTGCCGCCCGTTCGGGCTGGCTCACCGGGGGTTTGCGCCCCGGCCCGGCACCGGCCGCGGGTCTGACTCAACAGAGGTGTGGGACACACAGGCGGAAAGCCGGAATGTCGCCCGCGGCTTCCTGTATCCCGGCGAGGAGTGAGGAGACGTGGTTGACGGTGCTGATCGGTGTCGACCCGCATAAGGCCACCCATACGGCGGCGGCGCTGAATGCCGCAACCAACCAGGCGATCGAGACGATACGCATCGACGCCACATTGCCCGAGTATCGGCGGCTTCTGGCCTGGGCAAAGCGATTTTCTGAGCGGTGCTGGGCCGTGGAGAACGCGTGTGGTCTGGGCCGACATCTGGCCCAATGGCTGATCGCTCACGGCGAGACGGTCACCGATGTGCCGTCCACGGCCACCGCGCGAGTTCGGGAGTGGTCGCGGGGCGGGCGGCGCAAGAATGACTATATCGACGCGGCCGCGGCTGCCAGTGTGGCGGCGTTGCACGGCGTTGCAGCGCCCGTCGAGGCCGAGGGCGCGAGCACAGTGCTGCGAATGCTTGATGAGCGACGCACGAATTTGACCAGGCAGCGCACCCGGACCGTCAACCAGCTGCACGCGGTGATGCGGGAGTTGCTGCCCGGTGGCGTGTCCACCGATCTGACCGCGAACCAGGCCACTGACGTGTTACGGCGCGTCGGCCCGTCCTCACCGGTGGAACGCGCCCGCAAAGAACTCGCCCGCGAACTCGTCGCCGACGTGCGGGCCCTGGACGCGCGGCTGAAGGCCAACCAGCAGCGGATGCAGGATACCGTCACCGATTCCGGCAGCAGCCTTATCGGCGTGGTCGGCGTCGGACCGGTGGTCGCGGCTCGGCTGCTGGGCCGAACCGGACGCGCGTCACGGTTCCGCACCGCGGGAGCCTTCGCAGTTCACACCGGCACCGCGCCGATAGAAATCGCCAGTGCCGGCAAGTCTCGGCATCGGCTGTCCCGTCACGGCGATCGCCAGCTGAATAACGCCCTGCACACCATCGCCTTGACGCAAGTGCGCATGCCGGGCACCAGAGGACGGATCTACTACGACGGCAAAGTCGCCGAGGGCAAAGGACACAAGGAGGCGATGCGCTGTCTCAAACGCCGACTCTGCGACCATGTTTGGCGAAACATGATGGCCGATGAACAACGCCACACCGGCGGGGCGGGTTCCGGAGGACATTCGGGGGCGACTACGAAATCCTGCGCGGCCGGCTCAACCCCGCACGCCAGCTCTTCGGATCAGTCACTTCCAGAACCCGCCATCGACCAGCCTACGCCCCAACCCGCCCCAGCTGCTTGACAAAACACAGAGGAACCCCCGGTTCCTTGGAGCCCCAGCCCAGTCGGCGACAACCCGCAGTGCCTCCCGATCCCAGGGACGCCGCGCGGCGGTGCTGCCCGTCCTGCCACCGCTGATCGAGCTGCTCGGGTGTGCGTGACGCGTATTCGGCTACCTGCTAACCAATCAGATTGTTCGCTACCGCCATCGGCACGTGTGGTCGTGTCGTGTTTGCGACAGGACAGCGCAATATACCCGCGTAACCGGCTCCGTTGGTGCACTGCGGGTGCGACACTGAAAGGGAACAACGAGAATGAGGAACACAACGTGACGCGAATCCCGCTCGACAATGATAACGATACGCGCCAGGTCGGGTCCTCGGCCTGCTTCATCTGTGAGATCGTCAGCGGCGACGCCGCCCGCGAGATGGAACAGGTCCTCGCCGAGGACGACGAGAACATTGCGTTCCTTACCCGGTCTCCGGCCCTGACCGGCACTGTCCTGGTCGCGCCGAAACACCATCACGAACACGTGGTACGGGATTTGTGCGAATCCGCTTACCTGAACCTGATGTCGCTGGTCTACCGGGTCGCGCAGGCGGTGGAAACCGTGGTGCCGACCGAACGGATGTACCTGCTGAGCCTGGGTAGCCAGCAACAGGACCCCCACATCCACTGGCAGATCGCGCCCTTGCCGCCTGGGGTGCCCTACTCCGACCAACAACATCACATCTTGTCTCCCGGCAACAGTGCCGTGCCCTGGACCTACGAGCGAGCTGTCGAGCTGGCCGATCAGATCCGCGCCGCGTTGGCCCGGCCGCAATGAGCCCGAACCCTGGTCCGCACACGCATTTTTAGTGCCGGAGGCCGGTCAGGTGGCGCACACCGTAGGGCTGAAGGGCTGCTCGCCGGTGATTCGATGTATCGCCGGAACCAGGTATTGGGCGTCGCCTCATGGCGTGACCCAGCCTGCGGAGGCCGACAGGGATCACGTGGGCACACCGGTGCCTTCTCAGATGATGCGCTGGTGGCGGCTGATCGTGTCCAGACGGGCCCCGCACCTGGTGATGACCTGCCGGGGAAGCGAAGTTGTCTTCGCGGCAGGTCAGCAGGGCACAGACGATGCCGAATTCGCGGGCGCGCGTGGCGGTGAGGCGCAGGATCTCGCTGGCATATCCTTGCGCTGGAACTCGGGCGCGACGACATAGGTCTCCCTCCGCTAGGCGGCTGAAGTGAGCACCGAGACCGGTCGAGCCTCCACCGGGAAGCGGCCGTCACCTCTACGGGATGGCGAACCGGGCGATCACTTCCAGTCCTGGACGGTAGCCGTGGGCGGTGTCGACGGTGAGCGCCGGCACATCGAGATCGACCGATTCGAAACTTTCAACCGAGTGGTTGCCTGCCGCGATCTGCGCGAGGAGTTCACTGTCGTTGTGCGCCCGGCGATGAAGGTCGCTCTCCGCACGGCGGACAATCCGGTCGCGGATCACCGCGGTCGATGCAGTGCAGTGAATGATCCGGATACCGGCCGCCGGGGCAACAGCACTCAGATTCGGAGACCACAATCGCTGTTGGAAAGCAGCCTCGGCGACCACGGTGACACCGGCGCGAACCAACACCTCGAGAACCTTGAAGAATGCGGTCAACGTAGGCATGTTCAGCTCGTCCCAGCCCTGCTTGGGCTCCCGGTCAGCGGCCAGGACCATGCCTTGCTTGATCTCGTCGCGTATCACTGCGGGGACACCGAGCCGTTGGGCCAATGCACGCGCAAGCGTGGTCTTCCCACTGCCAGGCGGTCCGCTCACCACTATCAATCCTGGCAGCCCGGAATTGCTTGCACGCTCCGCCCTTGAGCTGTCTTCTGTCACGATCTTGCCCCTTCTTCGCCGCCACCGATCAACTACAGGCGGCGATTGACTGTGCTCAGATGGATTCTGGAACCGCATGTTCTGACGCCGTGGCCGGACATCCGCGCCACGGCGGTGGGTGCGTCGGTCCCAGGTCAAGTCAATGAACCACAACGGAAAACCGGTCGTGGAACCTGAGAAAACTGGTCGTGGAACCTGAATCGGCGCTGAAAGGCCGCTTCGGTGACCATAGTGCCACCGGTGCGCACCAGCACGGTGAGGACGCTGAATCGGTCAAGGTTGCGCTCCGGGACTAACGCTGTGACAGAGGCGCGGCGACGCCGGAGCGGCCTCGGCAGAGCGCGGCTCCGGTGCGCAACCAGTCACGGTGAACACGCGCGCTGACGGTGGTGCGGCCCCCGCGCGGCGGGTCGACATCGACAGCGCACAGTCAGTGTGACAGCGGAAGTTCCGGGCAGTGTGCGAGGTGTTCGACGGGAACGGCGATCGGGTCGGGGCGGCGCAGCGCGGCTCGGGCTCGGGGTAGGTGCACGTAGGCGGTGCTCTGGCCGAGGATGCCGGGGTGCCGGTCGATCGGTACGACACCGAGTTTGGTTTGCCAATGCCGGGAGAGTTTTTCCACGGCTTCGAGGTGTTGCATGGGTTCGGCGGGTTCGGGCAGCGGGGAGGGATCCAGCAGTACGAGCCCGTTGTTGCCGGGCAGCATACGGTGGATCAGTTCCGCGACCATCCAGACGCCGAGGTCGTGCCCGTGGAGTGGGTCGAGCACGATGGCGGACAGGACCAGCAGGGCGTCGTTGATCGGCTCGCGGAACTGATCGTCGACCTCGCCGGTGACCGAGCTGTTGTCGAAGACGGGGCAGAACATGCTGGCTTCCTGAGAATAGTCGTCGAGTTCTGCGCTGGAGAACGAGCCCTCACCGAGTTGTACGGTCAGGAACTGGCAGACACCGACACAGATTTCGGCGTCGTGAATGTCGTCGGTCTCTGCGGCCGACATGAGCAGTTGGGCGTGCCAGTCCAGGCAGGAATCGCTGTCGATCTCATTGCCGCTGTGGTAGCGCACCACGGGGTCGTGCAATGTCGCCATGTCCGATCCGGCCGCATCAACCAGGGCTGCCAGCTCTCGGGGTTGTTGGAGCACGCGGCCCAGTATGCACCGCAACACCGTCGCTGCAGGCCTTACCACCGACATCTTCTCGGCGGCGGTAGGGCGGGGAGATCACAGGCTCAGGTCGCCCTCAGGGCTGAGGCCGGGGCTGGTCTCGGGCTCGTGGTCGTCTGTGGCCTCGGGGTCGATCGGTTGATGCCGGCGGAGGCGTTGTTCGGCGGTGTACTGGTCGGGTGTCAACGCGGCCCGGCGCTGTTGTTCGGTGCGCAGGTCGGTGAGTTGGTGTTCGATGTCGTGGGTGCGGTCCCGGATTTCGCGCGCGATATCGGAGGACTCGGTGGGGTCGGCAGTTGCGCGATCCTGTTGCGGGGCGGCGGGGCGGGCCAGGATGGTGTCCCAGTGCTCGGGTGGTCCGGCTAGGTGCAGGGCACGGCGGGTGGCGTTGCGGGCGGTGGTGCGGGCGGTGTCGCGGGTGTCGGTGGCGTTGCGCTCGGTGGTGGTGAGGGTATTGATGCGGGTGCGCAGTGCGCGGCGGTCGGCGCGTTTGTGGGTGGGGGTGTTGTGGAGGTCGGTGCGGGCGGTGTGCAGTGCGCTGCGGGCCGCGTGTAGGGCGCGGGTGGCGGTGGTCAGGTCGTGGTCGGCGGTGCGGGCGGTGCGGATCGCGTCTTGGGCGGAGTGATGGCGGCGTTCGGCCGCGGCGATGTCGGTGTGGCTGCCGGGCGGCGCTGGTGGGTTGAACAGGTCGGTGTCGGTGTCGGTGAGTGCGATACGCTGCTGCAACGCGGTGATGCGTTCGATCAGATCCTCGTCGGTGAGGGTGACCAGGGGATTATCGGCGGCGCCTTCGGGCGCAGAAAGTTCGGTGTCGCTGCCGGGTTGTGACGGTGCAGGCGAGGTTTCGTGGGCGTTGTGCGTGTCCGCCGGACCGGTGGTGTCGGCGAGTCCG
The DNA here is from genome assembly GCF_023501985.1 of Nocardia sputi. Lineage (NCBI taxonomy): Bacteria > Bacillati > Actinomycetota > Actinomycetes > Mycobacteriales > Nocardiaceae > Nocardia > Nocardia sputi. The sequence goes on along the minus strand of NZ_JAMFLC010000002.1, from coordinate 159,333 downwards.
TGGCGTTCGACCCAGTCGCTGAGGGTGAATCGGGCGCGAAGTGGCAGTCGGGTCCAGTCGCGGCGCAGTAACGCCAGCGCTTCGCTGGGTGGGCGGGTGCTGGTGATGTGGGTGGCGCGGGCGGTGATGTGTTTGTCGGGAGGATGAGGTGGGATTCCGGTGATACCGGTCTCGCGGCAGTCACCGCAGAGCCCGTCGTCGTGTGACTCGTTGCGGGTGGTGGGGTCGGGTCGCGGCATGTGGTCGGCGAGTGCGCGCTCCACGCTGCACTCGACGCACGGCAGGTTGCGTGGGGTGTCGAGTAGCGTCCGCTCGTGATCCCCGCCGCTTCCATACGGTTTCGGGTCTTGCAGTGGGGGCGGAATGAGCGGGCCGTCCGGTTCCCGTCGGCGCCCGGCGCCGGGTTCGCGGTCGATGCGACGGTCGCCGGACCAGCGTGCCGATACCGCGTCGGGGCGGTCTGTGCGGTCACCTTTGTCGTGTTCGCGGGTGCGCGGGATGGTGTCGCCCGCCCATGGGTCGGTGAGGTCGGGCCGGTTGTCGAAGTAGCGGTCGGCGCTACTGGTACCGGTTCGTTGCTGGTTCGGCGCGACGATGCGGTCCGGGTCTACCCAGCGGCGGTCATCGCGGGGTGGCTGCCATCCATCGTTGTTGCGGTCGCGGCGGTATAGGTGCGGGTCGGTCACGGGTATGCAGGCTTCGATCACGGCGCGGAGTTCGGGGTTCTGTTGGGCTGCCCACTTCAGCCGGGCGCGGGCGATGGGGAACGGGCGGGCGCGCAGGGTCGCTTCCACTTTCCGCATGGTTCGGCGATGGGATTCCGGGACGTCGTCGAGTGCGCGGGCCGCGGCGGCGAGGTCGCCGGCGGCGAACAATGCGGTCACTCTGCGGAGTTGTTCGGGAAGCTCTCCCGGCGCGGGACCGGTGGAGGGTGGGTGTGCTGGGCCGGTGAGGTCGGGTTGCGGTGGGGTCGAGAAATCACCGGACGGGTGGGGGTCGTCTCCCATGGTCTCCTCCGTGCGCAGGTCGTTGAGGTCGTCGGGATAGGGGGCGTCGAATCCCGCGTCGGCGGGGTCCGGCGGTGGTTTCACGGGGCCGGGATCGGGCGGGCCCGGGTCGCGGGGGTTGTGATCGTCGTCCGGTCCGGTCCCGGTGCCGACGTGCTGACCGGGCGGTGGTGGTGTGTGCGTGTTGCTGTTGCGGGAAGTCGACGGGCCGGGGGCGTCAGTGGTCGGGGTGGGGCGCAGTAGTAGCTCGATGCGCCAGGTGTGGGCGGTGACCAGATCGGGGATCGTCAGGGCGGGTTCGGTTCCGGTACGGGCGGCGGTGAGTAGGTCGTGGGCGGCCGACAGGAGATCGTGGGCCGCCCAGCCGGTGCCCAGGCCGCGGTCGACGGCCGCGGTCAGGCGCGGCCAGCCCGCATCAGCGCGGACTGAGGAAGCGACCTGCTCGCCGAGGACCTCGGTGAGTGCTGTGTCCCAGTCGGGTCGCAGGCCGGCCGAGCCGGAGGATTCGGAGACGGTGGTGTCCAAGTCCAGGCGTGACCACAGGGCGGCGGCGGGCATCTCGTCGGGCAACGGACCGGCACAGGCCGCAGCGGTGAGGAAGGACTCGATGTCGATGCCGGCGCGGCGAGCGGTATCGAGGTGGGCGGCGACCGCCGGCCAGTACGGGTCGGAAGTGAGGCGGGGCTCGATCAGGGCGGCCAGCGGCGTCCACCGGCGGGCCGGTGCCTCGGGGTCGCCGAGCGCACCGGTGACCTGCTCGTCCAGGAGCTGCTGATAGTCGCGCTCGTTGCGGGCGAAACGCGGCGGACCGGTGAGGCGTGGATCGGTGTCGTCGATGTGCAGCGCGGCCCGCCACACCGCGAGATCCGCCACCAACTTCGGGGCACCGGCCAGCAGTGGCCGCGCCCACGCGGGCGCGGTGGCCGTGGTCCAACCGGCTGCGTCGGCGCGGACGCGGTGTGCGAGGTCGGCCACGATCCGGGACCGGGCGCGCACATGATCAGCCAGCTCGGGGTCGGTGAATGGCCCGGGTGGCGGGCTGATCCACGGCAACGGACCGGTCCCGGGCGCGCCGGTGCCGGGCATCAGGCGCCAGTGCAGGACCGCGGCGATATCGTGCGCGGTGTCCAGTTCCCGTTCGGCCGCGGCCTCGACCAGGGCATCGACGGGATCATTTCCCGACAGGGAAAGGACCGCCAGCTGCTGGCGCAGGACCGGGTAGGCGGGGGCGTCGGTCAGGTGCGGGTGAACGCGTTCGGTGGCGGCGTCGATGCGTGCCAGCCCCGCGGTGCCGAGGTTTTCTTCGGCGGCAACACCGACGGTGTCGAGGAAAATATCGAGGGCACGGCCGATCCGGTGGTGCGGGTCGGTGGCCTCGCGCAGCATCGTATGCGCGGATTTCTGCGCACCGTCGCGGGCGAGGATCGCCAGCAGATGCTCCACGGCAGTGCGCGGATAGACCGCGGCGAAGCTTAAGAACGACCCCTCCGCACCGTCCAACGCGGTCGGCACATAGGCGTGGTTGCCGTGCACGCCGCGGGTGAGCGCGACATACAGTTGCTGGCGTGATTCGCTGCCGGTGAGCGCGACATGACAGGTGTCTGCGGTGATTCCCTGCGCGGAATCGATCGTTGTCGCGTATCCGAGCCGCACCGATTCGCGCACGTACTCGCTCGGCAGCCACACACTGGGCCCGGCCGCGCCGCTGGTGTGGCGGTGGGTCGCGGTGATGCTGCCGTCGGTGTGGACGGCGGTGACGGTCCATGCGTAGCCGTTGCGTACCCAATCCCGGTCACCGACGCGCAGGCGGGGATTGTTGCGGCGAGTCCGGATGATGTCCCCGACTGAAGCGCGCAAGCCGTCGGCGAGCAGGCATTCCGCACCCGGGTCGGCGTCGGCGCGAGCGAGGCGGTCGGCGCGGGCGCGGGCGTTGAGTGCGGCCACCACCTCATGGGTTCCGGCGAGCATGATCGCGTCGCGGCCGGCGTGGTGGTCGGCGATCCAGGCGGTGTAGGCGTCGTCGTGGGTGGCGCCGGTGTGCCCGGCATGGATGCGGTCGTTGTCGAGGTACCAGCCGAGTGCGGCCGCGTCGCCGTTGCGTAGCCGCAGACTTGCGGCGGATTCGGCGCGGGAGGCGAACCGGACCACATGGGTCAAGGTCAGGGTGTGCTCGGGTGCGGCGGCGGCCATGTCGGCATCCGCGCCGCCGGCATCGATCGCCGGGAGTTGGCGGTCGTCGCCGATACACCGCACCGTCGCACCCCGGCCGATCAGGAATCGCAGCAGCCGCAACCGTTTGAGGTTGCCGACTTTGACGTGCTCGTCGACGATCACCAACGTGCCCGTTCCGATCTGCAGCACCCACTCCGGAAGCGGCGGAGGATGCAGGCGATCGACCCCGGGATCGAAAGGGGCCGGGGTATGCCGGGACAAGACATCGAGGAGTTTGTCGACCGTTTCCACCCGTGCCCCGATGGAGTCGGCCAGCACCGCCGCCGCCGACGCGGTCGGGGCCAGGCCGAGGACGGTGCCGCCGTCGCGGCTCCAGGCGTCGGTCAGCACCTGCATCGCCGTGGTTTTTCCTGACCCGGCCGGTGCGTTCGCGGTCTGCACGCCTACCCCGGAGGTGGCGAATCCTTCGATCACCGCTACCTGTCCGGCGTTCAGTTGGCGGTCCGGGTTGGCCTCGTTGTAGGAGCGCACCGCCTCAGCGACGGTGTCGAGTGGGAGGCGGCGCCCGCCGGGCTGGTTCGCCAGCGCGATCAACGCCTTCTCCGCCGCCAGCACGGCCGCGGAGGTGTAGAGACGGGTGCCGGCGACGGTGTGCGCACCGGTCCCGTCCCGGCGCTGTAGCGCCGCCGGGACCCGGCCGAGGACGGGCTGGTCGGCGATGTCGGGATCGTCGGCGGCGATCACCCGCGCCGGGGACAATGCTTCGGCGAGCACAGTTTCGGTGGTGTGCGCCCAGTCGCGGCCGGCGATTTTGCCGCGTAACTGTCGTTCGATTTCGGCCCGCACATGGTGGGCTTGCCAGGTCGAACGCTGTTCGGAAACCACTTCGAGCACCCGCTGCGCGGTCGCGGTCACCTGCTCGGGCGTCAACGGCCGCCGCACCGGGCGCAGCGGATTGAACACCACTCGCAGCATCTCGGCGAGCGCGGCCCGCCCACCCAACTGTTCGAGTGCCTCGGTGCGCCAGTCGCGGCGCTGCTCGGCGCGCGAGCGGGACCCGTGTTTAGCGGGCCGGGTTTCCAGAGTCGCGCGGTCTGCCAACCCATACATTTCCGCGGCGATCGGCTCGCGACCGTGCGCGCGCTGGAACGCCGCAGCCAATTCGGCCAGACGCCCGGTGATCGCGGCATCACGGCGCGACCAGTGCGTGATCAGCTCGACAGGGACACCGACGATCTCGCGGATCGGGCGTTTGGCGGGGTCGCGGCCGGGACGCTCGGCGAACTCCACACCCACGCCGTCTTGGAGATGATGCTCGAGACGGGTGTTGTAGATCTCCGAGACCGTGACCACGACCCGGTAGACCGCAGCACCGTCGAGGGTGCGCCAGCGCCCGTCGGGGCCGCGGACCCGGTTGGCGATCAACACATGCGTGTGCAGGTCCGGGTCGCCGGCGCGGCTGTCGCGGTGGGTGAACCGGGCCGCGACCAGCCCGTCGACATCGACTTGACGCACTCCGTTGCGACCCAACCGCGTGTAGATCCCGTGGCGTTCGAGCCACTCGAGGGCGTCGTCGATTGCTGCCTGATGGGCGGCTTCGATCCTGTCTGCGATGTTCCTGGGCGCGAGTGCCCACAATGCCGAGACGCTTTTGACCGGAGAAAAGGTGATGTCGAAGCCGGCCACCGCGGTGGTGAGCCGGGTGTTGACCGCGACCCAGCCGGAGAGTTCGCGATCACTGAGCGGGAGGCGGCCGTATTGTTCGGTGAACATTTCGGTGGCCACCGTGGTGCGAATCCATTCACGTTCCGATTCGGGAATCGGATCCTGCGGGTCGGCTCCGCGCATCGAATTGTATGATTCGAACGCATCTCGGCAGCGTTTCCGGAACTCGGAAACACCACCATAGAAACGAAACGGATTCCCTAGACGCGATTCCTTGTCGGCCTTTTTGGTCGCTTCCTGGTGAGTAGCGCCGAGCCGGATCTGCTCGTCGTAAACCTCTTTTTCGACGAGGTTCGCGTTCGGGTGACGACCCAAACCGAACAGATTTTTCATCTGTTCCTCGGTGACTTCCTCCCCGGCACGCAGCCGCAACGCGCCCAAACCGGTGCCGTGCCAGAGGCCCGGGGACTCCCCGTGCGCGGAATAGTAATCGGACAGGGGGGAGCGCCCGCGTGACGAGGAGTCATTCGCGGCGACATTCCGCAGGTAATAGAGATAGCCATTGCCTGCCGCAACTTTATGGATCGTCGCGGTCATGTATTCAGTGAGCGCCCCTGACCGCGAGTTGACAAGGTTCGAAAATCACGCAAAAATCGGTAAATCGAGCAAATTCCCAGGTCGTTATTTAATTGCAATCCTGAATGCAAGAGGTCTGATTGTTGAAAATGTGAGGAGTGGGGGTGGAGTGAGGATAAAAAGGGGGTGGCGTGGTGGTGAGTGCGTGGAGAGGGGAGGGCAATGGTGAGTTGGAACTGGTGGATGGCGATTGAGGGCGCATTGGGGTTGCGTGAGTATTTGCGATGGTGAGGTGAGTGGTCTCGAGTCGCGAAGACGCGCGGACAGGCGACGGCGTTCGGCGAGAGCCGGCGCGAGGAACGGATCTCGGATCGGCAGAGCCTGGACGGCTGAGAGCATGCCGCGGGCAGGGCGGCCGGATGCTGCGGCTGCCCTGCCCGGTTTCGGTCAGCGTGTTGTGGCGGGTGCGGTATCGGCGGCGCGGGTAGAGCCGATGAGTTCGGGCCGGCGGTCGAGTTCGGCGGTGATCGCGGAGGCGAGTTGTTCGCTGAGTTCGTCCTCGCGGCGGGACCCGTTGCGATGTACGGGGAGGCGGACGGTGAGTGCGCCGAGCTCGGTCAGGTCGATAGTGACCGCCTCGGTGATGTAGCCGCCGAGGCCGATGCGTTCGATGGTGCGCTCGAGTTCTTCGCACCAACGCTGTTCTGTCCCGAAGGCGCGCAGCGTGTCGATGAGCTGGCGTCGGTGATGGTCGACTTCTGCGGTGCCGGCCGACGGGTAGGGCGTGTGGTAATCGCCCCACTGCTCGATGACCGCGTCGCGGTCGATGGCCTGCGAATCGTCGGGGATCAGCGAGAGCGGAGTGTTGCCGAGGCGGACTGCGGTGACTGCGGTGTCGAGATGGGTGTCGACGATGTCGCGGATCTGGTTTCCGGCTCCGTAGGTGTCGGGCTCGCCATCGCTGCCGGTGAGTACCTCGACGGTGGCGGTGCGCGGGAGTGCGGCGAGGAAGTCGCTGAGGTCGATCGAGAACGTTTTGCTCTCGCGCGGGATCAGTGGGGCGAGACCTACGTGGTCGAGCGCTTCGCGGGCATATTCGCCGTAGCCGACCCGTTCGCTGTGGCGCAGCAGCCGTGCGACGAGGATTGCGTTGTCGGTGTCGATGTCGTTGACCGTGGGTGCGGACATGGGTCTCCCTTGATTTTGGAGGGTGGATTTCGGTTTCAGGAAGTGCGGAGCGGGACCCAGCCGTGGGAATCGCAGGCGTAGTGGCGGCCGTCGATCGCGACGACGTCCCCCGCCGAGAGGGAACGCAGGCCGCTGTCGTACCAGGCGGCGGTGTGCGCGGCGTCGTTGGGGAAGTTCGGTTCGGGGTGATCGTTGAACATGGCGAAAACTCGTTCGAGGAACTCGGCGTCGGTGGCCGTCGCGCCGCCGGTCAGGGTGCAGGTGTAGGCGAGGACCAGATGATCGCCGGGACGGTAGCTGCCGACACAGCCGGTGGCGTTGCAGAACACCGAGATCTCGGCCCGCCGTGCGGGGTTGAGGATGCGGAAGCGGGAGAAGGAAGTGCGCACGACGTCTCCAGGGCGTGAAGCGGGTAGGTGGAAAGCCGGTCCGCCGCAGGAGCTCGACACCGCGGCGGACCGGAGAACGGGGTGATGCGAAGGGCAGGATCAGGCGGCGCGGCCCTGGCGGTCGCGGGGTACGACGACGCCGAGGTCGATGCGGCACTGCGTGCAGTAGTTATCGGCATGCACGACACCGGTGCGGGCGCAGGCATCGCACCGGCCGATCCGCTGCCCGGCCCCGAGCGCGGCGGGCCGCCGTCGTCGCGGTGCGGCCGGCCGGGCGGCTTGTGTGCGGGCGGGCTGATCGAGATGGGCGGCCATCCAGCGGGTGATGAGCCGCCAGGTCAGGCCGGAGTTGGCGGCGGCAGCGCGGATCCGGTCGAGGATGACGCGGACCTGCGCCGGGTGGGCAGCGGCGATGTAGGCACACCGCGACTGGACGAACTCGTGTGTGCCCCACCGCCGCGGCAGTTCGGGGATGCCGGGGTGGCCGTCGGCGCGGCAGACGTCGCAGAGCCCGTCGTCGCTGACCAGTTGCCCGGTCCGGGAGTGGATGGCGCGGCGGTCGGACTGTGGGCGGTCGATCCAGCATCCGACGCATGGCCACCCGAGGTAGGGCACCATCGCGGCGAGATCGTAATCCAACCCCGAGCCCTCCCAGGTGGCCTCGGGCGTATCGAGGTCGCTGTAGGGCAGGAAGATGTCGTAGTCGCTCGGAGTGGGGAGCCCGGTGCGGCGAGCCGCGAACCGGGTCTGATCGATCGGGCTGATCCGTGCCCGCCGTCCCGGTTTCCGGTGACGCCAGGCCTCGGTGGGTTTATCGACGGGGCCGGTGTCGATGCCGTGCTCGCGGAGGAACCGTGAGGCGTCGGCGTCGAGCGCGCGGTGGCGGCCGGAGCGGACGCGGTCGGCCGAGGTGGCTTCGGGGTCGAGAAGTTCGCGGTCGCGGTCGGTGTAGGTTTCGGCGATGTGCAGGAAGTAGCTGCGGTCCCACAGCGCGGCCTGCACATGGGACCACACCCGGTGTGCGGGTTTGCGCGGATCCGCGACGGGGTTGGTGTCGCGGGGTTCGGGGTCGGTGTCGATCGCGTACAGGCGAGTGGCGGCGTAGGCGGCGAACTCCGCGTCGCGGCGAGCGGCGGTGCGGCGGTCGCGGTCACGATGGCGCAGGCTCACTCGCTCGATCGGGGGCTGAGGTGTGCGGGCTCGGCGGGCGGCGATCGCTTCGGGCCGCAGCCGCGCGGCGTCGGTCTCGCGCGAGGGGGTGGCGGTGAGCCGGAAATAGTTGCGGTGTTCGCGGACGGAGCGGGGCGCCCACTCGGCGGCCTCGACTGATACCTCTCGGATCTGGGGCGAGCTCGGGATGTGCAGGCCGGGGTCGGTGTCGGTGGTCAGGTCGATGATCATGTTTCGCCACTCGGGGCGGCTCTTGGCCATCCACCCGAGTTGCCGGGCGGCGACCGGCCATGGCTGCCGGGACAACAGGTCGACGACCCGGTCGAGGAATTCGCGCTCAGCGGTGGTGGCGAGGGCGAGGGCGGCGCGGAAACGTTCCCGAGCCTCCTCCGGGTCGACTTCGAGCAGATTCCCAATCTCGCGAATTGTGTCGGTGAAAAGCGAACCGGTGGTGTTGGTCTCGGAGAGGCGGGGCAGGTCGACGGTGTCGGTGGTGGGTGCAGTGAGTACAGCGGTCATGACGATTCCTGTCTGGTCGGAGAGAAACGACACAGCCCCGCACCGGGCGGTCTCGTGCACGAAACGCACGAGCCCCGGAACGGGGCTGGGTGGCTGGTCGGCTGACCCGCCTGAGTGCGACCCGACCGGGGTGGGGCCCCGACACGGCGCAGGGAACGCGCACCAGCGGGCGGCATCGAATTTCCGCGCAGTTCCACACTCACCGGCGCGGGAGTCGGAGACGGGGCGCCGGGGAAATTCGAGGGTGACCGGGCGCGGGCCCGCAGCCGTGGCGGGGCCACACCCCGGTAGCACTCAGCCAGGCGGGGCAGTCGGCCAGACAGCCAGCCCACCCCACCCACCGCAACCCATCCAGCCGAGCCGGGGTCAGAACCCCGGCTCGGCACCCCACGGATCAGCGCTGCCCGCAGCGGCACCGACCAGTTCCCGCGCCGTATCGTTCTCGCCGCCGCTGGTTCCGGTGGGTTCACCGGTGTTGCGGCGGGCAGCGCGCTGTACTTTCGCGGTTGCGAATTTCAGCGAGGGGCCGATTTCGTCGACCTCGAGCTCGACCGTGCTGCGGTTGTGTCCGTCGGGGGTCTGCCAGTTGCGTTGCTTCAGTTTGCCCTCCACGATCACGCGCATCCCGCGGCGCAGGGTTTCGGCGACGTTCTCTGCCGCCTCGCGCCACACGGTGCAGCGCAGGAACAGCGCGGTGCCGTCTTTCCACTCGTTGGTGTTACGGTCGAACACCCGCGGCGTGGACGCCACGGTGAGGTTGCAGACCGCCACCCCGCTCGGGGTGAAGCGAAGCTCGGGGTCTGCCGTCAGGTTCCCCTTGATCGTGATGATGGTGTCGTCGGGCATAACAGGTGACCTTTCGTCGTCGAGTGAGCCGAAATTCTGTACAGCAGGGAGATCGGAGTACTTGTAGGCGGATCGAGCACAGGGCCGCGCCACGGTGGCGGCCCACTGTCACTGGCTGACATCGGTCGCGGCAGCGGGCAACCGGTGCCCGTTGCTGACCCTGCACCTCGGGTGGTTCGAGCCGTCGTAGAGCGAGCCGGCCCGGAACCAGCTGAGCGCGGAGACAGCCGAGGCGATTTAGTCGGTCAGGGTGTCGAGGATGTGCTGGGGGTCGGTGACCAGCTGGGCGCGGCCGTCGCGGATCATGGCGTGGCAACCGGTGGATGCCGCCGAGCTGATCGGCCCCGGCACTGCGAACACGGGCCGAGCGAACCGGCCGGCCCACCTGACGGTGTTGGCCGACCCACTGCGAATACCGGCCTCCACCACCAACACACCGCGAGCGAGAGCGGCGACAAGCCGGTTCCGGTCGAGGAAATGATGTTTGCGGGCGACCACGCCGGGCGGGTACTCGCTGATCACCAGCCCGGTGTCGGCGATCTGGGCGATGAGGCGATCGTGCTGCGCGGGATAGGGTCGGTCGACGCCACAAGCCAGCACCGCCACCGTGGTAGCGCCGACCGCCAACGCGGAACGATGCGCCATCCCATCGATACCGAACGCAGCGCCGGAGATGATCGTCCAGCCACGGGCAGCCAGATCACCGGCGAGTTCGCCGGTCACCCGGTCGCCGTAGCCGGTACTGCAGCGCGAACCGATCACCGCTATCGACGTTTCGACCGCGGCATCCAGACGTGCCGGTCCTCGCGCCCACAACGCCACAGGGTCACGGCCGGACGACTGCGGCGCAGCGAGCACCGTGAACCGATCTTTCGGCCATTCCGGGTCGTCGCGGGTGATGAGGCGGGCACCGATCTCGGTGGCGTGGTCGAGGTCGTCGGCCGCGGCCTGCCGCAGAGTCGGCGGGACACCGAACACGCCGGGATCCTCGAGAACTCGAGCGACAGCCTCATCCAGGGCATGCGCGCGCCACACCTGCTGCGCGGCTGCGGTATCGGTGAGCGCGGCCCGCGCCAGTATCGCCCACTGCAGGCGACGCGGTTCAGCCATGACGAATCACCCCGACGGCGTGGGGAGCGGGCACGGCAACGGACATGGCAAGGACCTCCTACAAATCAGGGAGCGGGAACGGCGACAAACTTCGAAGCGGAGGTCGCCGGGGCGCGGCGGCAGCGTTGAACTGGGCTGCGGTGTTGAACGCAGAACCGGTGGACGCGGTGCCGCCGACACCCGCGGGTGCCCCGGCTGTGTCCGTGGCACGGCGGGTGTCGACCTGCCGGTTCGAGTCGGCAGGAATGGCCGTCCTTACGCGGCGGCCACCAGGTCGCGGCCGCGGAGGGGATCGGCGGCGGGGGAGCCGGTCTCTACGGGTGGCCGGGATTCGGGCCGATGGGTGCGCAGCCAGGCGGCGATGCGTGCGCGGACGGGCAGCGGGCTGCGGCGAGCATGCTCACCGAGCAGCGAGACCACGCTGCCGGGATAACGTTCTGCCAGATGTGCGCAGAACACCTCGACCAGCTCGGCGTGACTGGGCCCACCGGGGTGCGGGGGCAGGCCGGGGCGGCCGTTGCTGCGGCAGTGATCGCACAACCCGTCGTCGCTCCGGCGTTGCCCGGTGGCCGGGTCGATCGGGTGGGTATCGGCGAGCGAGCGTTCGATGAAACACCACACGCATCGCCAGCCCACGACCGGGGCGAGGGCCGAGGCGTCGATATCGAGCGGGTCCTCGTCACCGGCCGATACCGGGTTACGGTGCAGCAACGCTTCAGTGAGCAATGCAGCGAACTGTTCCGGATCCTCGGCCCCGACGCTGCCCGAGTCGGTGAGTCGCTGCCAGAGTGCTGACCAACGCTCCGCGTCGGCGCGAGATACCTGGGTTGAAGCAGGAGCCGGTCTGGTGGGGTAGAGCGTGTCGAGGATCGCAGCGGGGACAGGCATGACAAATCCCTTCCAGGAAAGAACAAACGGGTGAGGAAGTCGCCTCGAACCAGGGATCACCGGCGCTCGGCCTGCTGGCCTGCTGACAGGCCGAATCCCGGGTCCGGGGTCACAGAGTCAAGGGAGGTACGAAGCGGCCGCCGCGGCGGTCACGGTCGGGTGCGTGCGGAATTACCGGTGGGGTGGGAGGTCATAGACGGTGACGGGAACTCCGCGGCGGCACAGACCGTGGGTGATCAGGGGTTGGATGACAGCCCATTGCCTTCTGGCGAGGCCGGTGCCTATCCGTGGTATATGGATCGAGGCGTCGAGGCTCGTGGCATAGTTGCCGAGACGGGTCAGGCAGCGGTCGAGGGCGTCGTAGCGGATCGGGCTAGCCGAGGAACCGGTGCGGCGATGTCGTGCTGGGCGACCATGTTCGCGGCATATAGCCCGTCGCCGACGGTGACGAGCTGCACCGCGCCGAGCGCGAAGTCGTTGGTTGCACGGTGCCGATGCCAGTCCCGGTAGCAGTGTTCGGGTTGTGGCCAGCGCCGCGAGACCGCCAGGACGAAGCCGCGGCCCCATCGCCCTTGATCGTTGACGATGTGGGCAATGATTCGGGGGCCGACACCGGTGGGCGCGGTGGCGTCGCCGACACGGTGGGTGATCGTCGGCTTCGTCACGGTCACTCCTTTCTTGCTGGGCGCCCCAGTGCCAGGGTCTCGGATCCGTGCGCCCGACCCCCGGCCGGAGCGATGGCACTGGTTGATTGAGCGGATCGTGGCGGTCAGCGCCGGAACCGGAAGTCCAGTGCCGCCCTGATATCGGAGTCGGTGGGTTGCCTCCCGGCGCGCAGGTCACAGATCGTCCACGCGACCCGCAGAGCGCGATCAGCACCGCGGGCTGAGATACGGCCCATCCGGAGCGCGTCTTCGAGTGGGGCGGTTGCCTCGGGTGAGAGTGGGACCCGTCGACGCAGGACGGGACCGGGAGCTTCGGCGTTCGTGTCATAGCCGTCGGCGCGCCAGCGTTCGGCAGCGCGCCGGCGCGCCACGAGCACCCGCTCACGCACGGCGGCGCTGGTGTCCGGGTCGCCAGCGGCTGTGGTGCTGTCGGTGAGCGGGTGTGTCGGGGCTACCAGGTCGACGCGGTCGAGCAACGGCCCCGACAGTCTCCCCAGATAGCGGCGACGGGCCAGCGGCGCACAGACACAGTCGGTCTCGTGTGCCGACCCGCACGGGCACCCGGTCGCGGCGAGCACCATCTGGAAGCGGGCGGGGTAGCGGGCGAGGCCGTCGGGTCGGGCGAGGCGTACTTCGCCGTCCTCGATCGGCGCGCGCAGGGCCTCGAAGACTCGGCTGCTGAATTCGGGGCAGTCGTCGAGGAACAACACGCCTCGATGGGCTCGGGTCACCGCCCCGGGCCGCGCGGCGACAGTGCCACCGCCGATCATCGCATTAACCGACACCGAGTGATGCGGCGCGATAAACGGTCTCGTCGACAGGCTGGGGTGATCGTCGTCGAGGGTGCCCGCGAGCGACTCGATCGCGGTGACCTCCAGCGCTTCGTCGGTCGATAGCGGGGGTAGCAACCCCGGAAGGCACTGAGCCAGCAGTGTCTTCCCACTGTCTGCGGGGCCGATCAGCAGAAGGTGATGTCCACCGGCCGCCGCGACCTCCAGCGCCCACGGCGCCTCGCCCTGACCGGTGACAAGACGCAAATCGCTCCGGTCACGAGGCGACGCCGGCGCGCGGTCGGTGGGGCGGGTGAGCGTGCCCTGGCCCCGCAGCCATGCCAGGGCCTGGCGCAGTGTGGCCGCGCCGAGCACCTCGATCCCGGTGACCAGGCGTGCTTCGGGCAGCGCCTCGGCAGGCACCACCACCGTGGTGTACCCGGCATTGCGAGCGGCGAGCACCGCGGGCAGGGTCCCGCGCACTGCCCGCAGCCGGCCGTCGAGGGCCAGTTCCCCCAACAACACCGGCTCGGGCCGGCGCGCTGAGGGAATCATGTTGCCCGCGGTCAGTACCGCTGCGGCCACCGCGAGATCGAGAACGCTGGAGGGCACCGGCATCTGAGCCGGTGAGAGCGTGATGATGACTCGGCCGTCCGGCCACGCCTCGCCGGAATTGAGCACGGCGGCGCGTACCCGGTCCCGGGTTTCCTGCCATGAGCTGCCGGGCAGGTCGGGCAGTTGCAGCGACGGTAGTCCACGGCCGATGTCGGCCTCGATGGTGACAACCTGGGCGTCGACTCCGCGAAGCGCGATTGAGACTGCCCGTGCGCGGGTCATCTAGAACACCGCCTTGTGGTGTTCGATGCGAGGGTCGCCGTCGGTGCCGGCCACGACCGTGACCACGTCGAACCGGATGCGCTGCCAGGGGCCGTCGGAGTCGGTGAGCCACAACAGCGCGAGCCGGCGGATCCGCCGGCGTTCGGTCGGCGACAGCAGCGCATCCGCCATGTTGCCGCCGGGTTGGGCAGGCTCGGCTGGCGTGGTGACAGTGACGAAGGCGGTGGTGCCCGCGTCGCGGGTTATCAGGTCGAGTCCGCCGTAGCTGCACTGCCAGTCACGGGATACGATCTCGATCCCGGCGGTCTGCAGAAACTGCTCCGCGAGATCCTTTCCGGTCGCGGGCAGCTCGCCGGTGGATTGTGGGGCGCGGGGGTTATCGGACACAGCGCACCACCACGGTGGGAACTGTCGTGAGTAAAGACATGGCAACCTCCTGAATGGGTAGAGAGGGGGAGCAGCACTGGCGGTGATGGTGGACCGGGAGTTTCGTCGGCTGAGCCGATGCCTCGCGCCAATGGCCTGGACCGCGGTAGGTCCGGGCCATCGGTGTGCACGGCTATGTCGGTGCGCTCAGGCCGTAGCGCTCATGTCGTCCATGGGCCGCGCGGTGAATTGCTCCTGCGTCCACGTGGTCGTCGGCGAGCCTGAACTACGTCTGTGCGGCGCCTGGTTCGGGTGCGGCGGCCGGACCTGGTTATTCGGCGGCGGGCATCATGACACCGAGTTCGGTGGCGGCGTCGCGCCCGCAGCGGGCGAGATCCCGCAGTCGTTGCGGGTGTATCCCTGATTCCAACGCGACGTGCAGCAGTTGTGCCATCCGGTGTCGCGGATCGGAGTCGAGCGCGGCATCCAAGGCGATCCCGGCGAGCGGGCCGTCGCCGCGGACGTAGGCGAAATAGGCCAGCAGGGTGGCGGCTTCGGCCCGATACTCTCCAGGCACCGTCCGGGTCAGTTGTGCCCAGAGTTGTTCGGCGGCGTCGGCGTGCGGGCTGTCGGCGAGCGCGAAGAGCGCGTCGCGCACCTCGTGATCGTGCAGGGCTACCGCGATTTCCGCGACTGTACGAGCCGGAGTCTGTTCACCGGGCTTCCGATCGCGGATGTAGCCGAGGACTGCGTCGAGTTGCGATCTCAGATAACGCGTGTGATCGTTTCGGGCCTCGGCCTCGCGGGAGCGTCGGTTCGCCCGGGCCACGGCATCGGCCAATTCCGCCGACACATCTGCCTGCATTGCGGGGTCCGGGGTCACCTGTTCGGTGAGCGCGCTGCGGGGGCGGGAGCCTATCGGTCGCCCGTCGAGCACGCGACCGAAGGTCACGAGGGAGGTGCCGGGGTCGTGGACGTGCCCGCTGTGTTGCGGGCCGCGCAGGCTCCACCACGGTTGTCCGGCAGCGATCGCCGGGACCGCCCATGCCGCCCGGACCGGAATGCCGGCGGCCGCGAGCCGGTGCTCCAGATTGTCGAGGACGGGCTGTGGTGGTGGCGGCGCGGATTCGCGTGGCGTCTGTGCGGTGTCGTCGATGACGATCGCGAGGATCCCTACTACTTCGGGGCGGGCGCAGATCCGGGTGGCGGCAGCGGCGAGGGTCGCCGGATCGGCCGGTTGGCCGGTGTCGGGGTGGTACAGGTCGAATCGGATCACCAGGTCGATCAACGCCTTGCCGGTTTTTCTGTCCGCTGCGCGTAGGACGGCAACGGCCAGGGAGCGTTCGGGGAGGAACCCGAGCATGGCGGGCAGGGCAGCGATGAACTCGCCCGGATCGTCCATGCTGGCTGGAGCTTGATCTGCGGGGTTCAGACCTGCTGGCCAGGTGTTTGCGGTGTTGGGATCGGGTTGTGCGGGGGTCATGGGTGAAGTCCTCCCGGAGAGGTGAAGAACGATTGCCCCGGCAGGGGCACCGAACGGGAACATGCAAATCGGCCTGGCCCGCCGGCACGTGTCCCGGCTGGCGGCAGGGGGCCTGCCTTTCGGCAGGGTGTAGGTGGCGCTGTCGCGGGGCAGTTGTTGGCCCGATCGCGGGTGTCCGTGGGGCGCGAATGCGTGGATGGGTCAGAGTTGGCGGGGGCGGCGTGCGCCGTAGCGGAAGCCGCTGGTGATGGTGCGGTCCACTTCCCGGGTGGTGAACCGGTCGATGCCGACATGTGGTGCGGCCGCTGCCGACAGGACGGCGCGGGCGTCGTGTTCGTCGAGTTCACCGCCGGCGACGAGCCGGCCCAAGGTCAGCGCCGCGTGGAACAGCCTGGTGTTACGGGTGCCCGGCGCCGCGAGGGCAACGGCGTCGGTTTCGCGGGCCAGGATCGCCTCCAGTAGAGCCCGCGGCCGCCCTCGGTTTTGACGGAGTGCGACACACGCTGGTGCAGCGGGCAGTGGGGGTGGCGGGGATGTGAGGTGGTCGATGACGGTGGTGGGTAGGTCGGCGAGCGGGTGCGGGTGCAGGATGCGGTAGTTACCGCGGGCGGTGACCGAGCCGGGGGCGACGATGTAGCCGCCGTGGCCGCGGGTGTCGATTCCGGGTCCGAGCCGCGCGACTGTGCACGGCAGCCGCAGCGATGGCGGCGCGTGATAGTACAGATGCCAGCCCCCGCCCGGGGTGGTGACGGTGAACGTGTCCGGTACCGGTTCGCCCAGAACTGTGGCGAGTTCGTCGAGTGCGGCGTCGAGGTCGGTGACCGGGGGTTGTAGGTGGTCGGCGTCGAGATCGACCACGTGCAGGCCGGCGGGTTCGGTGGCGATCCCGATGTTGTAGGTAACCTGGCGCCACCAGGCGTGCAGCAGTGTGTCGTCGGTGCTGGCGCGGGTCTGCCAGCCTTCGATCGCCGGGACTTTCGAGCCTGGCCGCAGCGGGAACACCGGCCAGCCACGTTCCGCAGCGGCCAGCGCGGCTACCCGTACGGATTCGAGGTCAGGACCACAGGACATTGAGGGTCTCCGGTACAGGGCACATCGGCGGGGTGCACGCGTGCACGAGGGGAAGGACAGGTGTCGGATGCCGGTGCGCAGGCGCGTGCTGGCGCACCGGCATCACGACCCAAGGGGGTTATTCCTGTCCGGTCGCCTCGATGTCGGGACCGGTATCGAGATCGATGTCGTGGTAGTCGAGTTCGCCGGCGGCGGCGAGTTCGACTGGGGTCAGGCTGTGCCCGAGATCTCGGAGGAACGCCAAGTAGCGGCGGGTGCCGCTCACGGTCCAGCGCCAGCAGTCCTTCTCGACACGCTGCTCGTGGGCACCGAGTACCAAGGCGAGGGTGATGACCTGGCAGCGCGCGGGTTTCGCGGTGACCAGCATTTCCGAGAGGGTGTCGCGGCCGCCGGTGACTCCGAGCAGTTCGCGGGCGCACAGGTCGGCCTTGTAGCCGCCGAGCAGGCTCGGTTCGCGCACCAGAGAATCGGCGATGAACCGGGCGGCCTCACCCGGCAGGGTTTTGCGTGCCAGCAGAGTCGTCACGAACTCGATGCGCGCGGTCTTGGCGGCCGCGCCCTGCTTGTTGAGCTCGCGCACCTGTCGCCGCGCGTACCGCTGCTGTTCCTGCTCCCGGGCATGATCGGCGGCAGCTTCGGGGGCCGTGGCACCGCGGGAATCAGGATCGTCGCCGGAGTCGGGGGTGTGTTCGGGTTCGGGGGAGGGCGGGGAGTGCCAGCCGGATTCGCCGACCAGCTCGGCGGGCAGCAGATAGTCGACGCGCCAGTCGGTGCGTGCTTCGATGCTGTCGGCGTGGCGCATCCCCTCGGCAGGAGCCGCCTCGGAATTGCCTTCGGTGTCCCAGTCCACCTCGTCGTGCTCGACGCGGTCACCGGTGGCACGGTCCACGATCAGCAGCTCGTCGGTGGGTTCGCAATGCACCAGCCACCCGGTCGGGTTGGCGTGCAGGCGTTCGACCGTGGCGGGCCGGCCGTCGCTGTCGACCACATCGCTGGCGGGAACGAGGCCGGTGGCGTGGTCCAGCAGGATCCCGAATCCGGCCTCGGCATACGGTCGGGCCGCGGCAAGGCGCGCCCGCTGTTCGGCTCGGTCTTCGGCGATGCGAGCAGCGGTATATGCGAACCGGTAGGGAGGAGCGTCGAGGAGGCGCTGGACGGCGTCGGTGTCACCGACGCCGTCGTAGTCGGCGAGGAGCGCGGCCTGTTCGAGGTCGAGCTGGCCGGTGTCGAGAACCTGGCGGGCCGCGGTCGAGGACCCGACCTTGCCGAGCTGCTTGACCTGGTCGCGTTTCAACTGCAGGGCTTTACCGACTTTGGTGACCGACGTCCCCAGATCGAGAGCCAGGGTGATCCCAGCGGCGCGGTCGGCGTCGGTCAACCCGATGCGCCGGTCGTTGACGGTGATCTGGCCGAGAGTGTTGCTGGCGCGCCAGCGGCGGTCGTCGATATCGACCTCGGTATGGGTGACCCACACCGGCACGGTGTCGAGGTTCAACGCTTGTGCGGTGAGCGTGCGCAGCTGACCGTCGGTCACGACGAAGCGCCCGTCGCGGGTGCGGACGGCGGTGATCGGTATCCGCACCCCGTGCTCCTGAACCGAGGCGGTGAAACTGGGTTCGTCGTCCAGATCGAAATCGACGCGCACGTTCTCCCCGACTTCCAAGCGGGCCGGGTCGACCATCATGGCGAACGGAGCAGCTGGATCGAGGACGACGGGTTCGGGGGTGGTGGTGACAGTGTCGTTGTGGGTGGTTTCGTCCTTGGGGGAGAGGGTGAGGGCAGCGGACATACTCGGCTCCTGGCGGCTGAAGAGACGGGACGAGGCCGGCACTGGAGGCGCACTGCCTGTCTGGTGCCGGCCCGGTGATTGGTGCGGCGGAAGGGTTTACTGCAGTAGCGGGGTCAGCCGGTGGTGATATTGGCGGGATGCAGGTGGCGGGCCCCGCGCTCGTCGGGGTCGCTGTAGACCCAGTGCCTGCCGGCCCAGTCGGGGGCCTGGTCACGCCAGCGGGTGACGGTGTCGGCGCCCAGATCGGTGACCGGGCCGGCGGCACCGAGATGCTCGGCGAGGGTGAACGAGTCGCGGCTTAGGGTGTGCAGCACAGAAGATGACCTCCTCGAGGAAACGGCGGGCGCTCTGGGCGGGGCGCCCAGAGCTGGATGGATGATGGTGGGGAAAGCTGCTTTTGGGTCGTCAGACGAGAGTCATGGCGTCGAGGGCGCAGTCGTCGAGTGCGGCGGCGCGGTCGGCGTCGGTGACGGTTTGGGAATAGCTGGTGACGGCGTTGGCGATGCCGGCGGCGGTAAGTTGGCCGCCGGCAATGAAATGCGCCAGAATCCCGCAGCGTTCGCCTTCGGTGAATCCCAACTGCTTGGACACCACCTGCACCGCCTGTTCGGGACGGGTAACCGCGGTGGCGGCGCGGTGTTCGAGCTCGTCGACGCGCGCGGCGAGGAACTCCGGGGACAGCCATTCGGCGACTTTGTCGCGGGTTTCGGCGGTCAACACCGCCAAACGTTTGCGTTCGGTGTCCTGGGACCAGACACTGGCTCCGGTTTCCAGGCGTTCTCCGAGGTGGCGGCGGGTGCTGGTGAACAGCGGCAGGGTGAGCCCGTTCCCGCAGATCTGGATCACCAGTTCAGGTTTGAGGGTGACCGCGTGATGCCCGGTTTCGGAGTTGGAGAACCGGAATCCGGCGAACACGACCGGCTCACTGCCGTGCTGATACTGCTCATTGGTGCCCGCAGCCAGCTGGCGGCCGGCAGCGAGGTCCCCGGCGGCGCGGCGCCGGTCGGCGGCGAAGTCCGGATGCGCGAACGGGTTGCGGTAACCCGCGAGGAACCCGGGCGCCAAAGCACCGACTTTCGGCGAGAACACGCGGCAGTGCATCGACGTCGCGGTCAGATCCGCCGACCTAACCTGAACGTCGGCATCAGCCATGCGGATACCGTCGAGGACCGCGGTCAGTACATCGAGGTGATCGATTACCCCGTACCGGTCCGACAGCACCGCCCGCAGTACCCCCGGTTGTCCCGGGCGGTGGGAGGCGAACAGCCGCAGCAGGAATGTCCGCTCGTCCGGGGTACCGGACACCATGGGATCGGTGGATCCGTGCAGTAAGCCGTTGATGTTGGCATCCCACAGGTCGGTGCGGCCGTCGCGGCGGAGTCGTTTCAGATAGCCGGCGGGGATATCGAGTTTGGCCGCCAACTGCGCATCCGCCGCCGCGGTCGGCCGGTACTGTCCGTCGACCGTGGTCACCCCGTACTCGTCGACCACCGGCGCCACCCCGGCCAGGTGCACCGCCCCGGCCACAGCCCGCAGGGCCGCTGCGGGGGCGACGACATCGACTTTCGCGGCGTTCTGCTCGGTGAGCAGCGCCACCAGATCCTGAAGGCCCGCGTGACGGACCTCCGTCGCGATCGACATGGCCGATTACTTCCTTCCTGGACAAGGGATAAGACACGCACCGCCCGCCCGAAAGACGGAGGGGCCGGAGACAATGGGGTGGCAGGCGAAAACGTCAGCCCTGGTCGGTGCCGGCGAGCGGGTCCTGCACCGACCGCAGCAGCGCGGTCGCGGCGGCGAGGGTGGCGCGGGCGCGTTGTACCCTCTCGCGGGCAGCCTGGTTAATGGTGATCAGGTCGAGATACTGGGTCCGTGCGTGCTGCAGCTGGGCGAACGCTTCGTCGCGGCGCGCCCGCGCGACCCGCGGATCGGTGAGGAACTCGATGGTCAGCGCGGCCAGCAGATCAGCGACGCACTGCCGGACCTGCTTGGAAGCCACGGTGATCTCAGACGCGGTCACCAGTTGCAGGTAGCCGGGCTCGCCGAGACTGACCATCCGATACCCGTCGGCGGCATCGGAGAAATCCGGATGGAACTCCACCATGCAGCACGGATTCCCGAGAAATACTGCGCCGACGGTGAGGTCGGAGAACTCGAACCGGACCCGCGGTCGCGGTTCGACACGGTCATCAACCCGGACCTGGTACTCCTCGACCACGGCGAAGACCCGGCCGGTGATCGGATAGCCAGGGGTAGGCGACAGCTCGTAGGCGGCAGCGCTGCCGGAGACGACCGCCGATGGGTCGACACGGAACGCAGGCATGGACATCACAGATTTCCTTCCGGAACAAGGCGGCTGGGGATGACTGAGCGATGGGACGCGGTTCCGGACCCACCGGTGACCGGGCATACCGACACCCTCAGCCGGCTGTGGAAGCGCTTATTGGTGGTCGCGGGACTCCTGGGCAACGCTGTGGTGCGCGGGGTTTCGAATACAGCGTGTGGCGCAAAATTCACGCGGAATCCGCGCTCGAAAGTGTTGTGAGACAGGAATGACCTCCACTTCATGCAGTCGTCGATGTGTCTGTGACGGCCGGTGGAGACGGGTGTCGTTCAGCAGAGGGCGGAGGGTGCTGGTTGTCGGTGGCCAGAAGCGGCGCCGACAGAATGAGATGTGTCTCGTGATCACCGAAACCGGGGATACGGACGCTCACGTCGATATAGGCGACCAATGCACCGGGGGTGGCGGGTTCGGCCAGCCACGGGTGGTGGCGGTCTTCGTCGACCGGAGGAAGACATTGTTGAATCCACTGCACCAGGTGCGCGGCGTGGGAAATTGTGGACATGGCAGTCCCTCTCCGGGCTACAGATGGCAGAGCCGCGGCAGAACAACGCCGAGGCGGTCACGAGGCGTGATCAGGGCGGTGATGGCTGGCGGGCTCTGGTGCCCTCAGCAGCGCAGGTCGGCTGTGCAGCGGGTGAGCGGGTTACTCGCGCTCGCACCGGATCCGGCAGGGAGGTCGCCCAGTAACCCGGGATGCTCGGGCCGTGAAGCGAATCCGGGCGTCACGGTCCCACGAGTGAGTCGGTCGTCACCCTCGTGCATTGCGACACCGGCGGTGCAGTGGGAAGCCAATCGATCCCAAATTGCCGAACCGCAGGGACGGACCGTGGACCAGCAGTGCGACGAAAACCACATCGGACGAAAGGTATTGGCGGACAACACTCCCGGCTGCAGCTCAATGATCGGGTCCGGCCCGGCCCGCTTGCAGAGAAACAAATCTCCCTGCCCAGGCGGGTCGTCGCCGCGTTCGGCCGCGGCGATGGTGTCGGCCGTGCTCAGACCGAGGCGGGACCGGTGGGCGATGTCGGATTCGACGGCGGCGAGTCCGGGGTTCAACCAGGCCGCGGCGAACCCGAGGGATGAACAGCGTACAGCTGGAGACTTAACAGATGTCGACCCGCGAAGACACCGGGACGAATATTCGGCATTCCTCCCGTTCGGTCCAGGCTGTAGAGCGCGGAACGCCGGAATGCGGAATGGCAGCGCCGACCGTATGTCTGATCGTTCGGATAAAATAGCAACGGGACAGATCAGATGGCACGGGTAACCGCGTCCAAGGAGTCCGCATGCACGCAGACCGTCCCCGATCATCGAAAATCAGACGTTCCCCAGAAGCCCTCGACCGTATACAACGATCCCAGGAGCGAGTTAAAGCTCGCCGCGACGCCGCGCGGCTGCAGGAACAGATCATTCTCGAGGCGGTGAAACGCTACATCGACGCCTGGCAGGCAATCAGGGTCCGGGAAGCCAAACGTGACAGCGATATCGAGCAGCTCCGCCTCCGCATAACCGAAGTCGAAGCCGACGCCGCAGCCGAAATTGACCGCCACCGCATCACCCAGGCCGGCATCGCCGCAACATTGCGTGAACAGAGACAAACCGCCGACGACATCGCCGAACTCCTGGAGATCACCCCGAAAGAAGCACGACGACTTCTCGGGCTGGCCCACAACGCAACCGAACCCACCACAACGCAACCGGCTGCGCCGCCCCGACTGCAAAGCGCAGGGCAGAAGCAGGGGAACCCGAGCCCCGTTTCTCCTGTCCCGGAACCGGCACGTGATATCGGCGGTGAACCGGATGGAGCCGAACACTCGAGCCACGACAGGACGAACACCGTGGCTGGGAAGGAATGATCGGTGATGTGGTTACCGATTCAGGTACCCGCCGGCTTTCCAGACCAGCCAACGGAACTGATCGGGAGCAACGCCTCGGCGGGCTGGGATGTCGGGCAGCGGCGAATACGGCCAGAAAGCCAGATAACAGCGATGGCAGTACCAGCCCGCGCCCCACACCGCCATCGCACGGGGACGACCCCGCATGATCCGGGCATTGTGACGCCCACGCTGGAACGAACTGCGTAGGACCAGCAGTCCCGGCAGCGAGATCATTCCGACGAACATGATCGTGCCGAGCACCAGCGATGACCGATCTGTATTGGGCGGGGGGAAGATCATCGCGGTGATCAGGATCGCGAGCACGATGACTGGCAGTACCAGCAGTAACAGCCCCAGACCGGTGAGTCGTCCGGTCGGCTCCAGTGCAGGCGCACAGGCCAGGCTTCGAGCCAGTGCCGTGCTGTGGCTGCGTTCGGTCGTGGTGGTCCCGACCACGGGCACCAGCCCGGTGGAGGCAATGCCGACACCGGTGTAGGTGCCGGTGTCATAGCTACTGGAGGACCCGTCAGCGCAGATCGCCGGCACGCTCTGCACGCCGTCGAGCTGGTGACATTGGGGGCAGGTGATATCGACGTCCATCCGCGCATTCCCTCCCACGCCGCGGCGTGCGAGAACGCGACAGCGCTGCTGGTGACCGATCCAAGGGTGAGACCTTGAGATCAATCCAACACCGCTCTCCGGTGGGTTGTCGAGTGTGATGGTGGGGGCATCGGTCACGGGTCAGCGTCCGATCCGGACGACAGATTCATTGCCGCCCTCATCGCCGGGGCGCTAGCGGCCCCTCAGCATGTAGGTCGCGGGCGTCGCTGAGGATCCGGCTCACCGTGGTGCGGCTCCGGGTCACCCGCTGGGCGATCTGGGACGGGTTCAGGCCATCGAGGTAGTGGAGGGTCAGAATCTGTGCGACCTGATCGGGATCGCGGCGCCCCGCCGGATCGCGTGCGCACACTCGCTCCGCCACCAAAGACAGATTCTCCGGAGTCCGTTCGCCCTCTCCAGGCACTGTCTGCACAGTGCTCGGCACGAAATCGGGTGTGCGCACGGCGGGTTCCGGGGGTGTGCGCACAGTGTCGAGTAGGGATTCGGGTGTGCGCACGGCGGGTTCCGGGGGTGTGCGCACAGTGTCGAGTAGGGATTCGGGTGTGCGCACGGCGGGTTCCAGGGGTTTGCGCAGATCGTTCCGCCTGTCCGCACAAGCCGTGCGTTCGCCCGTGGTGCCATGATGATCGAGCGCGGCGTCCTCGTTCCTAGTGCGCACGGGAGGAACCGGTGCATTGGTTGCCTCGTCCTCAGAGGTTGGGGAGCGGGCCAGAGACAGCAGCGCGACGGTTGCCTGGCCCATTGACCCCTCGATGATGACGGGCCAAAGCCAAGCTTCTCCCGGTGGAATCCCGGCGATGATCGCCAGCGACCGCAGTGCAGTGAACGACAACCAGAATGCGCCCGCCGCGATCAGCACGGTCATGGCGGTGGCCAACCGGTAGGTGCCGCGAGCGTGGGCGTGCGCACGGGAAAGCACCGAAACCCCGTGCACGGCCGCGAGCAGCGCCAACGGTGGGATGACCGCTACGACCGCGGCGATGGCGGGCACCTGTGTGTCGTGCAGTACGGCTTGGGTGGCGTTACCAGTAACGCTGACCGCAGCGGCGGTAATCAGAACTGCCCAGAAGAAAGTGTGCGCACGCGGGCCCCGCGCGGACACCGCCGGCGCAGCGCCGCGAACGGGCGTCGTGCTGTCGACATCGGGATCAGCCATGCGTGAGACTCCTTCCGGACAGTGGTGGGGAGGGGCGGGATGTGGGTATGACGTGGCATGCGCGACAAGAAGACCCACGACTTCGAGCGCAGGCGAGCTGGGTAGCGCCTCAAGTTCTACAACCACGCGGCACTGCTGCCGGGACTCAAGGCCTGCCAGATCGGCATGCCTTGAATCGCATGTGTAAACCCTCATTGACAAGGGGCGGGATTGTGCTGTCGATTGGGCCGAAGGTGACCGATTCGCGGTTGGTGCAGACCTTCGGGGTCCGCTACTTGTAACAGGCGACTGCCCGCGACTGGATTGAACATGCATGACCGCTATTCCTCGCGCCGCCTACGTCCCATTCCGTCCCGAGCTCGGCTACGACTGAACCAGACCTGGTGATCCCATCCTCCAACTCGCGGGTCATTACTGAGTGCCGGGCGGTTTCATGCCCCAGGCGATCACAGTAGATGCCGGTATGCTCGAACTTATGCGGTTTGGGTATGTCGCGGCGGCGATGGGGTTCGCCGGTCATCGTCTGCCGGACCACACTGCTATTCGTGATGCCTACGGTGTCGGTGAAATAGATCCCCGATACCTCGCCGGACATAGCTGTGTCAACCCCATTTTCATGGGATTCCGTCTCAGAGTCGGCGGTTATGCACTCTCGGCATGGTGGTCAGACGGAGAACGTCGGCGTGGGCCTCACGACACTTTTTACGACAACGTCCCCGCCGATCACGCCAGCTACAACACCGAAAACACACCGTTTGCCCAGGGAAAGTCCCTGATCAGGACGCTGGTATATGCCTGGCAGTGTGGGGGTCAGGGGTTCGAGTCCCCTTAGCTCCACTCGAACAGAAGACCAGGTCCGGCGATTTTCCGGGCCTGGTCTTTGTCGTTCCGGCACCTCTCGAATCCCGGGTTGACGACACCACTGACGACAGTTCAGATCGCGGTGTCGTCGGAGGAGTCGAACAGGGTGTCCATCGAATCCAGCGCGTCGCGCTTCACCGCCCACCTTCAGGGTGGCGATTTCTGTTTCTGGCAGGTGCCGCGTCAACAAACTGCGCGCCGTCATGGCCGCTGTTTCCGCTCGAGTCTTCGTACCTGGCTTTCGACCTTCCGGTATTTCTCAGTTTCCGGCGACGACACGACTGACAAGCTTTGGTTCGCACCCGATCAGCTCAGGCACTGAGCTACTTGCAGCAGGCTTGGCTTTACAGCACCTCTACTGTTGTGGCGTCGAACTGTCCGATTCGCTTTGCTGTCGTCGCTGATCGGCGGTTCTGGTCATATTCCGTCGGTCGAGTGCGGTCCCCACCACCACTCGTCTGACATGAGCGGGTAGTCGTCGGGTGGCCAGCTCGCGCCGGTGATGTGGGAGTCGTCGGAGGGATCGTGCCAGGCGATGACCGACTCGGTGATGTCAACGGGGGAGGATGCGGCGGCCCGGGGCAGTGATGGTGTCGAGCCCTCGGTGCTGTGCAGGGGTTGCGACGTGCCGCCACCGGTGTTTTCGGCGGCCGGGGGTTCGGTGGCGGTGCGCGGCTGAGGTGATGTGTCAGTGGGTCGATCAGGTGTCGACTGGCGGCGGGTGCGGGTGACCGGAGCGTACGTGACGGGATCGAACTCGGAGATTCGTGCTGGTGCGGGGTGGTGTCGCGGAGATTTCGCGGGACGCGTTGCCGGTGTCGCAGCCCTCGTCGGTGCGGTGCGAATGGGCGCACGTGGTGCGGCCCGAGATGGGGTCGGGGTCTGGGTCACGCTCGGTGCTGTGTTCGGTTCGCTGGGTGAACCTTCGCGTGCTCGTGCGGAAACGTGCTGCTGGTCTGCCGTCGGCGAAGACACCCCGGTGTGGATGGGTTCGTTGCTGGGTCGCGGCTGCGTGAGCTTGTCGACGACATGCTGGCGACCCTCCTGCAGGCGTGGATCGCTGCTCAGCGCCGCCACGGTCTCACGCATGACCGCTGCCGCGTCGGCCACCGCTGCGCGATGCAGGTCGATGATCATCTCGACCAGCCGACGCGGGTCCAGATAGGCGCCGCCCTCGCCTAACTCGATACTGTGCAGCGTGCCGTTCGCGCCGACTTCCACGCGCAGCGACCCATCCGCACTGGCTGCCTTACCCCTGGCATCGGTGAGCGCACGCTGGAGTCGTTCGATGTGGCCGGAGACCGGATCGATATCCCCCATACTGCGAACCTTCTCTACTCGAATCGTCAAGTGGACCATACGACTGCTCAAAGGGCGACGAACTGCTGGTTCGAGTTGTTGCGTGGGTGAGTCGTGGTCGCTAATGTAACCGCCGACGGGCTACAGGGACATGGGGGGAAATCATGGCTGCCGCAGCGGATCTCGATTCGTCACGGACGCAAGAACTCGCGACGACGCTGGGCAAGGCGGAGACGCAGATCGCGGGGATGTTCACCGGTGAGGCCGGGGATGCTGGTCTGACGTTGCCGGGAACGAAGATTTCGGATGTGTCGACGACTGCGATCGCCAAGGTCGCGAAAGCGGCACAGACGTTGATCGCCGACTATGACGCGCTGTCGGAGGCGACCTCGACCGCGGTGAGGGAGTTTCAGAACAAGGATACCGAGAACGCGGGCGATATCGCTGCTGCGCAGGGGGCGCTGGCATGAGGACCTCGGGTTCCGGGGAACAGGATTCCGTTGCCGGGGCGGCGCCCCTCACCGTCGCGCAGGTGCTGGCTTGGGAGCCTGCGACGTTGCGGACGCGAGGTGATGGCTGGTCCCTCCAGGCCTCGAATCTGACAAGCTTCGATGACACCCAGTACCGCGCCGTCGATGCCGGTCGTGACTTCTGGACGGGTAGTGCTGCGGAGGCGATGCGGTCCAAGCACGAGGAAATTCGCACAACCACAAGGCGTCTCATCACGGCCCTGCAGGACGGTGCGACCGCGGCGCAGTCCGGTGCGAGCACTTTGGGCTCAGCGAAGACCGCCGTGGTCAATGCGGTGAGGGCGGCGGAATCGAAGGGCTACGAGGTCGGTGACGACGGAGCCGTCACCATCTCGACCAGCACCCATCAAACCCTGCTGTCGCAGTTGCCGGATGCCTCGTCGTATTCGGTGGCGGCGGGAACGCTGCAGGTCGATGCGGATGCCTCGGCCACCGCGGTGAAGCAGGCACTCGAGAATGCTCGCACCGCCGCCGCTTCCGTGCAGGCCGCGATCGAAACCGCGTTCAGCCGACTCCCGGAGGGGGATTCGGTGATTTCTTACGGGCTCCCGCAGAACACCGGTGGGTACGGCAGCTACACGAAGGAGTACCCCTTCACCGCACCGTCCGGCTATTCTCCCGCCCAGATCCATGACGAGATCGCGAAGAACTTCGACAAGTACTTCCCGTTCAGCGGCTGCGGTCCCACCATCGAGACCGGCAAGGAATGTCGTCTGGATTCGCCGGTCGGTGGGCAGCCGGTCCGGATCGAATACGTCGGCCCAGAGGGGATCGTCATCAAGTCGCTCGACGGCCACATCGAAGGCGCCGACCGCACGATCACTTTCCAAGCGCTACCGACGAGCGGAAATCTGTGGGAGCTGAAGGTGGACGCCTGGGGCCCAGTCGGCGGAGCTTCAGCGATTCCGGGCGGCGGCGAGGCGAGTGGCACCGTCTGGCAACGCTTTGCCAGCAATCTCACCGACCGCCTCCCCGCGGCCCCTGGCCCGGGAACGGCCTGAGATGGTGATCGTCAAAGACGTCCTGCTGTTCCTGTCCGGCGCCATCAGCGCCTGGGTCGTCTCACTGCTGCTTCTCTATATCTTCTATATCTCCGCCGCAGACAGAGTCGCCTTTCCATTCATCGGCGCCCTAGTCGCGGTGGCAATCCTCACCGCATCAGCCCTCGGCGCGAACAGGTTCTCCCGTCGCGCCCGCCTCGGATTCGGCATGGGCGCACTTGCCTACGGGATCGCTATTCTGTTGTCCGCGATTCTGGGCTGAGCCGCCCGGCTGCGGTCGCGGCGATGACCGTTGCGCGCGGCTTGCCGCACCAAGTTCTGGTGGAGCCTGCCTTCGCTGCCGAGGGGTTCGAGTCCCCTTAGCTTCACTTCGTAGGAACCCGCAGGTCAACGGCCTGCGGGTTCCTACTGTTTTCGGGCCGAGGCCTATCATGACCGGGGAAACTGCGGATTTGGATGGATCTCGGTTCGATTCGCATCAAGTCTCTTAGGAGGCGACCGGCGTGGGCTTCCACGATGAGCGTGAGCGGAGCCGTCGAATTCGTCCTTCTGAAGGTCGGGTTTCCATCAGTACGTTGTGACTTGGATCAAGGATCGGCCGCATGCTACTGACGAGGATTGTGCAGCGGCGGCACGGGAGCACTTTGACGGAGTAACTGCAGACAAGATCGCGGAGATACGCCGAAACAGACGGCCCCCTCCGCAGCGAGTTGATGCAGGTAATCGGATGGGTTACAAGCCATACGTGCAGGAACCCGTGGGGGATGTGAGCTCGCCCAGACCAGATTTGCCGCCGCGGGAGCCCTGCCCGTCGTGTGACATCCTGCCTGATATCGCTGGGAACTGTTTGTGTGGCTGACCGGCTGGTATGCGGAGCGAGACTGCCCCGGTGCCGGTGCAACCTTGATTGACGGCCGCTCATGGTCGAGTGTGCCGGCGATGTCAAGTCTCATCGGAGCGACTACTTGTGCTCAGGCAGCGTCGGTGTGGTGGCTGGTGAAGTTGACTCGGGTGTCGTCGGCGTCCAAGGCGATGTTGAGGGTGGCGTCGAGGGCATCGGCGAGTTTGGCGAGTAGGGGAAGGGTTGGCACGGTGTCGGAGCCTTCGATGCGCGAGATTTTGGCTTGGGTCAGGCCAGCACGTTCGGCGAGGTCCGCCTGAGTAAGGCCGAGTTCGGTCCGGCGGTCGTAGACGGCTTTGGCCAGTGCCATGGAGAGCCGGATTTCGCGGCGGGCCTCGGTGACGCCATCCGGTTCGGTGTAGCCCTCGGCAAGTTTGCGTTCCCGGAGGTCTTCCAGCGTGCGTGGCTCATCAGTCCAGTTCTCCCTTCTCGAGGGTGCGGATGAATTCTTGATGGGCGGGCTCGTGTTCGGCTTGGCAGGTCTGTTGTGCGAGTTTCGCGGAAGTGTCTGGCTGGCAGCGCTTCCAGCCAGTCCCGCACCTCGGGCTCGATCTCGATGGTGAACAGTTCGCTCACGGCACCAACAGTATATGTCGTCGACAACATATAGCAAGGTGACGGCCAGGGCGGTGTTCAACGCCAGTTATCCATTTGCTGGATCGTGATTACAGAAATGCACACCCTCAGCGGTACTGCCCGCCCTCGACCGAATCGTCACTCCTGCCGTCCCGCAGCACCTTGGCCACCTTCACCTGGCCATGTGGTGCTCCACCTTCAGCTGGGCCATGGACGCGCCAGTTTCGTGCCTGGTCACGATCGCCGCGGTCCTTCTGGGGCCAGCTGATTTTTCCGACCGCCAGACGTGTCCCTGCGGGATAGTGATGACCTGCGCGGTCCGCTTCCCTAGATCCGTTGCCACAACTCAGCGAAGTCCTCCAGCAGGTCGGTCCGGTTCGAGTAAGTTCCCGCCATGTCCACTTCAACAAAGATCAGGTCCGGCGAGTTCGCGGACTTGGCATTCGTCCTTGGCGGGCATCTCGAGGTATGCACGACCAGATTGCGGCTTCGTATGCTCACACTCCGCTCGGGGACGTCGCTCCTACGGCCCGATCCGGCAGGTCGCATAGCCGTTGCCGTGGAATTCAGCTCCTCGGCGCTTGACGGCTGCCTGCTATCGGACCACTGATTGCAATGTGGGATCAGTCTGGGTACATTGCGAACCGATTGCAAACTGCAATCAGAAAGGGTTTCGATGAAACAGTTGGTCCGCGTTCAGAACTTCAGCGTCTCCGGTGATGGCTACGGTTCAGGGGAGGGGCAGCGCCTTGAGCGCCCGTTCGGCCATGCCGATCCCGGTCCGCTGTTCTCTTGGGCGGGCGCCACCGCTCACTGGCCCACCCGGACCGAGCCCGGCGGAACCTACGGCCTCGACGACTACTGCGCTCGCGATTTCCGCAACAACATCGGGGCCGAGATCATGGGGCGCAACAAGTTCGGTCCGCAGCGGGGGCCATGGGAGAACTACGACTGGCAGGGCTGGTGGGGGGACGAACCCCCGTTCCACACTCCGGTATTCGTCCTCACCCACCACGTGCGACCCTCGTTCACGCTGGGGGACACCACGTTCCACTTCCTCGATGCGTCTCCGAAAGATGCGCTCGCTCGGGCATTCGATGCCGCGGAGGGTAAGGACGTGCGCATCGGTGGCGGTGTCGCGACGGTCCGGGAGTTTCTCGACGCGGATCTCATCGACACGATGCACGTCGCCGTCGCGCCGGTCGAGCTCGGTCGCGGTGAAAGACTGTGGACGAGTCCTGACGAACTCGTCGACCGTTTTCATCTGGAGCGGATCCCGAGCCCGAGCGGGGTGGTGCATCACTTCTTCTGGCGAAGGTGACCGACGGGCAGTAGCCGCCCCATAGCGGAGGCCGGAACTCACCTCGGAAATGCAGGGGTGCTTTTACGGCAGACGTGGGTATCCGGTCCGTGTTCTGCGAGCGGCTCGCGCCGCGGAACTTGGACGGAGAAGCAGTATGGCTCACACAAACCTTTCCGGCACCGCCGGACGGATCGCCCAGAACGGCGTCTTCGAGCGATTCGCCCGCGCGGGCTATGTCATGTCCGGCTTGGTCCACCTGCTCGTCGGCTACATCGCCATCCGGCTCGCGCTCGGCGGGGGAGGCGGCACCGCCGACCAATCCGGCGCCATGGCCGAACTGGCCGCCAAACCGGGCGGCGTGCTCACGCTCGGGGTGGGCGTGGTCGCGTTTCTGCTGATGGCGCTCTGGCGGCTGGTGGAGGCCGTATTCGGCAGCGCGTCCAAACCCGGCGCCGACAGCAGGAAACACGAAGCGTTCGATCGCGCCAAAGCTTTCTCGCTGTTCGTGGTCTACATCGCGTTCGCCGTCTCCGCGTTCCGTTTCGCCCGAGGCAGCGGCAAGTCGAGCAGCAGTGAGAGCGTCGGGCTCACCGCCCGCCTGATGCAGAACACGGCGGGGACGATCGCCCTCGTCGTGGGCGGGCTGATCATCATCGCGGTCGGTGGCTACCACGTGTACAAAGGGGCGCGTCAGAGCTTCCTCGACGACCTCCACGGGACACCCAGCGCCTTCGTGCGGCGGCTCGGCACCGTGGGATACATCGCGAAGGGACTGGCCATCGGCGCGGTCGGGTTGCTGGTGATCTTCGCCACGCTCGGGTCGGATCCGAACAAGTCCGCCGGACTCGACGGCGCCTTGAAGACGCTGGGCGCTCAACCCTTCGGCGTGGCTCTGCTGCTCGTGGCGGGGCTGGGCATCATCACCTACGGGCTCTACAGCTTCGTGATGGCCCGGCGCGCCAAGATGTAGCGGAGCCGGTCCCGCCCGGAACCGACCGTGGCGGCGATCCCCTCGTCAGCCCACCGCGGCGGTCTCGTGCTCCAGTACTTCGCTGGCCGCGCGTTCACCCGAGCGGATGGCTCCGTCGATCCAGCCGCACATGACCGCGGAACTCTCGGTGCCCGCCCAATGGATGCGACCGCACGGCTCGCGCAGGGCGTGGCCGAACTGGGTGAGCACGCCGGTCGGGGCATGGCTGAGCATGCCGCCGCCGGAGTAACGCTCGACGCTCCAGTTCTGCTCGACGAAGTCGACGGGTGAGCCGGCTTTCCGGCCGAACCGTTCGACGAGTGCGCCGAGGATCGCGCTCTTGCGTTCCGCGTCATCGAGCCGGCCCAACTGCCGTGCGATGGGCCCTTCGACGATGACGCACAGGACACCGGGCCGCCCGGTGTCGGTGCACGCATCGATGGTGATCGTCGCAGGCGAACTCGGCGCGGCCGACTGCCCCGACAGCCCGTCGGCTCGCCAGAACGGTTCCTCGTACACGACGGAGATCTTGATGATCGAGCCGCTCGGCATACGTTGATGGAGGAACCAGCGATCGACGGGCAACATCGGTTTGTACGCGATCTGGTCGGCGATCGCCAAGGGGACGGCCACGATCGCGCGCCGGGCGCGCATGGTCACCTGGGCTGCGCGGACCGTCACCCCCTCGGCATCCTGATGGATGCATCGGACCGGTTGCGAGAGATGGATCGAATCGCCGAGTTCGGCGGCCATCGGCCCGTAGACGGCGCCCATGCCCCCGACCGGCCGCGCGTCCTGCGCTCCGTCCTTCACGCCCAGAACGAAGTCGGGTCCGCCCCCCGAAGCCATCTGGTACAGCACGAAAAGCAACGACACCTCCGTAGCCGCCGAGGTGTAGCAGCCCGCTATGGCGGTCTCGAGCAAATCGTGGGCGGGCTTGGACAGGACATTGTTCTCCAGCCAATGCGCCAGGCTGACCTGATCCCACTTGTCGGCCTTCTTCGCCGCCCACGGCGCTTCCAGCGGAACCGACTTGCACATATGTCCGAGCTCGAGGAATACCGCGCCGAGGTTCATGGCCGCCCACGGGCTCATGGTCCACGGGATCGTGCCCGTATAGCGGTGCTGCTTGCCGTCGACCACCATCAGGGCCGAGCCGTCGGTGTACTGCTTGTAACTCGCTACCCCGAACTCGGTCATCAGAGCCTGGACCCGGTCCTGACCCGGCCCGATCCAGGCGCCGCCGCGATCGATCCACGAACCGTCGTCGCGCACTTCGGTGAAGGTGCGTCCGCCCAGCCGGTCCCGTGCTTCCAGCAGCGCGACCGATCGGCCCGCTTGTTTCAGCCGCAGCGCGGCCGTCAATCCCGCGAAACCGCCGCCGATTACGCAAAAGTCGACGTCTGTCATGGCGTGCCGTCCTCGTGTCGAAGTTCCGCACGGCCGCCGTGGTACCCGCGCTCGATCGGCGCACTCGGCACAGCGGGTGCGATTCGCCTTCGATCAGGTCTACGCGTCGAATCTTGGGCAATTCTATAGCAAATTGCCGCGCTCGGTCATCTCGAGGCATTTCCGGTGCGGACGCCCGGCAAGCTGCCTAGGCTCACGGATCTTGTTGTCCGACCGCCTGGAGCTCCTCCGATGACGATGTCCCCGTCCTCTGCGCACAGCCGCGCGACGCATGGTTCGCCGATCGATACCGACGGCCCGCGGATTCCGCTTTTCGCAACGGAATTCGCTGCGGACCCGCACAGCGCCTATCGCGAGATGCGTGCGCGATACGGATCGTTGGCGCCGGTGGAACTGGCGCCGGGCGTACCGGCCACCTTGGTGATCGGTTATCACGCCGCGGTGCGGATCATGAACGACCCGGACCACTTCCCGGCCGACCCGCGCGCTTGGCAGCAGAACATCGCCGCGGACTGCCCGGTGTTGCCGATGATGCAGTGGCGGCCGAACGCTTTGCGGAATGCCGGAGCCGAGCATGCCCGCTATCGGCAGGCCAACGTCGCGGGGCTGGAGAAGGTCGACCTGTACGGCCTGCGCGACACCGTCGCGCAGCTGGCCATTCCGCTGATCAACTCGTTCTGCGCGGACGGGGCCGCGGATGTGGTGCGCCAGTACGCCTTTCCACTCGCCTTCGCGGTGCTGAACGCCTTGCTGGGGTGTCCGGCCGAGATCGCGCAGCGCGCCGCGACCGGTATGGCCGCGATCTTCGAGGGTGTCGAGGCGGAGCGCGGGAACAAGATGCTCATCGATTCGCTGGGGGAGTTGACGCTGCTGAAACGGGCCGAACCCGGCAACGACATCACGACGCGCATGCTGCGGCACTCGGCGGGGTTGAGCGACACCGAGATGGTGCACCAGCTGGGGACCCTGTACGGCGCGGGTATCGAGCCTCAGCAGAATTTGATCGTCAACACCTTGCTGCTGATCCTCACCGACGAGCGCTTCGGCGGCAGTGTGCTGGGCGGGAGCCTGTCGACCCGGGACGCTCTGGACGAGGTGCTGTTCAACGATCCGCCGATGGCGAACTTCTGCTTCAGCTTCCCGAAGCAGCCGGTGCTGATCGATGACGTCTGGCTGCCCGCCCACCAGCCGGTGGTGATCAGCATGGCCGCCTGCAACACCGACCCGGCGATCAGAACCGACCAGTACGCGGGCAATCGGGCGCATTTGGCGTTCGGCGGCGGGCCGCACGTGTGTCCGGCGAGTTCACTGGCCTACCTGATCGCCCAGGACGCCATCGACCAACTGCTCGACGCCCTGCCGGAGATGCGGCTCGCCGTCCCGGTGAACGAGCTGATCTGGCGTCCGGGTCCGTTCCATCGAGCGCTGACCGCCCTCCCGGTCGTTTTCCCGGAGTCGGCGCCCCTGCCGGTGCTGTAGTTCGCGGGACGGCTGTTCCGGCGGTCCGAAGCGACGAGCGGCTCTTCGTTTCAGCGACTCTAACTTGAAAGTTAGGGTAAGCGAACTTATCATCTCCTTGTATGAAGGTTCGGCTCCACCCGCTGCTCGCCCTGTCTCCACGCCGATGGATGGCGGCGATAGCCGTGGGCGCGCTGGCATTCACGCTCACCGCCTGCGCCGAGAGCGGCGCCGGACCCAACGATCGGCCGGTGGTGCTCACGACGTTCACGGTGCTCGCGGATATCGCCAGGAACGTGGCGGGCGAGCACCTGACCGTGGAGTCGATCACCAAGGCGGGTGCGGAGATCCACGGCTACGAGCCGACGCCGGGTGACATCAAGAAGGCGGCCAAGGCGGACCTCATCCTGGACAACGGCTTGAACCTGGAGGCGTGGTTCGCCCAGTTCGTCTCCGACTTGCGGGTGCCGCATGTCGTGGTCAGCGAGGGTGTCGCCCCGTTGCCGATCCGCGAGGACGCCTACCAGGGCAAACCGAACCCGCACGCGTGGATGTCACCGCAGAACGCGCAGATCTACGTCGACAACATGGTGCGGGCGTTCAGCGATCTCTCTCCCGGCCATGCCGCCGATTTCCGTTCCAACGGGGAGCGGTACAAGTCCGAGCTGCGCAAGGTGCACGACGAACTCACCGGTACCTTGAACGCGCTGCCGCCGAACGAGCGGGCCTTGGTGACTTGCGAGGGCGCGTTCTCCTATCTGGCCCGCGATGCCGGCCTCACCGAGAAGTACATCTGGGCGGTCAATGCCGAGCAGCAGGCCACGCCCCAGCAGATCGCGTCGGCCATCGACTTCGTCCGGCAGCAGCGGGTGCCCGCGGTGTTCTGCGAGTCCACGGTGTCGGACGCGCCGATGCGCCGCGTGGTCGAGGCCACCGGCGCGGCGTTCGGAGGGGTGCTGTACGTCGATTCGCTGTCGGAAGCCGACGGCCCGGTCCCGACCTACCTGGCGTTGATCCGCCACGACGCGCAGACAATCGGCTCCGCACTGACGGGTCGCCGTCCATGAGCGGGCCGGTGATCGAGGTGCGTGGCGTCAGCGTCCACTACGGCGAGGTGCCCGCGCTCGAGGACGTCGATCTGACCGTGAACGCGGGGCGGGTCTGCGGTCTCATCGGGATGAACGGTTCCGGCAAGTCGACGTTGTTCAAGACGATCATGGGCCTGGCTCACCCCGACCGGGGAACGGTTCGGATCAACGGCGGCGCGCCCGTCGCGGCGCGGCGCGCGGGCATCCTCGGCTATGTCCCGCAGAGCGAGGACGTCGACTGGAGCTTCCCGCTTTCGGTCCGAGACGTGGTGATGACCGGCCGCTACGGCCGACTCGGTTTCACCAGGCGTCCGCGTGAGGCGGATCGGGAAGCGGTCGCGCACGCACTGGAACGCGTGGAACTGACCGACCTCGCCGACCGGCAGATCGGGCAGTTGTCCGGCGGACAGAAGAAGCGCGCCTTCGTTGCGCGCGGGCTGGCCCAAGGCGCGACCGTCCTGCTGCTCGACGAACCGTTCGCGGGCGTCGACAAGCGTTCGGAGGCCACGATCACCGCACTGCTGCGGCAGCTCGCCGGCGACGGCGCCACGATCCTGGTGTCGACGCACGACCTGCACGCCTTGCCCGGCCTCGCAGACGAGGCGGTGCTGCTGATGCGCACCGTGCTCGCCCAGGGCGATCTCGACGCGGTCCTGCGGCCGGAGAACCTGGCCAGGGCGTTCGGCCTGGACGTGATGAACCGGGTGTGAGCCCCGGCCGAGTGTGGGGACAGATATATGAGCTTGACCGAAATTTTCATCGATCCCCTGCGCTACGAGTTCATGGTGCGCGCACTGGCCACCACCGTGACCGCGGCGCTGGTGTGCGCGGTGCTGTCGTGCTGGCTGGTGCTGATCGGGTGGTCGTTGATGGGAGACGCCGTCTCGCACGCGGTGCTGCCCGGTGTGGTGCTGGCCTACATCGTCGGGCTGCCGTTCGCGGTGGGCGCGATCGTGTTCGGATTCCTGGCGGTGGCGCTGATCGGCGTGGTCCGGGACACCAGCCGGATCAAGGAGGACGCCGCCATCGGCATCGTCTTCACCACACTGTTCGCCTTCGGCTTGGTGCTGGTCTCGGTGACGCCCAGTCAGACCGATCTCAACCACATCGTGTTCGGCAACCTGCTCGGCGTCAGCCGCGGTGAACTGGTGCAGGTGGTGATCCTCGCCGCGATCACCCTCGGCGCGCTGATTCTCAAACGTCGCGACTTCACTCTCTACGCCTTCGACCCCACGCACGCGCACGCCATCGGCCTCAGTCCGCGGTTGCTCGGCACGGCACTGCTCGGATTGCTGGCCCTCACCGCCGTTGTCGCCCTGCAAGCGGTCGGCGTCGTCCTCGTGGTCGCCATGCTCATCATCCCGGGCGCGACGGCCTACCTGCTCACCGACCGCTTCGGCCGGATGTTGCTCATCGCCCCCGCCATCTCGGTGACCTGTGCGGTGGCGGGCCTGTACCTGAGTTACCACCTCGACACGGCTCCCGGCGGCATGGTTGTCGTCGTCCAAGGGATGGTCTTCACGGCCGTGTATCTGTTCGCGCCGCGTCAAGGCGTGATCGGTCGGCGGATCTTCGCGGCACGTCGGCTGAAGAACGCGGATTCGGTGAGCGTTCGAGAGTGAACGCAGCAGAGTGGCCGGGGGGCTGAGTGGGGGCACCGGTACCGCCACTGTGGTGGACCGCGGGCCGGATGCGTGATGATGTTGTCTCGTGGTGGATTACACGATGGTCTTCGATCGGGTCCGGGGGTCACTGCTGGGTGGAGCGGTGGGTGACGCGCTGGGGTGGCCCATCGAATTCCTGCGGCTGGAGCAGATTCGGCAGCGGTATGGCGATCACGGCGTGACGGGCTTTCTGCCGCAGCATGTCCAGGACGCGGCGCAGCAGATCACCGACGACACGCAGATGACGTTGTTCACCGCTGAGGGGCTTTTGCGGTCCGCGCCCGGCGCTGATCCGCTGCCGGCGTTGCGCCGAGCATATCTGCGCTGGTGGCAGACGCAGCGGCAAGAGGTGCCCGCGCCCCACGTCGACGGGTGGCTGGCGAGCCTTCCCTTTCTGTACGCGGCGCGCGCGCCCGGGAACGCGTGCATGTCCGGGCTCGGGCAGCAGTCACGGGGGTTCGTCGCACCGAACCCGTTCGGGGAGAGCGGGCCGGTGAACCCGCATTCGAAAGGCTGCGGCACCGTGATGCGGTCCGCGCCGATCGGTCTGGCCGGTATGGGGTCCGACCTTGCTTTCACCACGGCCGCGCGGGCCGCTCAATTGACCCACGGGCATCCGACGGGATACCTCGCGGCGGGGGCGTTCGCCGCACTGATCGATCGTGTGGTGAGCGGTGTCGAGCTGTCGATCGCCGTACGGCAGACGATCGCTCAGCTCACGACTTTCCCCGCGAGCGCCGAGACGGTGGCGGCCCTGACGCGAGCTGTGGAGTTGTCCGAGGAGGGGGTCTCCGCCGAACAGGTCGAGCGGGTCGGCGAAGGGTGGGTCGCGGAGGAATGCCTGGCCATCGCGGTGTATTGCGCCCTGCACGCGGCCAGGACCGGTGATGTGCGCGCGGCGTTGCTGCTGTCGGTGAACCATTCCGGCGATTCCGATTCCACGGGTGCGGTGGCAGGCAATCTGATCGGCGCCGTCCACGGGGTCTCCGGATTGCCGAGGGAATGGGCGTCCGCGGTCGAGGGGCGCGACGTGCTGGTTCAGGTCGCCGACGATCTCGTCATGAACTTCGGGCTCGGCGACCGGTCCGGGCTCGCCGCCCGCTATCCCGCCGACGAGGGTTTGTGACGGTCGCTCCGGTGGTCGAGGCGGGGTCACGCCTCACCGCTGACATCCGCACCGGTCTCGCTCGGGTCTCGTGGTTCGGTAGGTAACCGGCACCTCCAGCGCGCGGTCGCGTAGCCACCGGTGAGCCGGGTCCGCCTCGAGCCGGACGTGCCACAGCAACGACCGTCACACGGTGCGGGGCCGCGGTCGTGGTCGTCGCCGGGCGCTGCGCCGTCATCGGCGGCACCATCGCTCGCGGTGATGCCCACGAGCGCGGGGATCATCGGATACGTTGTGCCGCTGATGGTCACGACACCTGGTCAGGGCAGTAGCTGACGAATCAGGGCGCCGGCGGCCCAGTCCTGCCACTCCTGGCTGGTCCAGCCGCGTTCGTGGACGAGGAGGTGGTAGGTCTCGGGCGCGAGGACCACCAAGGCGATGTCGGCGGCGCGGTCGGGGTCGATCCCTTCGCGCAGCGGGGTTTTGGCGGCCAGCGCCGCACCGAGGCGGTGCTGCACGAGGTGGCGTTGGGCGATGTTGGTCTGCCACAGTTCGGCCAGTTCCGGATCGGTCGCGGCGGCCGAGCGAACGGCCTCCAGCAAGGGGGTGACCCGGGCCAGGATCGCGCCCGCGGCCGCCACTTGGAGCCGGATCTGCTCGAGCGGTGGCGCGGCGACCGCCTCGGCGAACCACGGCCGGTCGAGCGTGGCGACCGGCTCGGTGTCGCCCGCGATCTCGACGTCGAGCAACTCCGCGAGGATCGCGCGCTTGGTGGCGAAGGTGAAGTACAGGGTCTGCACGGCCATCCCAGCTTCTTCGGCGATGGCCTTCATGGTGGTCGCCGTGTAACCGCGGGTGGTGAACAACTCCCGCGCCGCGCCCAGCATGCGCGCCCGGTTGGCCGAGGTCTTGGCCGCGCGCACTCCGGTGTTCTTCGACATGGAGGACATCCTACTTGACTGGAGTTCAGCACTAGTGAACTATTTCGCTAGATCGATGCTCTAGTGAAAGGATGCGTGATGGGCGGGTTGGGACGATGGCGGCTGCTGGTGATTACGGTTGTCGAGTTGGTGATCTTCCTCGATACGACGGTGCTGAACGTGGCGCTTCCGGAGATCGGG
Source organism: Nocardia sputi (assembly GCF_023501985.1). Classification (NCBI taxonomy): domain Bacteria; kingdom Bacillati; phylum Actinomycetota; class Actinomycetes; order Mycobacteriales; family Nocardiaceae; genus Nocardia; species Nocardia sputi. The sequence goes on along the minus strand of NZ_JAMFLC010000002.1, from coordinate 119,537 downwards.
AGGCACTTCGGCCTGGGTGAAGCCGGTTTGGGCTGGGTGACCAACGCCTATCTGCTCGCGTTCGGCGGGTTCATGCTGCTGGGGGGCCGCGCGGCGGACCTGTACGGACCGCGCCGCATGTTCGGGGCCGGGCTGGCGGTCTTCACTGTCGCCTCCGCGCTGGCCGGATTCGCGGGCACGGCGTGGTTGCTGATCGCCGCGCGTGCCCTGCAGGGCATCGGTGCGGCCGTCGTGATCCCGGCGCAACTGGCGCTGCTGGCCACGGCGTTCACCGATCCAGCGGCGCGGCGCCGGGCCTTCGGAGTCTGGAGCGCGATGGGCGCCGCGGGCGCGGCGATCGGCACCGCGGTGGGCGGTCCGCTGACCGACGTCTTCGGTTGGCCGTCGATCTTCCTGATCAACCTGCCGATCGGACTGCTCGCGCTGGCGTTGTTGCGCAAGCTGCCCGCGGACCCCGCCAGCACGGCCGAGGCGGGACGACTCGATGTGCCGGGCGCGCTCACCGGAACGGGCGCGCTGCTGATCATCGGATACTCGATCGGCGCGTGGGGCGATCCGGGCCTCCGGCTGCTCGCTTCCGCGCTGCTCGGAGTGGGTGCCGCCCTTTTCGTCGGCTTCCTGGTCATCGAGCTGCGCAGCTCGCACCCGCTGATGCCGCTGCGGCTGTTCGCGATTCGTCAGGTGAGCGGTTCGGCAGCGGTGAACGCTCTCGTCGGCGCGGCGCACGTGCCCGCGTTCGCCCTGCTCGCGCTGTATCTGCAGAACACCCAGGGCTACAGTCCGACGGCGTCGGGGCTGGCGGTGTTGCCGGTCGCGGTGGTCAACATCGTCGTCTCCCGCACCCTCATCCCGTTCGCGCTGGCGAAGCTCGGCCCCCAGGGTGTGCTGGCCGCCGGAATGGCGTTGCAGGCCGCGGCGCTGGCTTGGTTCGCGCGGTTGCCCGAACACGCCTCTTACCTCGTCGACGTGCTGCCCGGGGCCATCGTGTTCGGCGTCGGTTTGCCTGCCGCGTTCGTCGGCGTCACCGTCCCGGCCGTCACGGCGGTGGACGAGACGGATCGGGGCATCGCCGCCGGTGTCGTCAACACCGCGCAGCGGGTCGGAGCCGGGATCGGCGTCACGGCCGTGCTCCTGCTCGCGCAGACGGTGACCGAAAAAGCGAACGGCTCCTCCGTCGATGGCGTCCGCGCGGGCTTCGCCGCCGCGGCCTTACTGGCGCTGGTCGGTTGCCTGCTCACGGTTCTGGTGCTGCGGGTCCCGGTTTCCGAGGCCGATGCGGCCGCCGATGTCCTGAACGACGAGACGAATGAGTCCCACCCCCGTCGGTGAGCTCCGACACCACGCCGGGAGGCCACCGCGCGGTCGGGCGACAGTGTGCGCGGAACCCGAGCCCGCCATCAGCGCACGGATGCGCTGGTCCGGTTCGCTGGGGACAGGACATCGTGCCCTATCCACGCATGCGCTGGTGGCCTGCGCTCGTCGCCACGGCCGGGCCCGCGCGGCGGCTGCGAGCCCGGCCGTGCGTCGTGCAGGATGAGCGCGCGGTCGGGAGCCGCTGCTCACGCCCCGAGGGCGCGGGCCAGGTGGGGCCAGGAATCGTGCAGGTCCGCCTCGAACTGCCCCCAGGTGTGCGAGCCCTCCGGGCGGTTGACATGGATCGCCGGTAGCCCGAGCTCGGTGAGACGGTCGGCGAAGGCCGCCGTGCACGAACTCGCGATCGCCTCGATCGGCGGGAAGGGCAGCCCTCCTCGATCTATCGCCCCCGGAGTGCCGGAGGCGGCGGACAAGTAGATGGTTTTCCCGGCCAGAGCGCCCGCGTTGGCGAAAGCGTCGTGCGCCCGCCAGACCGCGTCGCCCGGCGATCCCCACATGTTCGCCGGGTTGCCCCCGCCGCGGATGACCTGCGCGCTGACCATCGCGGCGCCGGCGGCGTCAGCGGCCCAAGGGCACCCGCTGTAGGCCGCCACGGCCTCGTACACCTCGGGCGCCTGAATCGCGAGGTCGACGGCCGAAGCGGCGCTCATCGACACCCCGGCGATCGCGTTTCGTCCGTTCGTATCCAGTTCGGAGTCGAGGGTTCCGGGAAGCTCCCGGGTGAGGTAGGTCTGCCATCGGTTTCGCCCCACCGCCGGATCGTCGGCGAGCCAGTCGGTGTACATGCTGTAGGCCCCGCCGACCGGCATCACCACATTGACGCGCTTGTCGGCGAAGAACGTACGAACGTCCGTGTCGTCCCACCACGAGATCCCGTCGACCCCACCGCCGATGCCGGTGAGCAGATACAGCGTGGGCGCGGGGCCGCCACCCGCGGCGCGGATCACCCGATTGGGGACCACCCGATCCATCGACGGCGAGTAGACATCGATCTGCGAAACCGAGCCTCCGAGCGGAATTTCCCCGACGACGCGGGCCCGCCCGGGCTCGGCTTCGGCAGGTTGAACGGAAAAGAGGGACACCGCTACCGCGGTCGCCAGCACGCTGACGAGCGCGCCCAAACACCTAGAAGCACTCACGATTTCGGTGTACCCACCCCGGTCCGCCGTACTCCACAAGCCGGTACGGATCTCACCGCAGACTACGCGAAAACGTCACGGAACCAGTCTGTTTCGGTGGAAGGCGTCTCACCGTTCCGGCTGGTCCACGCGGTAGGCGGCGGCAAGGGCTACCGCGGCGACGGCCAGTATCAGCCAGCCGCCGGTGACGGGAAAATAGATGACGGCCAGCGGGATTCCGATCGCGACCAGGTACCAGCCGACGTGGCCGGGTACGCGGCCGGTAGCGCTGAGCGCGTTGCGGGTGAGCGCGCCGATGGCCAACAGCGCGATTCCACACATCATGAACCACACGCTGGCATCGCGCGCGAAATAGGCGGGATCGCCGGTGTCGGAGGCCGCCGCCAGGAATCCTTCGGACGCGATGCCGGACCAGTCGTTGGGCTGGATGAACGCGTACACGAAGTGGATCGCCGCCGTCGCGAAGAGCAGTCGGTGCACCCAGGGGCCGAGGGCGGGCATCAGTTCTCCTTCCGGATCGCCAGGCGCAGCACCAAGGCATAGATATCGGCGATCTCTTTCGCGGGAAGTGGTGGAATCACCTGCTGGGCCCCGACGAGTGCGAGGTAGAGCAGGCGCGCCAACGGTTCGATCTCCTCGTTGTTCTCGTGAAGATCGCGCAACAGTGACTCGAGGTATTCGACCCGCCTCCGGTCCACGCGCTGCTGGAGCCGGTACACCTCCGGGTCCTGCATCGCCCAGGAGCGCATGGCGATCTCCACTGCGTTGTCCGCGTCCTGATCTGCGAGTACGAGGTCCGTCAGCCGGGCGAGCTTGTCGCGTGCGGGGGCGTCGCCTGCCTCGGTTTCGGTGATATACCGGCCGGTGTACACGGATTCGAAGTGTTCGAGCAGGTCGGTCTTGTACCCGGACATGCCCCGGAAATGGTGGTAGAACGACCCTTTCGTGAGGCCGAGGTCGGCGCACAAACGCTCCACGGTGAGCGCCCGCGCCCCGTCCTCGGCCAGCACCGCCAACCCGGCGTCGAGCCAATCCCGCTTGCTCATCCGACCTCCTCGACCCTCGAGGCCGAACATACCATACCGTATGGGATGGATGCGAATGCCTCAGGCTGTCGTGCGGTCGCCGACCCTATTCGCCTGGAAGTCGAGGCCACGGCCTCCTCGGCGGGGGAGTTTCAGCACCCCGGCCGCCCACAGGGCAACGCCGATGTACAGCACCTGCTCCGGGATACGCGCCCACAGTGGCGTCGCGGGCGCGCCGTTGAACGGGACGTCGCTGACGGCTACGTAGATGTTGGCGGGCAGCATCACGACGAACAAGGCAGCCAGTCCCAGCCCTGCGGGCCGGCGCGTGCGTGTGAGGAACAGGCCCACGGCACCGAGCAGTTCCAAAACGCCGGTCAGGTAGATCATCGCGCCGGGGAACGGTACGAACGGCGGCACCATCGGGAGGAGATCGGCATGGGTCGGGGCGGGGGAGTCCGCGAACGACTCCGGCAGGAAATGCGTTGTGCCGGTCATGATCAGCATCACGCCGAGGGCGTAGGCGCCGCAGGTGGGCCACGCGGCGAATCGGCGTGCGCCGAGGGCGCCTGCCGCACGCAGCACGAGCAGGCTGGTCAGCAGAACGAGGAGTGTTTCCATCATGCCTCCGTGGGGACGGTCCGGCCGGGCGCCGGTGTGGTGGTGAGTCGGATGAGCAGGTAGATCAGGACGCCGATCGGCGCGAACAGGATGGTGAGCACGAGCAGCGGGCTGATCAGCAGCGGTGTGCGTCCGCGGGCGCGGCTGTCCAGGAAGATCCAGCGTCCGAGGAACAAATCGAAGGCCACGAAGTGCGCCCATGCCGCCGCGGCCCCGGAGCTTTCACCGAGAACGGTTTGCAGCCCAGGCAGATTCGGGTTGATCAACGCCTCGGCGAACGAGCCGAACTCGGGCACGATCAGTGCCGCGTAGACGATCAGGGGCGGGAGGCAGATGAGCGGTGACGCGACGATCGCACCGGTCCGCCGCCACGTCGGCGCCAGGACCATCAGTGCCCAGAACGGCGCCGCCAACCAGAAGGTGATGTCGAAGAGCGATTCCGTCATCGGCTCGCTCCTGCGGGAAGTCTGTTCACCACAACGGCTTTCGAGCGCACCGCCATGGCTGTGGACACGATTGCGGCGAGAGTGATGACGGCGAAGGCGAGAAGAGTCGCCGCGTCGGGATGGACCACCGACTGTCCGCGCAACGCTTGCCAGGTCAGCACCGCGAGCAGCGCGGCGTAGGTCGCCGCCGCGACCGTGACGAGCCTTCGCCTGGTATCCGCCGATCGCAGAACCGGAATGCGGCGTGAGCCGTACTCGACGGCGAGCAGAACCAGCGGAATGACCTGCAACGCATGCATCCCGAGGAAATGCGGGATGCGCAGGTCGCCTCCGGCGGTACTCCAGCCGAGTATGGGCAACCCCGGCCCGCCGTCGGGAAGCCCGACGGTATGGGCGCCGCTGATCGAGCTGCCCGCTGCTCGTTGCTCGGGTGTCGGTCCGACCATCAACATCCCTAGTGCGGCGCCCGCGAGCGACAGGACGGCGCCGTAGCGGATCGCCGCGTTGCGGGCGGGGTCGCTCGCCGGGTCGACGAACACCGCCGCGGACGCGATCAGTGTGGCCACCCAGACGACCACGATCGAGGAGCCCATGATCTCCCACAGCGCCGCGTTCAACGGCGTCGTGAAATTGAAGTGGCTGGTCGTGCCCCGCACGATCTGGGTGGTGATGACCAGCAACTCCACCGCCAGGCCGAGCGCCGCGACCGTCCCGGCCCACCAGGCGACGCGGCGCCAGCGAGTGAGCTGGGCGATCAACCACGCCCACGTCACGGCGTAGATCAACACCGAAAGGGCGAATTTCGCGGATTTGGCCCAAATCGGCAGCCCGGTCAGGGTGCGGTCATCGACGACGATGCCCGCGATCGACCACACGACCAGGAGTGCCATCGCGACGGCGAGCAGCATCAGCGGGCGGTGCCAGGAGAGGGCGGGGAAGCGCCGGAAGAGGGTAGTCACGCACAGGGCCTTTCGGGAACTAGAACTATCGATAGTTAAACTATCAGTAAGATTATGGATAGCGGTACTATCCAGTGTCAAGATGTCGACCGAGCCCGAGGAGTCCGATGCGGATCGCCGAACTCAGCCGCGCCAGCGGTGTTTCTCCCGCGACGATCAAGTACTACGTGCGGGAAGGCCTGCTGCCGTCCGGCGTGCGAACCCACCGCAACCAGGCCGAATACAGCGAGGCACACGTGAGTCGGCTGCGGCTGATCCGGGCACTGGTGGATATCGGCGGCGTGTCCATCGAAGCGGCGAGGGAACTGCTCGCGGCGCTCGACAGCGGCAACCTGTCCGCGCGCGATTCCCTCGGTCATGTGCAGTACGCGCTGGGTGGGCGGCGCTCTCCGGTCGCCGACGAGCAGCGGGCGGCCGCCGCCGAGGACGTCGCGGCACTGCTGGACGGGCGCGGCTGGCGAATCCACGACGAGAGCCCGGCCCTCGGCACCCTCATCGATGTCTGCGCCGCGCTGCGCCAGCTCGGCCACGGTGACGTGGTCGGCGCGCTGGACGACTACGCGGGCGCCAGCGAGGCCATCGCCGCCACCGACCTCGCCCTGGTCCGCAACGAACCCGCCGTCGAGCGGATGACCGAAACCGCGATCGTCGGAACGATCTTGGGTGACACCCTGCTCGCCGCGCTGCGCCGGCTGGCGCAAGAGCATCTCTCCCGCACGCTGTTGCCGCCGGACGACGCTTCCGGCCGCACCGAGGTTTAGCGGAGCCCTCGCGCGGCATGACGGGAACAGGATCATTCGACCGAAAGGAGAGGCGCTCATGGCCGATCAGCTGGATGGGACGCGGGTCCTGATCATCACCTCGAACACGGGAGTGGAGCGGGACGAACTGCTGGTGCCGCGCGACGAACTGCGTCAGCGCGGCGCGCGGGTCACCCATGCCGCGCCGAAGCGCGAGCAGGTGCAGACTTTCCGCCACGACACGGAGAAAGACGCTGCTGTACAACCGGATTCGTCGTTGCACGAGGTTTCCGTGGACGACTTCGACGTGCTCGTGGTGCCCGGCGGCACGGTGAACGCGGACAAGCTGCGGGTCACCGACCGGGCGATCGAGCTGGCCAAGGAGTTCGCGGGCGCGGGCAAGCCGATCGCCGCGATCTGCCACGGCCCCTGGCTGCTCGTGAACGCCGAGCTGGTGTCCGGCAAGACGCTGACCTCGTACTTCTCGCTCCGGGCCGACATCGTCAACGCGGGCGGCGCGTGGGTCGACGAACCGGCGGTCCGCTCCGCCGAGGGCGGGTGGACGCTGCTCACCTCCCGCAACCCGGGTGATCTCCCCGATTTCGTCCATGCCATTACGCGGGAAGTGGTACCTGCCTCCCGGTGATGCACTGGTTCACTTGTCCGGCAATGGTTCTCGCGGGTCGATCGCGATGCCCAGATCGCGGAGCCGGTTGTCGATGAGCAGCCAGCATTCGGTGGTCAGGCGGTCGACGAGGGCGGACTCGGTGGTGTCGTGGTGTTCCAGCCACCAGCGCACCGAGGCGTCGACCAGGCCCAGCAGGGCGACCACCAGCCGGTCCGCGGCCATCGGGTCGGCCCCGAACTCCGGCAGGTAGCGCGCCGCCGCCGCGGAGATCTCGGCGGCGAAAGCGCTTCCGCCGACGCGCGGCTCGTTGCGGCCCCGCCGGTAATCGCGTCCGACCAGGAAGCGATACAGATTGGGGTGCTCGGCGGCCCACCGTACGTGCTGGGCCAATGGCTCGCGGATGACGTCCAGTGGCGTGCCGTGCACCGCCAATCGCGCCCGGATCCGCTCGGTCAGATCGTGGTGCGCGTACCGGGCGACCGCCAAGTCCAGCTCTTCCTTGCTGGCGAAGTGTCGATAGACATGTGTTCGGGCCAGTCCGGCCCGGTCGGCGATCCGGCCGGTCAGCGCGTGCGGACCGTCCTCCTCGATCGCCGCTATCGCGGCTTGCACGATGGCGCGGCGGCGCTCGTCGCGGCCGGGCCGATTGCTGGTGGAACGCCGAGCGTCGGCGGTGTCCACCCAGGGTTGTCGTGCCACAGGGTGAGCGTATCCGCCGGGCAATCCGGTGGTACACCTTGTACCCGGTCAGCTATTGGTACACACTGTACCCGTAACTATCGGTATCAGACTTTCGCAAGGACACCCCCGATGACGACCTACCGGTCCGCCTGGCTCGACGACGACCTGGACGCCCTGCGCGAGCTCGCCCGCTCGTTCTTCGCGAAGGAGTTGACGCCGAACATCGACAAGTTCATCGAGCAGCACCACGTCGACCGCGACTTCTGGACCAAGGCGGGCGCGCTCGGCCTGCTGTGCGCGTCGATCCCGGAGGAGTACGGCGGTGGCGGTGGCACCTTCGCGCACGAGGCCGTGCTCATCGAGGAGCAGGCCAAGGCGTTCGACACCTCCTGGGGCGCCACCTTGCACAGCGGGATCGTCGCGCACTACCTGCTGCACTACGGCACCGAAGAGCAGAAACGGCAGTGGCTGCCCAAGATGGCCACCGGCGAGGTCGTCGGCGCGATCGCCATGACCGAGCCGGGTACGGGATCGGATCTGCAGAACGTCAAGACCAAGGCGATCCGCGAGGGCGACGAGTACGTCGTGAACGGCTCGAAGACCTTCATCACCAACGGCAGCCAAGCCGATCTCGTCATCGTGGTCGCCAAGACCGACACCAGCGCGGGCGCCGCGGGCATCTCGCTGATCCTGGTGGAGGCCGACCGGCCGGGCTTCCGGCGCGGACGGGTGCTGGACAAGGTGGGCCAGAAAGGTCAGGACACCTCGGAGCTGTTCTTCGAGGACGTCCGCGTCCCGGTGTCCAACCTGCTCGGCACTCGGGAAGGGCAGGGCTTCATCCAGCTGATGCAGCAGCTTCCGCAGGAACGGCTGATCATCGCCGTCGGATCGGTGGCGGGCATGGAGGCCGCGCTGGAGGCGACGTTGCGCTACACCAAGGAGCGGCACGCCTTCGGCAAGCCGGTGTTCGCGTTCCAGAACACCAAGTTCAAGCTCGCCGAGGTGGCCACAGAAACCCGGGTGGCCCGGGTCTTCCTGGACGATTGCATCGCGCGGCACCTGCGTGGGGAGCTGGACATCCCGACCGTCGCCATGGCCAAGTGGTGGACCACCGACCGCGCCATGTCGGTGGCCGACGAATGCCTACAGCTGCACGGCGGCTACGGCTACATGACCGAATACCCGATCTCGCGGATGTGGACCGACAGCCGCGTGCAGAAGATCTACGGCGGCACCAACGAGATCATGAAGGAGATCATCGCCCGCAGCCTGTGACCCTCCCGCGGCCGACGGTGTTGGCAAACTGTCAACACTCTGTCGGCGCGCGCGTTCGAGGGCCTACGCTTCGGTGACGTCCACCACGGTGGCCGTGGCAGAGACAACGAGGTGCCGGCCACCTCCGGCGTGAAGGGACGGTTGCGATGAGCGACGTCGGGACTCCTCCGTTCGAGGACATCGTCAACGGGGCACTGGAATACACCATCCCGATCGCGCACAAGATGGGTGTCCGGGCGGTGGAGGTGCGGCGGGGTTTCGCGGCGACCTCGGTGCCCGCCGAGGGCAACGGCAACCACTTCGGCGTGATGTACGCCGGTGTGCTGTTCACCGTCGCCGAGATCCTCGGCGGCGCGATCGCGGTGGCGACCTTCGACAACTCCGCGTTCTATCCGCTGGTGAAGGACCTGCGCGTGTTCTTCCGCAAGCCGGCCAGGACCGACGTGCGGGCGGAGGCGACGCTGTCGGAGGCGGAGATCGCACGCGTCACCGCGGAGGCGGCGGAGAACGGCAAATCCGAGTTCACCTTGCGGGCGGTGGTCACCGACGCCGACGGCGTGGTCGTCGCCGAAACCGAGGGGCTCTACCAGTTGCGGGCGCACGGGAAGTAGTCGGCGCCTGAGCCGGAGGCGCGTCCGACGCGCCTCCTGGCCGGTCCGGTCCTGCGCCGGGATCGCGAATCGCCCGCGTCGCCATCTGCGGTCACGGTCATATCTTTGGCTCGTCCGGAAGGTAACGAACCGGTCGCTGGGCTCCCCTTCGCGCCGGTATCCGGCACAGGCATGCCTACTACCGCAAGTCGTGGACCTGGGAAAATGCGACTCGTTTCACGATTTCCGAGTGATCTCGAACACATAACGCCCCCATAACAGCGGATCGGCACAGCCCCGTTTCCCGCGAGCGACCTGGGGTGATGGCGCGAACTCTCGACCAGGGGTTAAACGTGGTCCCACGTTATTCGAACGTGATCTGCCGCGACATCTCCGCTAACGTCGGTCACGGCTCGGGGCAACACCGAGATCGAGATCGAATCGCAGAACGCCGGAAACCCTGTCCCGCGGTTCGAGTGTCCACAACCTTCCTGGGGACAGGGGCGCGGCGAACTTCGCCGAGCCGGTGGGCGCAGGCGGGAAATCTCATGTCGCATAACCGTAAATTCACCACTCGTGTTCTCGGCTTCACCGCGGCTCTCGGCGCTCTCGTCGCCGTGCCGTTCGGCCTGTCCACCGCCACCGCTTCGGCCCACAACTGGGATGCCGTCGCGCAGTGCGAGAGCAGTGGCAACTGGTCCACCAACACCGGAAACGGCTTCTCGGGCGGCCTGCAGTTCACCCAGAGCACCTGGGAGGCCAACGGCGGCACCGGCAGCCCGTCCAACGCCAGCCGCGAGGAGCAGATCCGCGTCGCCGAGAACGTGCTCGCGACCCAGGGCCCGGGCGCCTGGCCTGTGTGCGGCGCTTACCTCTGATGCGTCACCGGCGCCTACCGCGAATCCGCGGTAGGCGCCGAGCTATTTCATGGCGATAATACTGATCGCCATATATAGGTGCTCTCGAAAATCGCATCCGCAATTCGGAATCCGATTATTCACAGCGAATCGTTATTCGCCGTGCCCGAATTCGGCGTTATATTCTGATGCCTGAGCTCGGGTCCGGTCGCTGCCGGGTAACGGTGCTCAGGCACGCCACAGCCGGTCACCGGCGCGGGACAGCACGATGTTCGGCACCACCGCGTTGCGGGACAACCGGGTGATCGCCAGGACCATCTCGGCGACGTCGCCGGTGGTAAGCATCGCGGACCGGTCGAGAACATCACGCTTCCACGCGGTCATGTCGGTGTCGACGTAGCCGGGGGACACCGCGGTGGCGCTGACGCCGTTCCCGGACTCCTCCAGCGACACGGTTTCGCACAGCGAGATCAGCGCCGCTTTGGTGGCTCCGTAGGCGGCCAGGCCCGCCTCTGCGGCGACACCGGTGATCGACGCGAGCGCGACGATCTTCGCGCCGCGCTCCCGATCGGTGTCCGCGCTCTTGCGCAGCAGCGGAAGCGCCGCCTGGATCAGCGTGAGCGGTGCGCGAAAATTCACCTCCAGCATGCGCTCGCAGCTTTTCGGCGGTAGGTCGGCCACGGTGCCGGCGGTGCCGGTGCCCGCGCTGAGCACCAGCACGTTCATGCCACCGAAGCGTTCCTCGTGTGCTCGCACCAGGTCGCGCAGCTGATCGAGGTCGTTCATCTGCGCGACCACCGGATGCACGTCGGCGCCCGTCTCGTCGCGCAGACGGGCCGCGGTCTGCTCGAGGGTGTCGCGGGTGCGCGCGGCGAGAGTCACGTGATAGCCCTCGCCGGCCAGGCGGCGCGCCACCTCGGCGCCGATGCCGCGCGACCCGCCGGTGACCAGCGCGGTACGGACGCTCATCCGAGACGTTCGATGATCGTGGCGTTGGCCAACCCGCCCGCCTCGCACATCGTCTGCAGACCGTAACGGCTGCCGGTCTGCTCCAGGTGGTTGACCAGCGTCGCCAGGATGCGGGTGCCCGAGGCGCCCAGTGGATGGCCGAGGGCGATCGCGCCGCCGCGGGGGTTCAGCCGCTGCGGGTCGGCGTTCAACTCGTGCTGCCAGACCAGCGGCACCGGCGCGAACGCCTCGTTCACCTCGTAGGCGTCGATGTCGTCGATGCCCAGTCCGGCGCGCTCGAGTACTTTGCGAGTGGCCGGGATGACGGCTCTGAGCATCAGCAGCGGGTCGTCGCCCACCACGGCGAACGAGTGGAATCGGGCGCGCGGGCGCAAGCCCAGCTTCGCCGCCGCTTCCTCGCTCATGATCAGTGCGGCCGAGGCGCCGTCGGTCAGTGGGGAGGAGTTCCCCGGGGTGATCGACCACTCGATCTCGGGGAAGCGCGTCGTGTACTGATCGTCGGCGAAGGCGGGCCGCAGTTTCGCGAGGCTTTCACCGGTGGTGCTGGGCCGGATGGTCTCGTCGGCCGTCAGCGCGCCCGCGGGCACCAGTTCGTTGTCGAATCCGCCTGCCGCCGCGGCTCGAGCGGCGAGCTGATGCGAGCGGGCGGCGAATTCGTCGAGCGCGGTGCGATCGAACTTCCACCGGGCGCTGATCACCTCGGCCGCGATGCCCTGCTGGATCAGGCCGTCCGGGTAGCGGTGGGCGAGTGGGCCGCGGTTGGCGTCCTTGCCCTGGCCGTTGGAGAACATCGGCGCGCGGCTCATCGATTCGACGCCGCAGGCGATCGCGATGTCGTAGGCGCCCGCGATGACACCCTGGGCCGCGAAGTGCGCGGCCTGCTGGCTGGACCCGCACTGCCGGTCGATCGTGGTGGCGGGCACCGACTCCGGGAACCCCGCGGCCAGCGCGGCGGTCCTGCTGATGTTGAACGCCTGCTCGCCGCTCTGTGTGACGCATCCGCCGACCACGTCGTCCACCATCGCGGGATCGAGGTCGTTACGGGCGACGAGTTCGGCGAGCACGCCCGCCAGCAAGGTGGCCGGATGCACGTCCGACAGGCCGCCGCCTGCCTTGCCCTTACCGGACGGTGTGCGGACGACATCGACGATGACGGCGGACCTCGCGGACCTCGCGAATCTCATAGCCCTCTCCGATCAGCTAAGTTAATTGCTATTCTCGACTAAGTTAACACGAATTCGCGTCTGCGAACCATGTTGATGGCACTCTCACGCCGGGTAGGTGTGGGTTTCGGTGGCCTTGACCGCTGCCCACAGTCGCAGGCCGGGCCGAAGTCGCAGCTCGGCCACGGTGGCCGGGGTGACGTCGGCGAGCACGGGTGGGGCGCCGTCGAGCCGGACTCGGACGGTGTGGGCGTGCTGTTCGATCGCGGCGACGGTGACCGGCCAGGCGTTGCGCGGGCTGCCCGCGGGAGGCGCCGGGTGCAGGCCGACCGCGGTCGGTGCGAAGGCGACGTGCACCGGTCCGCTGCCCGGCTCGGCCACGGTGAACGAACCCCCGTCCGCGAGGTGGACGGTGGTGTCCCGGGCGGTCCCGCGATAGAGGTTGAGACCGACCAGGTTGGCGACGTAGTCGGAGCGCGGCCGCCGTGCGACCTCGGCGGGCGGACCGTGCTGCACCACCGCGCCGTCCTCGACGATCACCAGGCGGTCGGCCAGGACCATCGCGTCGAGCGGATCGTGCGTGACGAGCACGGTGTGCCCGGGATAGTCGGCCAGATGGTGGGCGAGGTCCGACCGGACCCGTAGCCGCGTGCTCGCATCCAGCGCGGCCAGTGGTTCGTCGAGCAGCAGCAGCGCCGGGTCGGTGGCCAGTGCCCGGGCCAGCGCCACTCGCTGCGCCTGGCCTCCGGACAGGGCGCGCGGTTCGGCGGCGGCCTGCGGCGTCAGCCCGACGCGCTCGAGCCAGTGCGCGGCGCGTGCGCGGGCCGCGGCGCGACCGTGCCCACGAGCGCGCAGCCCGAACGCGACATTCTCCAGAGCGCTGAGGTGGGAGAACAGCAGGTAGTCCTGGAAGACGACGCCGATTCGTCGCCGCTCGGCGGGGACGAACACCTTCGGCGGCGCGTCCCAGGTTTCGTCGTCGAGCCGGATCGCGCCCTCGGTGAGCGGCGTCAGCCCGGCCAGCGCGCGCAACGCGGTGGTCTTGCCCGCGCCGTTGGGGCCGAGCAGGGCGACCACCTCACCCGGCGCGACGGTCACGCAGATGTCGAGCCGGAACGACTCCCGGGTGATCCGCAGGTGCGCGTCCAGCGTCACATCACACCTCGGATCCACCGCTCCCGCAGCGCGACCAGCACCGCCACCGAGACGCCGAGCAGGACCAGGCTCAGCACGATCGCGTCGGCCGGATCGGTCTCCAGCGCCAGGTAGACCGCCAACGGCATCGTGGTGGTCCGCCCGGGGAAGTTACCCGCGAACGTGATGGTGGCGCCGAATTCACCCAGCGCCCGCGCCCAGCACAACACCGCGCCCGCGACGATGCCGGGCAGCACCGACGGCACCGTGACCCGCCGGAAGGTCAGCCAGCGCGACGCGCCGAGGGTCGCGGCCGCCTCTTCGAAGCGCGGATCGGCCGCCCGCAGCGCGCCCTCCACCGAGATCACCAGGAACGGCATCGCCACGAACGCCTCCGCGACCACCACGCCCGCGGTCGTGAAAGGCAACGACACGCCGAGCCATTCGTGCAGGTAGCGGCCGACCAGTCCGCGCCTGCCGAGCACCAGCAGCAAGGCGACGCCGCCGACGACCGGGGGCAACACCAGCGGAACGGTGACCAGTGCCCGGATCAGCCCGCTTCCCGGTACCTCGCCGCGCGCGAGCAGCCAGGCCAGCGGGATGCCGAATACCAGGCAGATCACCGTCGCCACGCTCGCGCACACCAGCGAAAGGCGCAGCGCCTGGGCGACTTCCGCGGTCAGCAGCCGGTCGGGCAGCGTCCGCCACGGCGCGCGCAACAGCAATCCCAGCAGCGGTACGACCAGGAACGCCAGCGCGCCCACCGCGGGCAGCACCAGGACGAGGGGGCGTCGTCCCGCGGGTGTCCGTCGCCGTGCCGCGCGGATCACGGTGTCTCGAATCCCGCCTCCGCGAACACCGCACGCGCCTGGTCGGAACGTATGAATTCGACGAACGCGGCCGCCGCCGCGGCATTGGGCGCGTGCGCCAGCGGTGCCACCGGATAGTCGTTTATCGCCTTGCCTGCTTCCGGGACGGCGATGCCCTCCACCTGAGCGCCGCCCGCTCGCACGTCGGTGCGATAGACCAGGGCGGCGTCGACCTCGCCGAGTTTCACCTTGGTCAGCGCCGCTTTCACGTCGGTCTCGCGCGTGTCCGGCCGGGGGTCGACGCCCGCCGCCTGGAAGACCGTCTTCGCGGCCGCGCCGCACGGCACCTGCTCGGCGCACAGCGCTATCTCGAGCTCGGTCCTGCCGAAATCGGCCAGTGCGGTGACCCCGCCGGGATTGCCCTTCGGCACCGCGATCTCCAGCCTGTTGCGCGCGAAGGTGGCCGGTGCGGCGGTGACCTCGCCCGCGTCCACGACCTGCTGCATGTTCTTCGGCGCGGCCGCGGCGAAGACGTCGGCGGGTGCGCCCTGGATGATCTGTTCGGCGAGCGCGGAGCTGGCGCCGAAGCTGTAGACCACCCGCACCCCCGGGTGCGCGGCCTCGAACCGGTCGCCGAGTTCGGTGAACGTCTCGGTCAGCGAGGCCGCGGCGAACACCGTCACGGTGCCGCCGATCCGGTCCGCATCTGCGGAGCCCGCGTCGTCGGAGCCGCAGCCGGTCAACGCCATCGCGGCGACTCCGGCAGCGGCCACCACGCTCAGCGATCGAATCATCCCTGGTCAACTCTCCGGTATCTCGACGACGACGTGTGTCGATTTGACCGACGCCACCGCGACGCTGCCGACTTCGAGCCCGAGTTCCTCGACCGACTCCCGGCTCAGCAGCGACACCAGGCGGAACGGCCCGGCCTGCATTTCGACCTGGGCCATGACGGTGTCCTTGACCACCCGCGTGACGATGCCGCGCATGCGATTGCGCGCCGACGCGGCCACGGTGACCCCCGGCTGGGGAGCCTCCGCGTTGGCCCGGAGGAACTCGGCGAGTTCCCGCCCGCTGACGCCCTTGCGCCCGTTGCCGAGCTGGAGCGCGGTCAGTTTGCCCTGATCGATCCAGCGCCGCACGGTGTCGTCGCTGACCCCGAGCAGCGAGGCTGCCTCGCTGATCCGCAAATTCGACATGAAGTGCAGTTTATTTCCGTATCTGCGGAAATCAAGCCGGGTGGAGAACGTGATGTGACGTCGGCCGCCGCGTGCGATCGGTCCGTCTCAGGCCGCGGTCAACCGCAGCATCGAACGCGCACCGGGCTGGAATTCGAAATCGACGTCGACGATGTCCGACCGGATGCGGTCGGCGCGCAATGCGTTACGGAGGCGGTCGAGCAGGTCGTCCAGCCGCCTGCCCGCATGGCCGACGAGCGGGAACACCCGGACCTCGCCACGGCTCGTGCGCGCCAGCTCCCGCAGGGCGGCCAGGTGGAAGCCGAAATCCAGCCGGTCGGCGTAGGTGAACAGCAGATGCGAACTCAGCACCAGATCGAAGGCGCGGTCGGGGAAGTCGAGGGCGGGCAGCACACCGAAGTGGTAGCGCCCCGGGTTGGCGTGCAGGTCCTCGGTGAAGCGACGGGCCGCGGCCTGCCGCAGCCGCCGATGGCCCTCGGGGTCGCCGTAGAAGTCCCATACGAAGCGGTCGGCGGCGGCTGTGGTGTAGGACGCGTTGCGGTCCAGTTCCGCGGACGCCAGGGCGGTCAGTTCCGCGGCGGGCATGCGATAGACCGGATCGACCGCGACCACCCGCGCGCCGAGTGCGGCCGCCTCCGCCGCGAAGCCGGCAGCGCCACCTGGGCAGTCGAGGATGTCGCCGCGCAGGTCGTCGTCCGTGAGTGCGAACATGGCCCGGTACTCGCTCAGCGATCGACCGGTCAGCAGATAGCGGCCATCGCCCAGCGGATCCTGCTCGTCTCCCACGCGTCGGACGGTAGCCACGCGCCGGGGACGGTGCGAGGGAATTTCGCCCTAGGTCTGGTCGGGGCCGGTTGGCCGGCTCGGGTAGAGGCGCTGGATCGTCAGCGCGGCCGCGAGCAGCCGCGAGTCGTGCGGATCGGTGGGATCGACGCCGGTGAGTTCGGCGATGCGGCGCAGGCGGTAGCTGAAGGTGTTGGGGTGCACGTGGATTTCGGCGGCCGCGGCCTTGCGGTCGGAACCGTGCCGCAGGTGGGCGTCGAGCGCGTCGAGCAGGTGCGGGCTGTCCAGGATCGGGGCGATGCGCTCGGCCAGCCGCGTGCGCGCGGTACCCGGTCTGGTGAGCTGGTACTCCAGCAACAGGTCGTCGAGCTGGTAGACGCCCGGGGGCCTGCCGAGCAGGCGCGCGAGTTCGGCGAGGTCGGTCGCTTCTTTCGCGGTCTGCGGGATGGCGTCCCTGGGCGCGGACGGATATTCGGCGAGGAACACCGCGACGCCGAAGCGCTCGGTCAGTTCCGCGGCCAGCCGGGTATGGCGGGTCTCGTCCAGCTCGGCTTCGGAAGCGCTGGGCAACAACGCGATTCCGGTCCAGCCGTCGAAGGTGGCCAGCGTCGTGGTGCCCGCCAGGGCGTCCAACGTGCGGTGCAGGATGCGGATGCGGCGCCGCCCGACCAGCGTCGCGACGGGACTCGGCTGGTCGTCGTGCCGGATGTGGATCGCCAGCACCGTGTAGTGCTCGGCCAAGGCGGTGTCGGCCCGCGCCGCCAGCTCCGCGGCGGGCAATCCGTGCAGCAGCGCCGAGCACAGCGCGCGGCGCGCCTCCCGTTCCGCGTTGTAGATGGACTGCTCGACCTCGGCGTAGGTCTCCACGACCGTGATGTTGATCCGCATGAGCAGATCGAGCAGGCGGCTGCCGACCAGGACGAGATCGTCGAGCTCCTCGGGGGAGGCCAGCGCGGCCGCCTCCTGGAGCACCGACTGCGCGGAACCGTGCATGGCCTCGATCAGCACGGGGAGCGGAAACCGGTCCTCGGCGTGCCGCTCGGCCACCGGGGCGACGAAGGTCGCGACCTCGGCCCGAGTGAAGCTGCGCTGTTCGCCGATCGCTTGGAGCGCCGCCCGGCCGCAGGCGTAGATCGCCGGAAGCACCTCGGCCGTGAAATGCCCCTCCGGCAGGTCGGCGGCCGGCGGGGTGGTGCCGAGGCCCGCGGCGAGCATGCGCTCGGCGATCTGCGGCCAGCGAGTGAGCAACCGGCTGACGAGCGGGGCGTCCCCGGCCACCGGGGACAACGCGACGGGCATGGGCCGATTGTTTCCGACCACCGAACGCGCGGCAAGGTCGTGCGCGCTGTCGCGCGAATTTTGGTTCGCACACCAATTTCCGGATGAAATGTTCTCTTCGGCGTGCAGTGACATCCCTGCGGGTCGCGCCATACATTCGGGAGGCGGCTCGCAACTATGGTCTCGGTCACATCGACATCCGAAAGTGGCGTGGGAGACATTCTGTGGCGGTGCTCGATTACCCGCCGGGCCGCGCTATTTCGGCGCGAATGGAAGTGAACTGGATGTTGGCAATGATGCACAACGCTCGGCGGGCGATTCTCGGTGCCGCGGTGATCGCCGGCGTGACAATGGCCGCCGCACTGGGCGGCGGGGCGGCGCACGCGCAGGAGGAGATCGAACCGACACAGCAGGCGCTCGCGGACTACATCAGCGCGGGACTGACACCCGCCCCGGACGGCAGCCTGCCCCGCGCGATCGTGGACACCGGCAGCTCGGGCTGGGCCACCAGCGTCGCTTCCGACGCCTCCGGCGAAGGCCCGGAGATGTCGGCGTACCTGGCCGCGTTCGCCTACGGACTGACCCATCCCGACTCGGCTCCCGCAGGCGCCAACCGCTGGAACTGCGCGCCGACCGCCGAACACCCGCGGCCGGTGGTGCTGTTGCACGGCACCTGGTTGAACGCCTACGACACCTTCTCCTACCTGTCGCCGCGCCTGGCGCGCGCCGGGCACTGCGTGTTCGCCTTCAACTACGGACGCTCCGGCCTGCTGCAAGGCGGCGGGCTCGGACCGGTCCTGCCCGGGCGCTACGGTGTCGGCCGGATGGAGGACTCGGCGTCGCAGTTGCGCGACTTCATCGATCGGGTGCTGGCCGCGACCGGTGCGCAGGCCGTCGACATCGTCGGGCATTCCCAAGGCGGCACGATCGCCAACCACTACCTGAAATTCGAAGGCGGCCAGGGCAAAGTGGGCAAGCTGGTGAGCCTGGGCGCCACCCATCACGGCACCTCGCTGATGGGCATCGCGACACTGGGCCGGATCATCAACAACTTGGGCGTCGACATTCTCGGGTTCTACGAGCCGCTGGTGGGATTCGCCAATATCCAGCAGGCGGTGGGCTCGCCGTTCTACGCCAGGTTGAACGCACAGGGCGACACGGTTCCCGGCGTCGCCTACACGGCGGTCGGTTCCCGGCACGACGAGGTCACCAACCCCTACCACTGGACATTCCTGCAAGCGGGTCCCGACGCGACGGTGGACAACATCACGCTGCAAGAAGGGTGCGACCAGGATCTGTCGGACCACCTGACGATGATGTATTCCCCGCGGACGGCATCGATCGTGTTGCGCGCGCTCGATCCGGTCGCGCATCCGGCGCTGGAATGCACCTTCAATCCGTGGTTGATCGGCGGTAACGGCAGCCTTTGAGCGGCGCTGTCACTGCATCGTCACGAGAAATCACGACCGGCTGATTGGCTCCGGGGACAATTCTTTTCCGGTCGCGACCTTGGTTGGCTGGAACACGGGCATCCGGCCGCGTCACCGGCGCGGGGGTGCCCGTGCTCACGGCCGTGCCGTCGGAAAGGAACAACGGGATGAGTGTGGAGCCCGAGTGGGACGGCGGCCCGGCGCCGCACGATCCGGCGGCGTTCTCGCGGCGGCCGATGCTGCCCGAAGAGGATCCGTTCTACGTCCCTCCGCCCGCGCTCGGGCGTCTGCGTCCCGGCGCGATCGTCCGCTCGCGTCGGGTGGAGATAGGTTTCTTCGGGCTTGTGCCCCAGCGCATTTCGGCCTGGCAATTGCTCTATCGCACCGGTGATCTGCACGGTGAGCCGGAGGTGGCGGTGACCACCGTGCTGCTGCCATGGGGAGCGGATCCGGCCCAGCCGCGTCCGCTGGTCTCGTTCCAGTGCGCGATCGACGCGGTGGCCTCGAAATGCCTTCCCTCCTACTCGCTGCGGCGTGGTGCGCGGGCGGCGGGGGCGATCCCGCAACTCGAGCTACCGCTGATCACCAGTGCCCTGGCGCGGGGCTGGGCGGTGTCGGTGCCGGATCACGGTGGAACCGCGGGCCGGTTCGGTGTGGCAAGGGAGCCGGGATACCGCGCGCTGGACGCGGTCCGCGCCGGCCTCGCCTTCGGCCCGCTGGGGCTGGATTCCAGCACACCCGTCGCGTTGTGGGGATATTCGGGCGGGGGATTGGCCACCGCGTGGGCCGCAGAGGTGGCCGCCGAGTACGCCCCGGAACTGAACGTCGTCGGCGCGGTCGCCGGGTCGCCGGTGGGCGATCCGGCCGCAGCTTTCGTCCGGCTCAACGGCACACTGTTCGCCGGATTCGCGGCCGTCTTCACCGCCGGACTGCGTCGCGGGTACCCGGAACTGGACCGCATGCTGCGCGCTCACTTGGACGCGCGATATCTGGGGTGGCTGGCCGAGACCGAGACCACCGCGACGTTCCCGCTGCTGTACCGCTTCGCCCGGCGCGACATCGACAAGCACAGCAGAGCGGGACTCGCCGCCATGATCGCGCAGGACGGATTGTGGCGGATTCTCGACGACATCCATCCCGGCCGCGCGGCGCCCGCCATGCCCGTGCTCGTGCTCCAAGGCGTGCACGACGAGGTGATCGCGGTCGCGGACGTGGACGGCCACGTCGCGCGCTACGTCGCCGCGGGCGCCCACGTGCGCTACCTGCGCGATCGGCTCAGCACCCATCTGCTGCTGCAATTCCTGGCGCTGCCGGTCATGGTCGACTGGCTCGCCGGTCGATTCACCGACCGCGAGCTGCCCGCGGCCGGTACGCGGACGCACTGGTCGCTCGCTTTCGCCGGTCCGGCGCTGAGCGGCCACCTGCGTTTCGCGGCCCTGCTCGTCCGTATGTGGCTGGGACGACCGATCCGCGCACCGCGCCGGCCGGTGATGTCCCGTCCGCGCCCACGCCGTCCGTCCGTCCGTTCCGCCGCCGTGCGCAATCCCTCGGCCTGACCCGGCGCGCACTACGAAGGCGTCGCTGAGCTGGGCTGATTGCACCCCACCGTGCGGCGAGGCCGAGATTCACGCGTCGCCTCACAAACGTGCCGGTTTTGCTCTAGCGTGAGCACGGTTGGTGCCGAGAGGGGTCGTGGATGCGTAGCGGGATGCTGAGTGTGGCGCAGTTGCGGGACCGGGTCGACACGGGTGAGATCGACACGGTGCTGGTCGCCATGACCGACATGCAAGGGCGGTTGCAGGGGAAGCGTTGCGCGGCGCGATATTTCCTGGACGAAGTGGTCGAGCACGCCACCGAAGCATGTGGCTACCTGCTCGCGGTGGACGTGGACATGGCCACCGTCGACGGATACGCCTTGTCGTCCTGGGAGACCGGATACGGGGACGTCGTACTGCGGCCGGATCTGCACACGCTGCGGACGGCGCCGTGGTGGCCGGGCACGGCGCTCGTGCTGTGCGACGTCGAGCAGGTGGTGCCGCAGGGGCGAGCCGTAGCGGCTTCGCCGCGCCAGGTGCTGCGCAAGCAGCTTGACCGGCTGAGCGAGCGTGGTCTGCGGGCTTTCGTCGGGACCGAACTCGAGTTCCTGGTGTTCGACGACAGCTACGAAGCGGCGTGGAACGCCGGGTATCGCGGCCTGACGCCGGCCAACCAATACAACGTCGACTACTCGATGCTCGGCACCGGCCGGGTCGAACCGTTGTTGCGCCGCATCCGCAAGGAGATGGACGGCGCCGGAATGTATGTCGAGTCGGCCAAAGGCGAGTGCAACCCCGGCCAGCACGAGATCGCGTTCCGCTACGACGAAGCGCTGGTCACCTGCGACAACCACAGCATCTACAAGACCGGCGCGAAGGAGATCGCGGCGCAAGCGGGGCGCAGTCTCACCTTCATGGCGAAATACAATGAGCGTGAGGGTAACTCATGCCATATCCACCTGAGTCTGCGCAGTGACTCGGGCGAGCCCGTCTTCGCGGGTGACGGGCCGGACGGCATGTCGCCGCTCATGCGCCACTTCATTGCGGGCCAGCTGGACTGCCTGCGCGAGTTCACCTACCTGCTGGCGCCGAACATCAACTCCTACAAGCGATTCGTCGCGGGCAGCTTCGCGCCCACCGCGATCGCGTGGGGCCGGGACAACCGGACCTGCGCCATTCGCGTCGTCGGCGAGGACCATTCGCTGCGCTTCGAGAACCGGGTGCCCGGCGGCGACGTGAACCCGTATCTGGCCGTGGCCGCCCTGATCGCGGCGGGACTGCACGGCGTCGAGCGGAGGCTGCCGCTGGAGCCGGAGTTCCACGGCAACGCCTACCACTCGAAGCGGCCCCGAGTGCCGCGTACGCTGCGCGAAGCGGCCGAGCTGTTCGCGGGCAGCACGGTGGCCCGTACGGCCTTCGGTGATGATGTAGTGGAGCACTACCGCAACGCCGCGCGCGTCGAGCTGGAAGCCTACGACGCCGCGGTCACCGACTGGGAGCGTATCCGTGGTTTCGAACGACTCTGAGGTCGCGGGAGCCCGTCCCGTGATCGGCCTGCCCACCTATGTGGAGCGGACTCGCTTCAACGCGTGGGATCTGCCGAGCGCTGTCCTGCCGCACGCCTATGTCGACATGGTGGTGGCCGCGGGTGGCATCCCGGTGTTGCTGCCGCCCGCGGGCGTCCCGCGCCCCGAGCTGGTGCGCAGGCTCGACGGGTTGGTGCTGACCGGCGGCGCGGACGTCGATCCCGCGCGTTACGGCGGTCCTTCGACCGGGATACCCGGCTACACCAGACCGGACCGGGACGAATCCGAATTCGGCCTGTTCGAGCTGGCCAGGGCCGCGGGCATGCCCATCCTCGCGGTCTGCCGCGGTCTGCAGCTGGCGAACGTGGCGCTCGGCGGCACGTTGATTCCGCATCTGCCCGACGTCGTCGGACACGAGGAGCACTCCGGTGTCGAGGGCGGATTCACCGCCACGCGGGTGCTGACGATCGCGGGTAGCCGGGTCGCGCGGTCGGCTGGTCCGGAAGTGAAGGTCCACTGCCACCATCATCAGGCCATCGATCGGCTCGGCGAAGGCCTGGCCGCGACCGCGTACGCCGCCGACGGCACGATAGAGGCCGCGGAGGCCACCGACGGTTCGTTCCTGGTCGGTGTGCAGTGGCATCCGGAGGCCGACGCCACCGACCGCAGGCTGACCCGGGCACTGGTCGAGGCGGCGGACACCTATGGAAGGGAGCGGCAGTCGTGACGACAGCGCAGGTGATCAATCCCGCGACCGAACAGGTGGTCACCACCGTCGAACTCGTCGGGGAAGCCGAGACCGACGCGGCCATCGCTCGAGCCCAGCTTGCCTCGGGCGCGTGGCGGGAGGTGGCGCCGGGTGATCGGGCGAGGTTGCTGCGCCGGTTCGCCGAGGCGGTCGAGTCGGATCTGGAGCACCTAGCGCGGCTCGAGGTGGTCAACGCCGGGCACACCATCGGCAACGCGCGGTGGGAGGCGGGCAACGTCCGCGACGTCCTGCACTACGCCGCCGGGATGCCGGAACGGCTGCTGGGCAGCCAGATTCCGGTCGCGGGCGGGGTCGACATCACCTTCCACGAACCGCTCGGCGTGGTCGGAGTCATCGTGCCGTGGAATTTCCCGATGCCGATCGCGGCCTGGGGCTTCGCGCCCGCGCTCGCCGCGGGCAACACGGTGGTGCTCAAGCCCGCCGAGATCACGCCGCTGACCGCCCTGCGGCTGGGTGAACTCGCGCTCGAGGCGGGTCTGCCCGAGGGCGTATTCCAGGTGCTGCCCGGCAAGGGCTCGGTGGTGGGGCAGCGCTTCGTCACCCATCCCGCCGTCCGCAAGGTGGTGTTCACCGGTTCCACCGAGGTCGGCACGCAGATCATGGCGGGCTGCGCGCGGCAGGTGAAGCGGGTGACGCTGGAATTGGGCGGCAAGAGCGCGAACATCGTGTTCGCCGACGCGGACCTGGAACAGGCGGCGGCGACCGCGCCCTACGGCGTCTTCGACAACGCCGGGCAGGACTGCTGTGCCCGTTCGCGGATCCTGGTGCAGCGCAGCGTGTTCGATCGATTCCTGGAACTGCTGGAACCCGCGGTGCGGGGGGTTCGGGTCGGTGACCCGTCCGATGAATCCACCGAGATGGGCCCGCTCATCTCGGCCGCGCACCGGGAGCGCGTCGCGGAATTCGTGCAGCCCTCGACGAAGGTCGCGTTCACCGGAAGCATGCCCGATGGTCCTGGGTTCTGGTATCCGCCGACGGTTGTGCTGCCCGGCGCACCCACCGACCGGGTGCTCACCGAGGAAGTGTTCGGCCCGGTGGTGGCGGTGCTTCCGTTCGAGGACGAAGCCGACGCGCTGCGGATCGCCAACGACACGAATTACGGTCTGTCCGGCTCGATCTGGACCCGGGATGTCGGCCGTGCGCTGCGCGTGGCCCGCGGTGTGGAGGCGGGCAATCTGTCGGTGAATTCGCATTCTTCGGTCCGGTATTGGACCCCGTTCGGCGGTTTCAAGCAGTCCGGGCTGGGACGGGAACTCGGGCCGGACGCCGCGTTGGCGTTCACCGAGACCAAGAACGTCTTCCTCGCCACTCAGTGACACATCCGACAGGAGATACGTTGCAGCGCTTACAGGATCGAGTCGCCGTCGTCACCGGCGGCGGGAGCGGTATCGGTCTGGCCACGGTCCGTCGTTTCGCGGCGGAAGGGGCGAAGGTGGTGGTCGCCGACATCGACGCGCAGACCGGCAAGGCGGCCGCCGAGGAGGTCGGCGGGCGGTACGTGCAGGTGGACGTCACCGACGAGGCCCAGGTGCAAGCCCTGTTCCAATCGGCCGTCGACACCTACGGCGGGCTGGATGTCGCGTTCAACAACGCGGGCATCTCCCCGCCGGACGATGATTCGATCCTGACCACCGGCCTGGAGGCCTGGCGGCGGGTGCAGGAGGTCAATCTGACCTCCGTGTACCTGTGCAGCAAATACGCCATCGGGCACATGCTCGAGCGCGGCAAGGGCTCGGTGATCAACACCGCCTCGTTCGTCGCGGTGATGGGCGCGGCGACCTCGCAGATCTCCTATACCGCTTCCAAGGGCGGCGTGCTGGCGATGAGCCGCGAACTGGGAGTGCAGTTCGCCCGCAACGGCATCCGGGTCAACGCCTTGTGCCCCGGGCCGGTGAACACGCCGCTGCTGCGGGAACTGTTCGCCAAGGACCCGGAGCGCGCCGCGCGGCGACTGGTGCACGTTCCGCTCGGCCGGTTCGCCGAGCCGGAGGAGATCGCCGCCGCCGTCGCCTTCCTCGCCAGCGACGATTCCTCGTTCATCACCGCCTCCCAGTTCCTCGTGGACGGTGGCATCGCGGGCGCGTACGTGACGCCGCTGTAGGACCGGGGCTTCCCTTTTCGGCGCTGCCGCGCGTGAGCCACAGCGCGACACGCACCACATCCGACTTCATGTGACCGGAGTCACATAACATCTCGAATGCGCTGGTCGGAGTCTCGATGTCCGGGTGTTTCGCGGCTCGTGCTGGTTTACCGCCCGCTAATCCTGGGTATCGGTCTGTTTCGTGCCACACCTACGGTCTGTCGGACCGAGGTGAAACGAACCGAGGTCCGTGGACGGGCTGGAGAGGACGTGCACGTGACCGACCGGACATCGGAGAGTTTCCCGCTGCGGCGTTCCGTGGCGGCCTCCGCCATGGGCAACGCCACCGAATGGTTCGACTACGGTGTCTACGCCGCGACCGCGACGTATCTCACCCACGCCTTCTTCCCCGGGGAACTGGGCACGCTCGGCACCATGCTCGGCTTCGCCATCTCGTTCGTGCTCCGACCGCTCGGCGGCATGGTGTGGGGGCCCCTCGGTGATCGGATCGGTCGCAAAGCCGTGCTGGCCACCACGATTCTGCTGATGGCCGCCGCCACCGGCGCCATCGGCCTGCTGCCCACCCACGCGTCCGTCGGGGTGCTTGCCCCGGTCCTGCTCATCACGCTGCGCGTGGTGCAGGGCTTCTCGACCGGTGGTGAATACGGCGGCGCGGCCACGTATCTGGCCGAGTGCGCGACGGACCGCAAACGCGGTTTCCTCGGCAGTTTCCTGGAATTCGGCACGCTCGCCGGTTTCGTGGGCGGCTCGGCCACCGTACTGGCCTGCCAGCTCGCCCTCGGTTCGGACGCCATGCACGAGTGGGGCTGGCGCATACCGTTCCTGATCGCCATCCCGCTCGGACTCACCGGCTGGTACCTGCGCGCCAAGCTGGAGGAGAGCCCGGTGTTCACCGAGGTCGCCGACCACAAGCGTCCGCCCGGTGGCCTGCGCGAGGTGTTGACCACCTATCGGCGCGAGACTCTCACATTGGCCGGACTGGTGGTCGCGCTCAACGTGGTCAACTACACGCTGCTGACCTACCAGCCCACCTACCTGCAGAACACCATCGGCATGGGCGAGTCGGCCACCACCGCGATGATGCTGGTCGGGCAGCTGGTGATGATGCTGGTGCTGCCGTTCTTCGGCAGGCTGTCCGACAGCGTCGGCCGCCGCCCGTTGTGGTTGTTCTCGCTGCTGGGTCTGGCCGTGTTCGCGGTGCCGATGTACTGGCTGATGGGCCAGGGAACCGCGTGGGCGATCTTCGGCTTCATCGTGCTCGGCCTGCTGTACGTGCCGCAGCTGGCCACCATCAGCTCCACCTTCCCCGCCATCTTCCCGACCCATGTCCGCTACGCGGGCTTCGCGCTGGCCTACAACGTCTCCACCGCGGCCTTCGGCGGCACTGCCCCGCTGGTCAACGAGGCCGTCATCGATGCCACCGGCTGGGCGCTGTTCCCCGCCGTCTACACGGTCGGCGCGTCCCTGGTCGGCCTGGTGGCTTGGAACTACCTGCGCGAAACCGCCGGAACCTCGCTGCGCGGCACCGAGGTCCCCGACGCGGGCGAACCCACTCCGGACCCCGACCCAGACCTACCCGCCCAACCCGCGTACTGAACCGCTCCGCACGCGCACATGGCCGCCCATGTGTGGTCTGCGGCGATGCGGCGGGTGTGGCTGAGGCGTCGAACGACCGACCCGGAAATGGTTTGGACAAGCGGTGGCGTGCGGGTGGCCGTCGGGTGGCCGCATCCGGTCCGGCTGTCGGCTCACGCGGAAGGCGGTTCGGTGTCGTCGAAGTCCTCGGGCCAGCTGTCCTCGATGATCAGGTGCCCATCTTCCAGCGCGGTCGTGTACTGGCCGGCGACCACGTCGGCCGGATAGGTCGGCCAGTAGGAGACCGCGCCGGTGGGCTTGTCGATGACGCAGACGGAACCGCCGACGAACACCGGCGGGCTGCTCGGGTCGGCGTGCGGTGGGCGGGGGAAGGTGGCGACGGCGACGAAGCAGGCGTCGAATTCCGTTAGGTGGTAGGTGATTCCGCGATCGGTGTAGTCGCCGTTGGTGAGATGGCGGTCGGCGATCAGGTGCGCCTCGCTGAGGTCCACCGGTGTGGTCGCCTCGGTCGGGTAGGCATGGATGTCCATGAGTAGATGGCGGCTGGGGAGGGGCCGCCGCTCCTTCCGGGTCTCTGGATAACACGGTGGCGGCTCGCCGCGAGCCGTTTCCGGTCAGTCGAACCGGATGGTGGACAGCATCCTGCGGGCGAGGGCCTCCGGATCGGGATCGTCGGCCAGTGACGAATTATGCAGTGCCCCTTCGCGCCACAGCGAAGCGAAGCCGTGCACCAGTGACCATGCGGCCAGTTGCGTCGCTTGCTGATGGGTACGGTCGTGCTCCGCTTGGATCGCGGAGACGCCGGAGCGCAGCGCCAGCGCGGAACGCTCGCGCGCCGCGCGCAATTGCGGGTCCTGCGCGTGCAACAGGTTGTGCCGGAACATCACGTCGAAGTGGCCGGGATGCTCGCGTGCGAAGCGGATATACGCCACCGCGACCTCGCGGAAATCGTCGGCCGCCCGCATGAGCTGTGTGGCCAGCAGGTCGAAACCCTCGGTGGCCAACGCGGTGAGCAGACCTGCCCGATCACCGAAGTGGTGGGCCGGTGCGGCGTGCGAGACGCCCGCGTGCCGCGCCAGGTTGCGCAGGGAGAGAGCGTCGACGCCTTCGGCGGCGATTCGCTCGGCGGCCGCCGTCAGTAGCGTCGTGCGGAGATCGCCGTGGTGATAGCTGTCCTTCGCCATCCCTCGATGGTGGCCGATCATCTAGACATTGACAAGTTGGTGACCGCAATTCTAATCTTTCCACTGTCAAGTTTGTTCGAACGCACAGGAGATCCCGATGGCACCGCTGGTTGTCCTCGCCGCCGTCACCGCAATCGCTCGGCTCGTCGGCTGGCTGAGCGGCAACGACTGGCTCGATTCGTGGGCGCACGCGACCGCACTCGGGCTGGCCGCGATGCTCGTGCTCACCTCGAGCGCGCACTTCCTCCAGCCGCGCCGCGATGCCCTGATCGCCATGGTGCCGCCGCGACTGCCGAACGCGCCCGCATTGGTGACGCTGACCGGCGTCCTGGAACTGGCGGGTGCGGCCGGCGTGCTGATCCCCGCGACCGCTGACGTGGCCGCGGCCTGCCTGATCGCGCTGCTGGTGGCGCTGTTCCCGGCGAATGTCCGCGCCGCCCGCGCCGGACTGGGCATCAAGACCATGCCCCTGCCCCTGCGGGCACTGGTTCAGGTCCTCTTCATCGGGGCCTGCGTGGTCGTCATGGTCGGCTGAGTACGGCCGAGTACGGCTGAAGGCCCGCTCACCCACCGAGAAGATGGTGGATGAGCGGGCCTTCGAGCTGAGGACGCTCAGCCGGAGCGTAGCGCCTTCGCGATGGTGCGCCGCATGAACGGCCGTGCCAGATCCTCGGGCAGGTTCGCCCAGGCCAGGAAGAACCGCGTCAGCGGGTCGACTGCGATGTGGTGACGGCCGCGTTCCAAGCCCCGCACGGCGGCCTCGGCGACCCGCTGGGCCGTCATCGGTTCGATCGACCCGGTGATCGCCTTGGTCTCCACCGGCTTGCGCTGGTTCTCCATGGCCAGCCCTGGCGTGTCGGTGTCGGCGGGATAGATCACCGTGACGTCCACGCCCTTCGGCTCGACTTCATAGCGCAGGCACAGCGCCAGCTGCCGGATGGCCGCCTTGGTGGGCCCGTAGGCGGTGTAGCCGGTGATCCCGAGAAACGCCGAAGTCGAGCTGACCAGCAGGATCTTTCCGCCGCCCCGCTCCACCATGCCGGGCAGCACCCGGCGCACCGCGTGCACCGCGCCGAGATAGTTGGCCGACATCTGCACCTCGAACTCGGCGGCGTCCACTTCGAGGAATCTGCCGGGCAGCGCGAGACCGGCGCAGCAGGCGATGACCTCGCACGGCCCGTTGCGCTGCTCCAATTCCGTGATGGCCGAGGCCAGTTGGTCCGGATGCGTCACGTCTGCGGCGGCCCGGTCCGCGCCCAATCGTTTCGCTGCGTCGCGCAGCGGAAGCTTCCGGCGCGCGATGATCGACACCCGCGCGCCACGCCGCGCGAAGGCCTCCGCCACCGCGGCGCCGATCCCTTCCGATCCGCCGGTGACGATGACGTGCTTGCCTGCCCAGTCCTCGACCCGTGCCATCGCGCGGTCCTCAGGCTCGACTGGCGGTGACGATGTCGGCGATCCGGTCCCGCCACAGCAGGTAGGTGCCGGAGGTGCCGTCGTCGGGCAGGCCGTCGAGCGAACTCTCGATCAGCGCATCGGTTTTCGCCACGGTGGTGCCGCAGAAGACCCGCGCCGCCGCCTCGCTGTGCTCGTTGACGCTGTTGGTCTGCTGCCGGATGCGCGCGACCATGGCCGAACCCAGCGACAGTTGCGGCCGGAATTCACCGGCCATATCCCAGAGCTCCTCCATCGCGGCCGGTTCCACGCCGCCCGCGAAGGTGACCGCGATGCCGACGCCGCTCCACAGATCGGTGTGGCGCTTCGGGTCGAACTCGTCGATCAGCCGCACGACACCGGCCGGGTTGCCGCCGCCGATGAACCACAGCGCGCGGCCCATGCCCTGATCGGCGATGCGCTTCAGGTTGTCCCGGTCGCCGAGCCAGCCGGGGTAGCGGGTCTCGACGTGCTTGTCCCGCACGTAGCGCTGCATCTGGAAGAAGGCTTTGTAGAAGCCGTAGCCGTCGATGGCGAGCCAGCGGAACAGCGGGTGCCGCGGGAACAGCTTCTTCCACCGGAACTTCGGGATCTTCGCCATGGCCAGGCCCACTCCCACGTACATGGTCAGGGCGTAGTCGCAGGCCGGCCCATCGATCAAGTCGGCGGCGCGACGGCCGGGCGAGAGCGAGTCGATGGCGGTGAGCCCGACCGCGGCGCCCTCGTAAGCGAAGCCGCGGTACTTCGGCGGCACCTGCAGCAGCGCGGCGATCAGCTCCTCGTTGTCCGAGCTGCGGACCGCGGAGTCGATGCCGCCGACCAGGTGCAAGGTCACCTGCTCGAGTTCCAGCGCGGTGTGCTGGTCGGGCTGCTCGAATCCGCTGAGCACCATGCGGACACTGGCCGGACTGGGGACGAGCAGGGCCGCGCGCAGCGGACCCAACGGCGAGGGCATGGGATCTCCAATCGTCGGGGGAGTATGGGGTCGTCAGAGGAGCAAACGACGGAAGCCGCCGTCGAAGAACGTCAGCGCTCCGGTGGCGGCCGGTTCGGCAGAGCGTTCGGCGTGCACGACCTCACCGATCACGATGCTGTGGTCGCCGCTGTCGAAGACCGTGTCGAGCTTGCATTCCAGGCCCGCGGCCGCGTCCGCCAGCATCGGCGCCGCGGTGTGCGGGCCGGGGAACCACCCGACCCGGTCGAATTGCGCGCTGCCGTCGGGGCGGGTGGAGTCGGCGAAATATCGCGCCACGGCCTCCTGCCGCGCGGAGAGCACGGAGACGGCGAACGCGCCCGCCTCGTGGATCGCCCGGTGCAGACGTGCCGTGTGGGCCACGCACACCAGGATCAGCGGGGGATCCAGGGAGACGGACGTGAACGCGTTGGCGGTCATACCGTGTGGCCGTGGCCACCCGGTGGTGACCACGGTGACACCGGTGGTGAAAGCGCCGAGCACGCGGCGCAGCTCGGCGCTGTCGGTCATGAGCGGGCAGCCTCCGTCACCAGCTCGGCGGGCTCGTCCTCGTCGGGAGCGACGGGACCGGACTGCGCCGGCGCGCTCGGCGCCGCGCCGCGTTGCCGCCACCACTCGGCGATGCCGCGTGCCCACCAGTAGACGCCGCGAGCGCCGCAGACGACGACCAGCGCGATGAACAACCCGTAGGAGATGTGCAGCGCGGTGACCACGCCGTACATGATGCCTACCGAGGCGCCGAACATGATCTGCTGCTTCTTGCCCGACGGGGTGGTGCCCGGATCGGTGACCATGTAATTGGTGAACAGCACGAATGCCAGGCCGGTCATCATGCTCAGGCCGGCCAGGATCGAGATGTTCGGCTCGATGATCCCGCGCACGATGGCCTGGAGTGCGAACGCGCCCACCCACGCCATGATCAGCGGCATCTTCAGCGTCAGCTTGGCGTTCAACAGGGTGCCGGTCATCAACAGGCCGAGCACGATGAGCGCGTCCGCCGGGCCGGAGATGTACTCGGTGAAGTGGTAGGGCGGCGCGACCGAGATCATCGGGAACACCAGGAAGCACACCACCACGCCGAAGTTCGACGGGTTCATGAAGTGGCGCACCTTGCCGTTGATCTTGGCGCGCAGCACCCACTTCGTGCCGACGGCGACCACGATGCCGAAGATCACCGGCCACAGCTTGTCGTGGGCGAAGGTCAGGAAGTTGAACGCCAGACCCGTGATGTGCGCGGGGAGCAGGAACTCGAACAGCCCGCGCGGCCCCCGGCCCAGGAAGGCGGGCGACCGCTTGTACGCCCAGGCCGCCAGGACTTCCAGCCCGATCTCGGTGGAGTACGCGGTGGCCAGCGCGATGAACGGCCACAGGAACGGTTGCTCGAAGCCGAGCAGCGGGAATCCGATCAGATTGAAGATCGTGATCGAGATGGCGAAGTTGCGCAGCGCCAGGTAGCGCGTGTCCTTGGTCGGCGCGGGGGTTTCCACCCACTCCTTGGCGAATTCGGTCCCCGAACGCTGAACGGCCGAGATGCGTTCGGCGGCCGTCGTTTTGCTCTCCGGGGCAGCGCCGTTGCCTGCCGCGCCGTTGGCGGCCGCGCCGTTGGCGGCCGCGCCGTTGGCGGAGGCGCTGCCGTTGCCTTCGATCGCCGCGGTTTCGTGCTGCCCGTTCGACGCGGCTGCCGCGTCGCCCGGATCCTTCTTGTCGTTGTCGCTCATCGCTGCTTGACCTCCTGCGCGTTCGAGGCGAGGTTCACGGTGTGCCAGCCCGGTGCGAGCTGGAGGGTTTGTTCGTGCGGGGTGCCATTGGTCTCCCGCCAGCGCAGCACGACGTTCAACGGAGCGGCCGGATCGACCTCGCCGAGGCCGATGTGCACCTCGGTGGCGCGCTTGCCGGTGTGCCCGCTACCGCCGTCGAGGTGGCTGGTGAGCAGGCGGCCGTCCGCCGTGCGCACCTCGACCTGGGCGTCCACCGCCGGAACGCCCTGGACCGGAAGGCCGGCCGCCGTCGTCGTGGTCGTGGTGCCCTCCCAGACCGGCTTGAACAGTTTCAGGCCGAGGAACTGGCCGTTGTCCGCCTTGTTGTTGTGGTAGAAGGTCGGATCGCCCCACTGGCGGGCGACGGCGAAGCTGAGCGCGCCGTTGCCGGAGGTGTCGCCGACGGCGATGCCGCGCGAGGGGATCGGGGTGTCCATGCCGAGCGCGTGGGTGAGGTTGGCGAACTTGCCGTCGTCACCGCGGCTGAAGAAGCCGACCGGATCGCTGCCCGCCAAGTCGGCGTCCTCGCCGATGATCGGCCAGGACCACGGGTACTTGGTCAGGTCGTCGTTCATGGTGCCGAGTTCCTGGATCTGCGGCCACCGGTTGACCTCGCCTTTGATCATGCCGGTGGACTGGACCACCTCGTTGCGACCGTCGTTGTCGAAGTCGTTGATCTTCGCGTCCCAGCCCCAGGTCTCCCAAGCCAATCCGACGTCCGTCGCGCGATTCTCGAACGGCGCGACGCCCTCGGCCAATTGCCGCGCCGCGTCGGCGGTGTCCTCGGCCGTGTTGTAGAACGCGAAGTGCCCTTCCATCAGAGCGAAGCGCACCGCGATGTTGCTGACGAACAGGTCCGGCATGCCGTCGCCGTTCATATCGCCGAAGTCGGCTGCCATGCCCTTGTCCGAATCATGGCCCAGCACATACGACTTCGGGTCGGTGAGCCCGCGCTCGCCCTCGGCGAATCCGAAGCGGATCCGGCCCGGCGTGGACTCGTTGACGAACAAGCGGTCGCGTCCGAAGTCGTTGGCCACGTACAACTCGGGCAGTTGGTCGCCGTTGAGGTCGGCCGCGGCCGCCGCCAGCGCCCATCCGGTGTCCATGCCGATCGGGAAGGGGTTGGCCACCTCGCGGTAGTCGGCGGTCGGTTCCTCGCCCGCCTTGGCGGAGGCCAGGGTGAAGATCCGGTCCTTGCCGCCGTTGCGGGCGTTGGACAGCGAGTCGGTCATCCACAGCGCGAGCTGGCCCTCCTCGGAGAGCACGTCCATGTCGTTGAAGTACTGGCCCAGGTAGATGTCCGGCTTGCCGTCGCCGTCGAAGTCGGAGACCGAGACCGCCGCGGTGATCCAGCGCTCGCCCTCGTAGTGCCCGTCGGGGGTGTTCGGCGAAGCGACGATGTCGATCGGGCGGAAGGCCTTGGCGTCCAGGCGGGTGGCGTTGGCGCGCTGCAGGTACAGGATCGGCGTGCGGCCGTAGTACGACACCAGCGCGTCCATCCGGCCGTCACCGTTGAAGTCGCCGGGAACGCAGCCCGAGGGCACCGTGGACGAATCCGCGGGCAGCGGCTCGGGGTCGAGCACGAAAGGCTCGTACCGGCTGGTGTTGCTGTCCGGGGTCGGCGTGATGAAGGCCGTGTCCGAGCGGGGATCGACTACGCACAGGTCGTCCGCCAGCCGGTTGCCGTCGAGGTCGTTCATCGCGATGGCCGCGCCGACCGAGGAGATCCAGGCCGACAGGTGCTTGTACGGTTCGCGCAGCTCACGGATCTTGCGGTCGGTCGGCAATCCCTTGGGCAGCGCGATCGGCATCGCGGTGAAGTCGAACTTGCTCGCGATCGGCCCGCCCGCCACGTCGTGCGTCGGCAGCAGCGCCGAACGCGCGGGAATGAACAGCGAGCCCATCAGCAGCAGGGATACCGCGGGGACCACCGCTTTTCGGAGGACGGATCGGTTGATGGGAATTTTCACGAGTGCTGCTCCTCATGGGCGAGAGTGAATTGCTGTCCCGCGGTGTCCGCGAGTCCGTCGAGCACCTCGCGCAGCGTGGCCAGCGCTTGGTCCATTTGCTGCTCGGTGTGCCTGCAGTTGATGAAGAACCGCAACCTGGCCTCCCCGGCCGGGACGACCGGGTGGGTGATGGCGTTCACGCTGAAGTCGCGCTGCAGCATGGCCAACGCCGCGAGCACGGCGGGTTCGTCGGCGCCGGTCATGACCGGGATGATCGGCGAATCCGACGACATGCCGATGTCGAAGCCGTATTCCTCGGCGCGGCGGTGGAAGTACTCGCTGTTGCGCCGCAACTGGGTCACGCGTTCGGGCTCGTCGCGCAGCACCTCGAGTCCGGCCAGTGCCGCGCCGATGGCCGACGGGGCGGGGGCGGCGGTGTACATGCTCAATCCACCCGCGACGTACTTGAATCCGTCGACCAGTTCCCGGTTGCCCGCGAGATAACCGCCGACGCTGCCGAGGGCTTTGGACAGCGTGCCCATCCAGACGTCCACCGCGTCGCCGGGCAGGTCGAACAGCTCACGCACGCCGTGCCCGGTGGCGCCGAGCGTGCCGAACGAATGCGCCTCGTCGATCATGATCGAGCAGTCGTAGCGCCGGGCCACCTCGATGATCTCGGGCAGCCGCACCACGTCGCCGTCCATGCTGTAGAGGCCCTCGATGATCACCATGGCCCGGTCGAAGCTGCGGCGCGACATCTTGAGGATGGTCTCGAGCGACTCCGGATCGTTGTGCCGGAAGGAAACCCGCTTGCAGCGCGACCACTCGGTGCCCGAGACCACGCTGTGGTGGATCAGCGCGTCGCACACCGCGAGATCACGTTTGCCGAGCAGGAATCCGACCGCGGCGGCGTTGGTGAGGTAGCCGCTCGCGGTCACCAGGGCCGCCTCGGTGTCGTAGACGCGGGCGATCTCGGCTTCCAGCTCGCGATAGATCGGCAGCTCGCCCGCCACGATGCGGACGGCGGCGGCGGAGGTGCCGTACCGATCGATCGCGTCCTTGGCGGCTCGGCGCACCCGCGGGTCGGCAGCCAAGTCCAGATAGCCGAAGCTGCTGAAGTTGACCACGTCCCGGTCTGCCATCCGCGTCACCGCGCCGCTGAT
This sequence comes from Nocardia sputi, assembly GCF_023501985.1. Taxonomy (NCBI): domain Bacteria; kingdom Bacillati; phylum Actinomycetota; class Actinomycetes; order Mycobacteriales; family Nocardiaceae; genus Nocardia; species Nocardia sputi. The sequence continues at coordinate 84,450 of NZ_JAMFLC010000002.1, read as the reverse complement.
GCCCTCGTGCGGCAGGTAGTACGGGTTGATCAGGCCCACCTGCCGCACCCAGGCGTCGAATCGCCCGAACCGCTGCCCGGCCTCGAGCACGCCAGGGTGATCACGGAAGGAGGTGTGCGCGGCCCCGCGCGGCGCGGTGCCGCCGTTGGCGGGGGCCGGGGTGGGGGTGGCGGAGCCGTTCGTAGCTCGTGCGCCGTTGGTCGTCGCCGGGGCGGCGCTGGTCTCACCGCCCGCGTGCCTGGCCAGCAGTGCGCGGGCCAGCTCCCGGGGGTTGTTGTCGGTCATTCGTCCTCGCTCCTCGCCGCGCGCTCTTCTTCCTGGGCAATCTGCTCGGCAATTCGCGCGCCGAGCCCGCGCAACGTCAGTCCGATCACGGCGAGCACCGATAGCTGGGTGCCGAGCACCTGCACCACGCGGGCCCCGAACTCCATGCCCATCAGCGAGTCCATGCCGAGTTCGGGCAGCGGGGTGTTCAGGTCCACCGTCTCGGCGTCGACGCCGAGCACCGCGGCGAGCTGTTCGGCGAGCAGGTAGGCCACCACCTCCCCGCGCTGTTCGACACCCAATCGCAGGATCTCCGCCCGCAGCGCACCCGCGCCCGACGCTCCGCCGCCCGCGGCCGCCACCTGCTCGGCGAAACGCGGCGTGCGGGTGGACGGGCGGTGCGCCAGCGCCCACTGGCTCCAGTCCACGTCGAACAGCACGATCTGCGGCAGGTCCAGCCGCAGGCACTCGCCGAGCAGATCGGTGGCCACGTCCATGTCCACTGAGCGGTAACCGGTCATCTCCGCGTACCGGCTGACCGCCTCGTAGTCGGCCATGCCGCCGCCACCGCTCATGAAGCCCCAGTTCACCGCCAGTGCGGCCGCGCCACGGGCGCGGCGGGCGGCGGCGATCATGTCGAGCACCGAATTGGCCGCCGCGTAACCGAATTGGGGCGAGATGCCGACGATGCTGCTCGCCGAGGAGAACAGCACGAACATGTCCAGATCGATGCCGGCGGCGGTCACCGCGGTGTCCAGGTTGACCGCGCCCGCGACCTTGGGCCCGAAGATCTCCGCCAGCGACTCGACGGTGATCTGCGGGACCTCGAGGTTGTTCACCACACCGGCGGCGTGGAAGATGCCGCGCAACGGACGGCCGCAGGCCTGGATGCGCTCGATGAGCGCGGCGACGGCGTCGTAGTCGGCCATGTCGATGCGTTCCTCGACGACTTCCACGCCGGCGGCGGCGAATTCGGCGACCGCGGCGCGGGCCGCGTCCCCCGTGGCGCCGCTGCGCCCGGCAAGCACCAGGCGACGCGCGCCGATCCGCACCAGCCAGCGCGCGGTCGCCAGCCCGAACGCGCCGAAGCCGCCGGTGACCAAGTAGCTGGCCGCAGGGTCGATCGGCAGGCTCGGCCGCTTCGCCAGCACCGTCGGTTCCGGTTCGCGCAGGTCGAGCACGACCCGGCCGATCTGCTTGGACCGCACCACCGTTTCGAACGCCTCGGCGGTCGAATCCAGCGTGAACGCGGTGTAGGGCAGGTAGTCGTAGGTGCCTTCGTTCAAGGCGTCCATCGCCCGGCGCGCCGCGCGCCGGACCAGTTCGGGACGCACCGCAAGGGCGCGGTCCATGTCGACGGCGAAGAACGACAGGTTCCGGTCGAACGGGCGCAGGTCGATCGCCCCGCCGCCGTAGATGTCGGCTTTGCCGATCTCGACGACCCGGCCGAATTCGGCGGCCACCCGCAGGTTCTGCTGGAGGATTTCACCGGGGGAGGAGTTGTAGACCACGTCGACGCCGCGCCCGCCGGTCAGCGTGAGCACGTCGTCGACGAAGCTGATCGAGCGTGAGTTGACCACCTCGTGCGCGCCCGCCGCCGTGGCCACCGCGCGGCGCTCGTCCGAGCCCGCCGTCGCGATCACCCGCGCGCCGAGGCGCACCGCCACCTGGACCGCGGCCATGCCCATGCCGCCCGCCGCGCCGTGTATCAGCACCGTCTCACCCGGTTGCAGGTGCGCCAGTTCGCCGAAGGCGAATTCGGCGGTGAGGAAGGGCAGCACCGAGCTGGAATGGCAGGGGTCGAGCACGGAGTCGGGGTAATTGAGGGGCATCGTGGCTCCCTCGTCGGGCCGGAGTGTGACGTGGCGGCGCAACAGATCCTTGGCGCACACCGACATCTGGTCGCCGACGGCGACATCGGTCACCCCTGGACCGACCCGCTCGATCACGCCGAATCCGTCCATGCCCAGCTCGGTGCCGAAATACGTTCCGGCCAGCTCCTTTTCGGTGAGCACGCCGAGCGCCTTGAGCGCGTCCTTGTAGTTGAGGCCCACCGCGTCCATCCGGATCTCGACCTCGCCGGGACCGGGCGCGACCCGATCCACCGCGCGCCACGCCAGGTCCGACAACAGCCGTGAGCGCGCGATCTCCAAGCGGAACGAGGCTTCCGGGTCGGTCAGCGGTGCGGCCTCGTCCCAGACCGCCAGATGATCGCGCAGAGACTTGCGCAGGTGCAGCGCCCAGCACGCGCCCGCCCGCAGCGCGACCTCGTCGGCGCGTCCGTCGCCGAGCACCTGCTCGATGATGTCGGCGGCGCGCGTGGCCGGTTCGGTGTCGACCAGTCGCCAGTGCACCGCGGGTTGCTCGTTGCGCAAGGTGCGCCGGGCGCCGGTGAGCGCCGCCTGCGCCGGATGCGCGAAGGCGTCGATCGGCAGGCAGAACGCCTGCTCGGTGACCACCACGGCGCGTACCTCGGCCGCCGGGGCGTCGTCTTCGTCCTCGCCGACCACCAGCTCGCCGAGCGCCTTGGCGACCAGCGCGAGCCCGTAGGCATTGGGCACCGCGTCCAGCTCGGCGCCGGACACCACGACCACGCGGCTGCGTGTCACGCCGGGCCGCTCGTGGGCGGCCCGTAGGGTCGCGAGGACGCGCCGCGCGGCGGCCTCCTCCGGTTCCAAAGTGAGGATCTCCGACGCGGCTCGGGCGCTGGCGATTTCCTTCGCGCGCTGGGAGACGGTGCTGCCCAGGCTGATCACGAGCAGGAACTCCTCCGCGCCCACGGGTTCGTCGACGGCCGTGGTGTCGTCGACGATGGACCACACCGGCTCGTAGAACAGGCCGTCGAGCTGGTCGTGCAGATCCGGCTCGGCCGCGAGACTGGCGAACCGCACGCCCGAAAGCGTCAATGCGACAACGCCTTCCGGTGAAGCGACGGTGATGTCGGCGCACAGCGGGTCGCCGTCCACCCGGCGCACCAGCACGACCGCCCGCTCCGGCAGCGGCCCGGTCCAGCGGACCCCGGCGACCGAGGACGGCACCACGACGCTCGCGCCGCGCGCGGTCTGGGCGTACAGGGCGGCGAAGCATTGCAGCGCGGCATCCACCGCCGCCGGGTGGGCCAGATGCGGCAGGCTCGGCGCGCGACCGGCCAGTGGCGTGAGATCGAGCCGGGCCACGACGGAGTCGCCCCCGACTTGCGCCGCGGTGATCAACCGGAAGCTCGGGCCGTAGGCCAGGCCGTGCGCGGCGAGGCCGTCGTACAGCGTCGCCGCCGCCACGTCCACCGCGTCCGCCGCCGGGGTCAGGTCGATCGTGCGCGCGTCGACGTCGGCCTCGATCAGCCTGCCGTGCGCGTTGACCGTCCAGGTGGTCGCCGTGGCGGCGCGCGAGCGCAGCGTGAACCGGTGGGTGGTCTCCTCGACGGTGAGGCGCAGTACCGGCACGTCGTGCTGCCCGATCACCAGCGGCGCGACGAACTGCACCGACTCCAGCCCGAACGTGGTGCGGCCGGTGCGCACCGCGACGGCGCTGAGCGCGGCGTCCAGGTAGGCCGCGCCCGGCAGCACGACCGACCCGTCCACGACGTGATCCGGCAGCCACGGCAAGGCGGCCACGGACAGCTCGACCTCCCACTCCGGCGCGGACGCCGCCGTGCGCTGACCGAGCATGACGTACCCGTCGACGGCGCCGACGCGGTCCGCCTCGATCGCGGGGTCCTCGGTCCACAGCGTGCGGCGCTGCCACGGGTAACGCGGCAGATCCACGTGCGCGACAGGCGTTCGGGGGGCGCCGGGCGCGCGTGTGGTGTCCAGCCCGCCCACCTGGTACAGCTCGCCCACCGCGCGCAGCAGGTTGTCGCGATCGTCGGCGTCGCGCGACAGCGTGCTGATCGCCGCGCCGTCGAGGCCGCGGCGCACGAACGCCTCCTTGATGTTGCCGCTGAGCACCGGGTGTGGTCCCACCTCCAGGAACACCCGGTGGCCCGCGTCGAGCAGGCTGTCAACGGCCGCGCCGAAGCGCACCGGCTCGCGCACGTTTCGGCACCAGTACTCGGCGTCCCAGTCCGGGCCGGACAGTTCGCCGCCGGTGACGGTGGACCAGATCGGCACGCGCGCGGGCTGCGGCGTGAGGCCGGCCAGCGCCGTGGTGAGGTCGCCGAGGATCGTGTCCATCAGGTGACTGTGGTAGGGCACCTCGACACGCAACGCCTTGGCGAAGACGCCTTCGTCGGTGAGTTCGGCCCTGATGCGGTCCAACTCGGTCGAATCACCCGACAGCGTCGCCGCGGAGTGGCTGTTGACCGCCGCGACGCAGACGCCCTCGACGCCCGCGAGACGCTCGTTCAGCTGCTCCTCCGAGAGCCCGACGGCGAGCATGCCGCCGGTGCCCGCGGTGGTGGCCTGCAACCGGGCGCGGTGACAACTGACCAGCAGGGCGTCGCGCAGTGACAGCGAGCCGGAGGCGTAGGCCGAGGCCACTTCCCCGACGCTGTGGCCGACCACCGCGGCGGGGTGGATGCCGGCTTCGGCGAGTTCGGCCAGGAGCGCGGCCTGGACCAGGAAGTTCGCCGGCTGCGCGTACTCGGTCCTGGTGATCCGCGACTCCTGCTCCGGGCGCAGCAGTTCCTCGACGATCGACCATCCCGCGATCTCGCGGAAGATCTCGTCGATCGACCGCGCGGCGGCGGCGAAGTGCCCGTCGGCCTCGAGCAGGCCGCGGGCCATGCCCCACCACTGCGGGCCCATGCCGCTGAACACGAATACCGGCCGGGTCGACCCGTCGGTGAGCGCGCGGACGGGTGTCTTGCCCGCTCCCACGGCGAAATCGGCCAGCTGCGCACGCAGGTCACCGGTATCCCGGTAGGCGAACGCGGCGCGGATCGGATGATGCGCGCGCTGGACCCACGCGGCCTCGGTCACCACGTCCACGGGGGCGGTCTCGGTGAGGTCGTGCAGGTGTGTGGCCATCGTGCGCAGCGCGGTCTCGTTGCGGGCCGACAGCGGCAGCACGGTGATCGGTGTGCGCGCGGCCTGCGCGGGCGTCGCGGGGACCTCGGGCGCGCGGGTGAGGATCGCATGGGCGTTGGTGCCGCCGTAGCCGAAGCTGTTGACCGCCACCGCGGCCCGGCCGTCGCCGTTCGGCAGCGGTTCGGTCTCCAGCGGAATGCGTACGCGCAGTTCGTCGAACCGGATCTCCGGGTTCGGGTTGTCCAGCCGCAGTTGCGGGGCGATGACGCCGTGGTGCAGGGTCAGCGCGGCCTTGATGACGCCCGCGACGCCCGCGGCGGCCTCGGTGTGCCCGATGTTGTTCTTCACCGAGCCGACCGGCAGTGGCTCGTCGCGGCCCTCGACCGCGCCGTACACCGCGCCCAGGGCGGCCAATTCGAGCGGGTCGCCGACCGGCGTGCCGGTGCCGTGCGCCTCCACGAAGCGGATGTCGCGGGCGTCGACGCCCGCCAGCCGGTGCACCCGCCGGGCCAGGGCCTCCTGCGCGACCGGGTTGGGCACCGGGATGGCCAGCGTGCGGCCGTCCTGGTTGACGCCGCTGCCGCGCACCACCGCGTAGATCCGGTCGCGGTCGCGCACCGCCGCGTCCAGCGTCTTCAGCACCACGGCGCCCGCGCCCTCGCCGCGCCCGTAGCCGTCGGCGGCCGCGTCGAAGGACTTGCACCGGCCGTCCACCGCGAGGAAGCGCCCTTTGCACATGGAGATGAACGCCTCGGGCCGCAACATCGCGTTGGCGCCCCCGACGATCGCCGTCTCGCACTCGCCCGCTTCCAGCGCGAGCATCGCTTGGTGCAGGGCGACCAGGGAGGACGAGCAGGCGGTGTCGATGGTCATCGTGGGTCCGAGCAGGTCCAGCAGGAACGCGATGCGGGCCGACAGCAGCGTGTGCGAGGAGCTGGTCGGGCTGTGACTGTTGATGGAGGCCCGGGCGATCGAGCCGCTGCGCACCAGCGCGTTGTCGTTCATGAAGCCGCCGACGAACACGCCGACCTCACGACCGCTGACCCGCCCCGCCATCCCGGCGTCGTCCAGCGCCTCCCAGGCGACCTCGAGCAGCAGCCGCTGCTGGGGATCCATGATCGACGCCTCGCGCTGGGAGATGCCGAAGAACTCGGCGTCGAACTCCCACAGCGACTGGGTCAGGAAGCCTCCGTGCCTGGTGTACATCCGGCCCGGCGCGTCGGGGTCGGGGTCGTAGAACTTCGCGAGATTCCAGCGGTCCGTCGGTACTTCCACGATTCCGTCGCCCCTGTGCACGACGAGATCCCAGAAAGAGTCCGGCCCGTCGATGCCGCCCGGAAAACGGCAGCCGATACCGACAATTGCTACATTGGGCATGCAAAATCCCCTGATGCTCAGGCATTCGAAAGCGCCGCCGGTCGGGCGTCGGCGTCGACGAATCAGCGTGGAGACAATCGGATTCGCGACGCCGGTAAACCTGTTCGGCCATGAGCGTCGCCCGGAGGTGAAGTGGTTCCGCGGTAGGAGGTGAGTGTCCACCCATGGTAGGAGGCCCGATTCGCGAAGGTCAATACGGAATCGAGCCGTCGGTAATCGAAAAGCATTGTCTGACAGGTAAAGACAACTCCATCATCAATGCAGGTAGAGACAGGTATGACAGTATTATTCCGCTGTTATTACACGGTTATTGCCCAATTAAATAGGATGGATTACATCGTTATTCCCACGTTTTTGAGAACATTCAGCGCGCGAAGCTGTTGAGTAGCGGCTCGATTCGTGCCTACGATGACGCGTCGAACGCGCACCGAGGTGAAAGGTGATGGGCGTGAATCCGTACAACACCGGGCAGTTCCGTATCGAAGCGGAGGCCGAGCCCATCGAAAGCCTCGCCTGGCTGATCGAGTTCGCCGAGCAATACATCGCGGGATGGAACAGTGGGGACGGCGCGGCGGTCGCGAAATGCGTCACCGAGGACACGATCTGGCGCGACCCATCCCTGGACGCGCCCGCGCACGGGCGGGCGGGCGTGGAGAAGTTCGTCGCCGACACGGTGCGCTCGTTCCCGGACGTGGCCTACACCAACCCGTTTCCGCCGGTGCTGGCCGCCGACGACCGGATCGCGCTGGTGCCGTGGCGGATGACCGGCACCCATCTGGGCCCGATCGACCCGCCGGGTTTCGGCCCGACCGGCAAGCGCATCGACCTGCTGGTCATCGATGTGTGGCAGTTCCGCTCCGGGCTGATCTGGCGCAGCCAGGCCACCTGGGACCTGACGGAGATGCTGCTGCAGTTGGGTCTGATGCCGCCGCGCGGAAGCGCCGCGGAGCGCGCGATGGCACGCGCCCAGCGGCTGAGGTCCCGGCTGCCGTTCTGACCGGCATTCGCCCCGTGCCGGCGGTCAGTCTCCGGACTGGGCGGCGAAGCGCTCCACCGCGAGCAGAACCGACGCGCCGACGGTTTCCAGTTCGGCGCCCATGCCGACGAGAAGATTCACGATCGCAGGTACCAGAACCTCGAGCAGGCCGTCGTCGCCCAGATGCCCGGCCATCTCCAATTGGACGAAGCCGAACAGGCCCATCCACAGTTGCGCCGCGGCGGAGCGGACGTCCGCGGTGTTGATCAACCCGGCGTCCTGAGCGCGCTGCACCGCGCCGACCACGTGGTCGAAGGTTTCCGTGTAGTGCTCGAACTCCGAATCGTGCCCGGCCACGAGCACATTGCCGCGGTTGATCTTCATATCGATGCGCGTCCCGGTGCCGAACATCAGCCCGAACAGCTCCGGCCTGCGCTGGGCCTCGTCCCGGAATACGAGGCCGAGTACGAGCAGATCGGTGATCGGCTCCTCGCTCACCCCCGCCGCGGTCATGCGCGCGGCCAACCGCGCGAAGCCGGCGGAACCGGCCGCGCGGATCAGGCCGGGCATCCCGCCGAAGTTGGAGTACACCGCCATCGTGGAGACCCCGCACATTCGCGACACGCGGCGGACGGTGAGCGCGTGCAGACCCTCGGTCGACACCACCTCGACTGTCGCGTCGATCAGGCGATCGCGCAGGGCGGTGTTCATCGCGTCCGTTCCGGCGGCTGGGCGCACGGCTAGTTCAGTTGTTCCGGCAGTCTGCTTGCTCATCGTTTCCGTTTCCCCAAATACGGTCAAGCCGTGACGCGTAGGTCTGCTGGTGCGCTGTCCTCGGGAAGGCGGTACCGCGGCTCGGCCGAGGACGCCTTGGTCGTGGTCACCGCGAAGACGGCCGGTAGCGGCGCGGACGCTCGTGGCCGGATCGCTCGGCCCGGCCTTCGCGGTACCGGGGAAAGGGCGTGGGTTTCGATCGATGCACCGTCGATTCGCTCGGACAGGGAAGCTGATCGTGGTTCATCGCGCACAGATTTCTCCGTTCTTGCCGCACGAACGGGCGGACAGAGCATGAGGTGGGACCGCGTTCGCGGGCTACGAAGAGCAGGTGCACCCGCCGAGAGGTGCGTGTCGGAGGTGAGTGTCGTCACTGAAACTCTATGTGATAGAGGGTAACACCCACGCTGGATCAGCCGAATGTTTTGCGGCATCCCGGAATTCGCCGGGACACGCGCTATTGTGCTGATCGACGAGCGAAGCCGCTTAGTTCTGGATTCGGTGACAATTGGTCTGCGAATCCGTCCTGTGATCGGCATATGTTGTCGCAAATGGGACAAGTGGGACCTGCGCTCGGTGCGGTAAAGAGTGGATCGCGTATTTGTCAAGATCGACCTCGAACGTGCTGATGCGGGACAAGTGACTCGCCGATCCGGAGCAGGGCCGGGACGGGCGAAGCCGCCGAGGGGATGCCGCGTCGCGGTCATCAGCTGCCGCCGGGTCTGGAGAGCGCGGTCACAAACATCCGGCAACGGTCCCGTCAAGCGGGACAGATAGTGGGCGGGAGGTCGGTCGATGTCGTCATCGATTCCGGGAGTCGTCGCCTGGCCTGCGATCTGCCTCGTCGCCGCGGTCGTCGCGTTCCGGCTGATGCTCCTGCGCGACACGGTCGTCGACCAATTGGTGAATCGCCTGTTCGTCTGGGGTCTGCTGAGCCTGCTGCTGTACCGGTGCGCCATGACGCCCGCAAGCGCGAGTCCGGCGCACCAACTCGTCCTCGGCTGCACCGTGATGTCCTCGATGTGCCTGCAAGGAGTCGTCCGCGTCTGGGCCGCGGACGTGCAGCTGGGGGCGGTCCGGCGCAGGCACCGCGTTTGCTGCGATCGCCGCCGGGTCCACCGCCGTGATCCTGCTGGCGGGCGCATCGGCTCGGCGCGAGGGGAGGCTCGTCGACCTGACGCCGGACGTGGAAGGCCTGGTGGTGTGGACCGCGTTCGGACTCCCGCTGCTGATGAACATCTGGCTGTCGGCCCGTATGTTCCTACCGGAGTTGCGGTCCGACGGCATCGGCCCGGCGGGAAAGCTGGTGTGCGGGCGATGATCTGGGCCGCGGCGGGATCTCACCGCCGCGGTCACCGAGATCGTGCTGCCGCCCGCCCCGACGAGCGGGTCGACGCGAGTACCCGGCTGATGCGGATGACGGTGGAAATCCAGGACGTGCTGTCGCAACTCGGTCGCTAGCCCCGGCGACCGCGGGCTGGGAGGTCCGCTGACCGACTACGCACACCGAGTGGCGTGCGCGGTAATCGCACGGAAGGCGGGATCGGCGCCGCTCGCGTCGACCTCGGTCCAGCCGCCGGTCCCCGCGGCGGATTTCGACGCCGGGCTGCGGCAACTGCTCGATCTCGCCCGGGTGTGGCCGACCGCCCGCGCTGCGGCCGGGGCGGCGCCGGCCCTGGTGGCGGGCTAGAGCACCGCTTGGGTCTGGGTGACCTTCGCGACCAGCTTGTCCGCGTCGTCCCGGATCACCGTCTCGACCACGATGAACGAGCGTCCGGCGTGCAGCGGCGCCGCGGACGCGATGGCATGGCCGGCGCGGACCGCGCGCAGGAAATTCGTCTTCGACTCCACCGTGGTGGTGCCCTGCTTTCCTTCGGGCAGATTCAGGAACGCGCACACCGCGCCGGTGGCGTCGGCCAGCGACATCAGTACCCCGCCGTGCAGCACGCCGCCGAGCGTGCACAGTGATTGGTCCCAAGCCAGGCGGCTACGGACCAGTTCGGGTCCGTGGGCGAGCACCTCGACGCCGAGGCGCTCGGTGAACGGCATGGTCTGGTGGAACAGCGCGGTGCCCGTCTCATCGATCATGGCCGCGATCCTGCCCGCCACCGGTCGCCGAGTCGATTACCTTGCGGGTAATCGTCAGTGCGCCAACTGTCTCCGGTCTCGGCGGCGGTGGGCCCACACGACCGCGACGACCGACAACGCGGTCGATCCGCCGCAGGCCATGACGAGTCCGGGCGAAGAACGGTCCACGAGCACGCCACCCGCGAGCGCGCCGAGCGAGATCGTCGCTTGGAAGGAGGCGGTGAACAGCACCGAGGCCGCTTCCGGTGCGTCCGTGGCCGCTTTCGCGAACCATGCTTGCGAAGACACCGGCACCGCGCCGTACCCGACGCCCCACACGACGAGCAGAACTGCCGCGCCGAACGACCATTGGCCCAGCCAGGGAAGCAGCAGTGTGGCGGCCGCGATCAGCGCCGTGGCTGCGGCGAGGGTGGCGCGGGGTCTGCGCGCGATCGAGGCCCCGCCGAGGAAGTTGCCGCACATACCGGCCGCGCCGTAGACGAGCAGGAGCAAGGTGATCGTGCCGGGGCCGACCCGGGTGACCTGCTCGAGGAATGGCGTCACGTAGGTGTATGCGCCGAAATGGGCCGAGACGACGAGGAATGTCACCAGCAGGGCGAAGTGGATACCCGGGCGGCGCAGCAGGGTACCGAGAACCGCGGCCCGGGTGACCTGTTCGGCGCGCAGCGCGGGCAGGAATGCGATCAACATGGCCAGCACGACGGCCGCGAAGGCGCCCACCACGAGGAAAGTCGTTCGCCAACCGGCGATCTCACCCAGCAAGGTACCCGCGGGGACGCCGAACACGGAGCCGAGCGGCACCGACGAGAAGATCACGGCGTTGGCCTTGGCGACCGAGTCCGCGGGTACGAGCCGTTCGGCCAGTCCGGCCGCGATGGACCAGAAGCCGCCGATGGTGATGCCGACGAGGATCCGTGAAACCAGCAGCACCCGATAATCCGGTGCGGCCGCGGCCAGCGTGTCGGCGAGCACCAGCAGCAGCATGAACAGGCACAACATCCGCCGTCGATCGATGCCTGCGGTGGCGACGGTGACGACCGGCGCCGCCACGGCGGCCACCAGCCCCGGCATGGTCATCATCAGGCCGGCCATGCCATCGGAGACGGTGAAGTCGGCGCCGATCGAGGTGAGCAGCCCGATCGGCAGGATCTCGGTGGTGACGATCGAGAAGATCCCGAGCATCACCGCGACAACCGCGGGCCAACCGGTGGGTGCGCTGCGGGCGGTGCGTTCAGTGGTGCGGAGTGTGGACACGGCGTCGAGTCCAGCAGCTCCGCGGCATCCGAGCTGGCGAGTTCCCGACAGCACCGTCGGCGCCCGGCCGCGCCGGTGCGCTCGCGCCCCGCTACCTTGTTCAGCTCATCCGCGCCACCAGCGCGTCGGGGAGGTGGGGGAGCGCGAAATCGAGCAGCCGCCACGGCCACCCGGGGACGCAGGCCCGGCGCCGCTCCTGCTCGATGGCGGCCACCATCGCCGCGACGCCCTTGTCCAGCGGCGCGACCATTCGCGCGTCGCCCGCCTTGGCCGCCATGTCGGTGGCGATGAAACCCGGTAACAGCGTGGTGACGGCGATCGGCGAACGGGCCAATTCGGTGGCCAATGCCGCACCGAGTGCGGCGACGCCCGCCTTGCTCGCCGAGTAGGCCGCCTTCTTGCCGGGCAGCCCGCGCACCGCGCTCATCGATGAGACGAGAACCAGGTGCCCGGCATCCTGCGCGCGGAAGATCTCCAGCGCCGCTTCCGCCTGCGCCAGCGCGCTGACGAAGTTGGTGGTCGCCGTGGCCAGATTCGCATCCGCCCTTCCGCTGCCGACCGGCGCTCCCTTGCCGATCCCGGCGTTGACGATCACGCGGTCGAGGCCACCCAGCTCGTCACGCAGTTCGCCGAAGACGCGCGGAACCGCCGTGTGGTCGTCCACGTCGAGTGCGCGCACCGCGACGGTGACCTCCGGATGAGTGGCCCGCAGCTCGTCGCGCAGCGTCGTGAGCGCGTCCAGCCTGCGGGCGCACAGCGCGAGGTCGCGGCCCTTTGCCGCGAAGTCCCGCGCCATGGCGGCCCCGAGACCCGTGCTCGCGCCGGTGATCAGAATCCTGCTCCTCGTCATGCGGCTGACCCTAGCGTTCGCCGAACGCGCGGCGATACGCCGCCGACGGGACGTGCGCCGTTGCTCAGCCGCCGAACGATCCGGTCGGCGGCGGGGTCGGCGACAACCGCCACGGACCGCAGTTCTCGGTCTTGAAGCCGACATCGGTCGGCTCGATCTCCACCCGGACGGGGCTGAGCCGGGTGTAGTTGTTGGCGATGATGTACTGCATGTTCGTGTTGTCGCCCTCGACCTTCCACAGCCTGCGCCAGTCGCACGCGTAGGCCGGATCGGAGGCGCCGGGCGCCTCCCAGACGCCGGGGGCGATATCGACGCCGACCAGGTAGACGCCGTCGTGCGGCATGGTGTTCGCGGGTTCGGCCGCCGCCGTTGCCGTGGCGAGCAGGGTCGCCGCGCAGGTCATGGCTCCCGCGAGTAGGAGGGCGCTTGCACGCATACCGTTCTCCTTGACTTGTACTACCGCCGCGTCCACGTACTTCCGCCGCCGCGGCCGACTCGGGAGATCCCCGCATCTCCGCGGCCAGGAATACCAGAACGGACCGGGTGGTGTGGCCCGAATTCGCGATTTCGCGCGGGTGGACGCGGGCTCGGCTGCCCGGCGATCGGTCGGTGTGGCCGGGCGATGCCGACCCGAACTCGTCGAGTCCCGCCTTACGCAACCACGAGTTCGCCGACAGGCTTGGCAAGGGGTCTTCTGGTGTACCAGCTACTGGCTTTGTTCCGTGCCGCGGCGCGTGGTTGTCGCGAAGGTAGTCCGGCTTGCCCGTATCCAGCAGCAACTTCGACGTCTTCTGCGTGCCGATCGGCACGGTGTGGCTCCGAATGCATTACGCTCTGCTATCTCTGCGCAAACTGTCTCGGCGCGTTCGCCGACCGGGCGCTGCGCATGCCGTAACACTTCGATTACGTAACTTGCTTCGCTGATACACGTGTTGTCAGAGTAACCAGTGGGTTTGGTGTTACAAGTGGGAAGGGAGGGGCGCCCCGTCCCGGGGCGCCGACCGCACTATGAAGCCAAGCATCGTCAAGGCCGGTATCTGTACCGCCGTCACGGCCGCGGTAACGGTGACGTTGTCCGGATTGCTGCCGGTCACCGCGCACGCGGCGCCGTCGGCGCTGGACATGTCGAAGAAACTCGCGGGCAAGACCGTGTTCCTCGACCCCGGACATCAGGGGCCGAACCATTCCCAGGACCTGGCAAGACAGGTCAGCGATGGTCGCGGCGGCACCAAGGACTGCCAGACCACCGGCATGACCACCATGAACGGCGTTCCCGAGCACACCATCAACTGGAACGTCGCACAGGTCGTCAAGACGTCGCTGGAGACACTCGGCGCGCGCGTCGTGCTGAGCCGCCAGGACGACACGAACTGGGGCGGCTGCGTCGACGACCGCGCCCGCGCGGCGAGCCAGTCCGGCGCAGACGTGGCGGTGAGCATCCATGCCGACAGCGCGCCCGCGCAGTATCGCGGGTTCCACCTGATCGTCCCGGAGCTGCCCATCCCGAATCTGATCGTCGACCAGGCGCAGTCCGGTGCGGGACGCGCCGCGTCGACGTCGGTGCGCGACGCGTATCGCCAGGCGGGATTCCCGCCCGCGAACTATGGCGGCGTGGTGGACGGGCTGCAGACCCGCAAGGACGTGGCAGGGCCCGCCCTGACCACCGTTCCGGTGGTGTTCCTCGAGATGGGCAACGGCGCCAATCCCGAGGACGCGGCGCTGCTGGAGACCCCGGACGGGCAGCTCAAGCACGCGATCGCGCTGACCACCGGCCTGGTCGGCTACCTGCTCGGCGGACCGCAAGCCGGCGCTTCGCCGGATCAGCAGGCAGCGCAGCCCATCCCGCCGGGTACGTCGTTCGATCGCCCCGCCTCGGACCCGGGCACGCCGCAGGGCCAGGCGAATCAGGGTACTCCGCAAGCGCAGACGAACACCGGTACTCCGCAAGCCCAGACGAACACCGGTACTCCGCAAGCCCAGACGACCCCCGGTACTCCACAGGCCCAGAACCCGGCGATCCCGCAGGCGCAGACGATCCCGGCGGTGCCCCAGAGCCCCGCGGCCCCCGCGGTGCCGCAGGCGCAGTCCGCTCCGGGCGCCTCGACGCCGAAGTCGGCGCCGGGCGCGGCGACACCGCAGTCGCCGGGCACTTCGGCGACACCGGATGCGCCGGGCGCGTCCGGAGCCCAGTCGCCGGACACGCCGTACGCCCAGCAGTCCCCGGGGACCGCGGGCGGCAACGCCTCGATCATGGAGTTGCTGATGCCGTTGGCGAAGATGCTGGGCTTGGACGACAACGCCATCACCACGGAATTGATCAACCTCGGCTACAGCCTGGCGGCCATGCTGCTGGGCCCCTCGAAATAGTCCGCACACCGAACCCACCGGACGCCATCCTCACCACCATGAGGGTGGCGTCCGGCATTTTTCGCGGGTCGGGCGGGCGCACTAGGGTGAGCGGAATGGCAGACCGGATTCCTGTTGTGCTCGTCGCGGGGTTTCTCGGTTCGGGGAAGACCACGCTGCTCAATCACTTGTTGCGAGACAACCGGGGGACGCGGATCGGCGTCGTCGTCAACGACTTCGGAGCGATCAACATCGATTCGATGCTGGTCGCGGGGCAAGTCGACGCCATGGTCTCGCTCGGCAACGGCTGCGTGTGCTGCGCGGTCGACGTCACCGAGCTGGACGAGCTGTTCACCCGGCTCACGCAGCCGCGCGCCGGAATCGACGTCCTCGTGGTGGAAGCCAGTGGCTTGGCCGAGCCGCGCAATCTCATCCGGATGGTGCTCGGCAGCGACAACCCGCGCCTGCGCTACGGAGGACTGGTCGAAGTGGTCGACGCCGAACAGTTCCCGGACAGCAGCGCCCGTCATCCGGAACTGCGCACCCATCTGCGCCTGGCCGATCTGGTGGTGGTGAACAAGGCCGATCGGGTGGCGCCCGAGCAACTCGCGCGACTGCGTGCGGACATCGCGGCACTCGTCGGCCCGGTGCCCGTGTACGCGACCACCTACGGCCGGATCGATCCCGGGCTGTTGTTCGACGAACCGCTGCGCGAACGGCCGCTGGTGGCCGAGCAACTGAGCTTCGACGAACTACTCCTCGACCACGACCACGACCACGATGCCGGGCACCGCCACATGCACGACGACTACACCAGCGTCTCGTTCACCACCGCACGAGCGCTCGACCCGCGCAAGCTGATCGGTTTCCTGGAGGACCCGCCACCGGGATTGTTCCGGGCCAAAGGCTTCGCCGCCTTCGGGGTTGCGGACGAGCGCAGGAAATTCGTCATGCACATGGTCGGTCGCCACATCGTCTTCGAGTCGGGCAGCTGGTCGCGCGGCGAATCGCGGGGCGCGCAGCTGGTGCTCATCGGGGCGGGCCTGCACACCGACACGGCCCTGGCCCGGCTGCACGACACCGTGCACGACGCCGCAGATCCGCTCGACCCGCAGAGCATGCTCGGCGTGTGGCGCTATACGCCGCACTGAACGCGCCAGATTGGCGCGTTCGGTCGCGACATGGCGCGTTCGGTGCTGGTGACCGAGTGGTCTTTTCGTGAGACTGAAGGCGTGTCCGCCGGTCCGGGGGCACGGGAGCGTACTGCCGCGCGCGGCGCCGCCCGGCAGCCGATCCGTCACCGACCGAATCGTCCTGCGACCGATGGGAGTTCCGTGTCAGATTCCATGGAGAGCGCCACCGCGTACGTCATCCAGGCGCTCGAGGCCAAGGGCACCGCCACCCGCGATGACTTCGATGTTCCCGCGATCGTCGCCGAGACCCACGCCATCGCCAAGAGCTGGGATTTCCGTGCGATCGAGGACGCGACGTTCTGGTCGATCGCGGCGCGTTTCCTCAGGACGTGAACGTCCGATCCGCCCGCTCGGTGCGATGCTCGGTGATGGCCAGCGACCACCGCCGAGCCGCTCGCCGCATCGATGCCGGATCGGAGTAGCCGAGAATCTCCGCCTGGCGCGACGCGCTCAGCGGCCCGGCGGCGGTCGCGGCGACCAGCCGTGCGCCACGCGCCCGATCCAGTTCCGCGCGCCACGTGGTGCCCGCCTCCCGCAACCGGCGCTGGAGGGTGCGCGGGCTGGTGGCCAGCCTGCGCGCCACGCGCTCCAGGGAGGCGTCGCCTTCGTCCAGGCAGTCCGCCAGGGCCGTCGCGACCCGTTCCGGCCATGCCGTGGCCAGCGGTGGCGGCGGCGGAAGAGCCGCGGCCAGCGGCTGCAGTATGCCGGCCAGCACCGGATCGCTGGTGGTCAACGGTAGATCCATGTCCGAGGCGCGAAAGGTCATGGCGTCCACCGGCGCGTCGAACTCGATCGCGGTGGTGCCGAACACCTCGACGAAGGTCTCGATTCGTGCGGGGGCGTGCTGGCGCAGCGAGACCCGCAGCGGGGCCAGCGGTTCACGCACCACGCGCCGCGCCCGGCTGAGCACCGCGCTCAGGCCCCACAGCTGGGTCAGGTCACGGCCACGGCCCGCACCATCGATCATGTCGAGGTAGAGCGTGACCTCCTCGTCGTTCTCCGCGACCAGGTCGAATCGGTGATTGGTGGTCACCGCGGTGACGTACGGCCCGCAGGTCGCCAGTCCGGCCCCCAGCGTCGGGGCCGAGGAGAACAGATAGTCGTAGAGGCCGAGGCAGGTCAGCTCGTAGCGGCTCGCCACGTTCAACGCGACGTCGGGGTCACCCAATTCGTGTTCGGCGATCTCCCACAGCCGAGAGAACGTCTGGCTGGGCAGGTGCAGATCCTCGCCCGCCATGGTCCACTCCGGTAAACCGGATTCCCGCAGCAGCCGGTCGCGGTCCACGCCTACCGCGGTGAGTTGCGAGATGACGAATCGGTGGAGCAAAACCTGGTCGGTTCCCATCGCGTGCTCCTTCCCAACGCAACCGATCGGCCCACCTCGGCTTACGAGCGAAGCGAGACGGAAGCGCATTCCGATCGCAGCCCGGCGCACACGCTATACCGGCCGTGTTGATTCGTCATGAGATTCATGTCACGGACAGATCACCCGCAGGCGTTCACCCATTCGGACAGGCCGTCGGCGAACAATTGGCGCTTCCAGATCGGCACCTCGTGTTTGATCCGGTCCACCAGTTCCGCACACGCGGCGAACGCTTCGCCGCGATGCGCCGCCGCCACCGCGACGACGATCGCGCGGTCGCCGATGCCGAGCGACCCGACGCGGTGCACGGCGGCGACCGGCAAGCCGTGCGTGGTGGCGATTTCGGCGCAGACGGTGTGCAGGAAACGCTCCGCTTGCGGGTGCGCGGAGTATTCCAGGGACGAAACGCTCTGTCCGCCATCGTGATCGCGGACCTTGCCGGTGAACACCACGACCGCGCCGTAATGCGGTCCGGTGACCGCCGCTTCGACCTCCGCCGGGTCGAGCGGCTGGTCGCTGATCCGGGCGAGCCGGACCGTGGCCTCAGCCGTTGTCATGACTTCCACCTCCGGCAACTTGTGCGAGCAGATGATCCAACAGCGGTTCCAGCACCGCCATGCCGTCTTCGACGCCGCCGAGCGATCCCGGCAGATTCACGATCACCGAGCGGCCGGCGAGCCCGGCCACACCGCGGCTGAGGGCCGCGAGCGGGAATTTCGCGGTACCGCGCTGCCGGATCGCCTCCGCCACACCGGGAAGTTCGCGATCGAGCACGGCGAGGGTGGCTTCCGGGGTGCCGTCGGTCGGCGAGGCGCCGGTTCCGCCGGTGCTGATGACGAGGGAGGGTTCGAACCGCAACGCGTCGGACAACCCGATCTCGATCTCGGCGTCGGCGTAGACCAGCGGACCGCGCACCGAGAAGCCCAGACCGGCCAGCCAGTCCACGAGCGCCGGGCCGGTGGTGTCGATGCGGGTGCCCGCCGCGACGCCGGTCGACGCGACCAGCACCACCGCCGAGCGTTCCTCCCCGTCGAATTCCGGCTCGGCGTACTCCGGGGTGTCCTGCGCGTCATCCGCGTCATCCGCGTCATCGGAGGACAGCTCGTCATCAGCGGAAGGCAGGATCTCGCTCTCCTCGGAGGCCGCTTCGGCCGGGCGCTCCCAGTGCCCGCGCTTGCCGCCTTCTTTGGTGAGCAGCCGCACGTCGGTGAGCGTAGCGGCGGGGTCGACCGCTTTCACCATGTCGTGCAGGGTGAGCCCGGCGACCGCGACCGCGGTGAGCGCCTCCATCTCGACCCCGGTGGGGCCTTTGGTCTTCGCGGTGGCCTCGATCGTGATGGCGGTGTCGGTGAAACCGAACTCGACCCGCACCGACGACAGCGCCAGCTGATGGCACAGCGGGATCAGCTCGGCGGTCTTCTTCGCTCCCGCGATGCCCGCGATGCGGGCAGTGGCCAGCACGTCCGCCTTCGGCATGTCGTCGGCTCGCACCAGCGCGACCACCTCGGCCGTGGTGCGCAACTCGCCCGCGGCGACGGCGATCCGGGTGGTCTCGCTCTTGGCGCTCACATCGACCATGCGGGCGCGACCTTCGTGATCGACATGGGACAACTCGCTCATAAGGACCACACTCGCACAAACGCTCCGGCGGGCAGCGCGGTGACCTCGGCGGGCACGTCGATCAGCACGTCGGCCCACGCCATGGCCGCCACGAGGTGTGAGCCGGGCCCGGACACCACCTCGACCGCCTCCGGATGCCGGTGCGCCTTGCGCGGAGCGCCGACCAGCTTGCCGCGCAGGAATTGACGCTTCCCCTCCGGCGAGCGCGCCACGGCGTTGCGCAGCGGAAGCTCGTAGGCGTCCACCTCGGGCAGCCCGGCGAGGTGGCGCAGCATCGGGCGGGCGAACACCTCGAACGACACCATCGTGCTGACCGGGTTGCCGGGGAAGCTGAGCACCGGCACACCCTCGACGACGGTCAGCCCCTGCGGGCCGCCCGGTTGCATCGCGACCGAACCGAACTGCCCGCCCATGGGCTCGAGCACGTCCTTGACCACCTCGAAGTCGCCCTTGGACACCCCGCCGGAGGTGAACACCACATCGGCGGCCTCCGTCGCGGCCGACAGCAGCGCGCGGAAACGCGCCGGATCGTCGGTGCTGTGCGCGACCGAGACCACCTCGACGCCGTTCGCCGCGAGCGCCGCGGCGAGGGCGACGCCGTTGGAGTTGTAGATCTGCCCGGGACGCAGCCTCTTTCCGGCCTCGACCAGCTCGTCGCCGGTGGTGATCACCGCGCCGCGCACCGGGCGGAAGACCGTCACCGCGGGCAGGCCGACCGCGGCGAGGGCGGCGACATGCCGGGGCGCGAGCCTGGTCCCGGTACGCACGAGCAGGTCGCCGCTGCGTACGTCGGTGCCCGGCTCACGCACGAAGTCGCCTGCGCCGCGGCCACGCTCGATGGTCACCGTGCCGTCGCCCGCTCGGGTGTCCTCCACCGGCACGACGCAGTCCGCGCCGGGCGGGATCGGCGCGCCGGTCATCACCTTCATCGCCGCGCCCGGCGGCAGGGGCGTGCGGCCCGCGGCACCTGCCGCGACCACGCCGGTCAAAGGCAGGGTGACCGGGGCGACCAGCACCGATTCCGCGCGCACCGCGTATCCGTCCATCGCGGAGTTGCGGAACACCGGCAGGTCGATCGGCGAACGGACATCCTCGGCCAGTTGCCTGCCCAGCGCCCGCGGCACCTCGACGGACTCGACCGCGCGCGCGGCCAGCGGCCGCAGCAGCTGTTCGATGGCGGCGCGGTAGTCGTCGACGGGCCTGGCCGAGACGTCGGCGGGCCGAGGGTTCATGCGAGTCAGCCTAACGCCCGATCCGGGCGATTCTCCGCCTCCGTGGCCGTGCGCCGTCCGTGCGCAGGTCACCCCACCCGGACGCGGGCCTCACCGCGGGACCGTCCCCATGGTGAGCAGCCGGCGCGCCATTCCGCCCGCAGACGAATCGGGACAGGCGGTCATAATGGACGTGTGACTCTGGTCGAGATCGGGATTCCCGCCGTGCGTTCCGGGCGTCCCTCGCTCGCCGGCCGGCCCGATACCCCTTACTTGCTGGATCGTTTCGGACGCGTCGCCCGCGACCTACGCGTATCCATCACCGAGAAGTGCTCGCTGCGCTGTACCTACTGCATGCCCGAGGAGGGGCTGCCGGAGATTCCGCGGCACGAACTGCTCACGGTGGAGGAGATCGTTCGGCTGGTGCGCCTCGCGGTGCGGGATCTGGGGGTGCGTGAGGTCCGCTTCACCGGGGGTGAGCCGCTGATGCGCCGCGATCTGGAACAGATCATCTCCGGGTGCCATGCCGAGGTGCCGCACATCCCGTTGGCGATGACGACCAACGGTATCGGGCTCGAACACCGCGCGCGCGGCCTCGCCGCCGCGGGCCTGCGCCGGGTGAACGTGTCGCTGGACACGGTGGACCGGGCCGGTTTCGCGCGGCTGACGCGCCGCGACCGCCTCGAATCGGTGTTCGCGGGCATCCGTGCCGCCCGGGCCGCTGGGCTGGCCCCGATCAAGGTCAACGCCGTCCTGATGCGCCAAACCCTCGCCGGAGCACCGGATCTGCTGCGCTGGTGCCTGGACGAGGGCTGTGAGCTGCGTTTCATCGAGGAGATGCCGCTCGACGCCGACCACGAGTGGGCCCGCGCCAACATGGTCACCGCCGCCGAACTGCTCGACGTACTGGGCGCCCGGTTCGAACTCACCGAGGTCGGCCGCGCCGACCCGTCGGCTCCCGCGGAGAAGTGGCTGGTCGACGGCGGGCCCGGCACCGTGGGCATCATCGCGACCGTGACCCGCAAGTTCTGCGACACCTGCGACCGCACCCGGCTCACCGCCGACGGCATGCTGCGCTCCTGTCTGTTCAGCGACCAGGAATTCGACCTGCGCCAGGCGCTGCGCTCCGGCGCGGGCGACGAGGAGGTCGCGACCCTCTGGCGCGGCGCGATGTGGGACAAGTGGGCAGGTCACGGGATCGACGCCGAAGGCTTCGTTCCTCCGGAGCGGACGATGGGAGCCATCGGTGGTTGAGATCCGCTATTTCGCCGCGATCGCCGACGCCGTCGGCAAGGACAGCGAAACCCTCGATCTCCCGGCCGGAGCCACGGTGGCCGACCTGCGGGCCGCCCTGTCGGCGACCTACGGCACGGACCTGGAGAAGATGCTGTCGGTGTGCGCCTACCTGATCGGCGACGAACTCACCCGCGACCCCACGGCCGCGCTCAGCCCGAGTGTCGACGTCCTGCCACCCTTCGCGGGCGGATAGGCGCTGGGGCGGGATAAAGGCCTTCGCCGACCGCTCGGCAGGACACGACATGGGCAGAGGGTGCCTGCGTTTCCGCGCCGGAGCGGATCTATGTCGAGTTGATCCGCGATCTGCTGCGCGACCGCCGAGGCGAACGGCGGGCGAGTCCGCTGAGGCCGCGCGGGATTTCTCCGGGCGAAGTGTAGAGATCGGCCCGCGCGTTTCGTCGTCCGAGTAGAAGGGGTATCCGAGCCCCTCGCTGCGAGGAAGGATGACGTTATGCACTACCTGGCGACACTGGTAGGACGTGAAGACGGCCCCGGGGTCCGGCCCGGCACCCCGGAGTTCGACGCGGAGGTGGCGAAGTACGCGGCGTTCGAGGAACGCGAGGCCGCGGCGGTCGCGGGCGGCGTGGCGCTGTACCCCTCCGCCGACGCGCTGCACATCCGGCGGGCCGACGGTCGGACGCTCGTCACCGACGGCCCGTTCGCGGAGCAGGCCGAGGTCGTCGGCGGGTTCTACGTCTTCGAGGCCGCCGACCTGGACGAGGCCATCCGGCTGGCGCGTCAGGTGCCCGCCGCCGAGGACGGAGCGGTCGAGGTGCGCCCCATGGTGATGTGGTCGCCCCACGACACCCCGCGCGCGGATTGGTGGTTGGCGCTGCTGTGGGAAGTGCCGGACGCGGTGATCGCGCCGGGCAGCCCGGAGTGGGACGACGCGGTCGCCGACCATGAGCGGTTCGGTGAGAAGCACGCGGCGGCCCTCCGCGGTGGCGGGGCGCTGCAACCGCCGTCCTCGGCGACCACGGTGCGGGTGCGCGACGGGAAGCTGCTGCTCACCGATGGTCCGTACGCGGAGTCGGCCGAGGTGGTCGACGGGCTGTACCTGTTCGCCGCGCCGGACCGGGAGCAGGCGGTGCGGATCGCGGCGGCCATCCCGCTCGGCGAGCGCGGGCGCACCGAGCTGCGCCGGGTCGTGGACTTGGGCGACTGACGTGCGGACGGGGCAGGCCGCGACGATCGACGCCGTCTACCGCGCCGAGTTCGGCCGGGCTCTGGCGACGGTGGCCAGGACCGTCGGCGACATCGGACTGGCCGAGGACGCCGTGCAGGAGGCATTCGCCGACGCCGTGCGCACCTGGCCGGAGCGCGGGCTGCCGTCGAACCCGGGGGCGTGGATCACCACGGCCGCCCGCAATCGAGCGCTGGACCGGCTGCGGCGCGAGTCGGCGCGGGCGGCCAAGGAATACGACGCGGTCCTGACCCGGACGCCGAGCGAGGAGAACGAGGTGTCACCGGTGCCGGACGACCAGCTGCGGATGATCTTCGCCTGTTGCCATCCGGCACTGGCGCGACCCTCGCAGGTGGCCCTGACGCTGCGCCTGGTGTGCGGGTTACGGACGGCCGAGATCGCGCGTGCCTTCCTGCAACCGGAACACACGGTGGCGCAACGGCTCACGCGTGCGAAGGCGAAGATCCGGCAGGCGGGCATCCCGCTGCGGGTTCCGCCCGCGCACCTGATGCCGGAGCGGGTGCCGGGTGTGCTGGCGTGCGTGTATCTGGTGTTCACCGAAGGGTATTCCGCCACTTCGGGTCCCACCGCGGTGCGCGACGAGCTGTGCGACGAGGCGATCCGGCTCGGCAGGCTGCTGTGCGAGTTGCTTCCAGGGGAACCCGAGGCGCGGGCGCTGCTGGCGCTGATGCTGTTGCAGGACAGCCGCCGGGAGCAGCGTCGGCGCGACGACGGGGAATCGGTGCCACTGGAGGAACAGGATCGGCCGCGGTGGGACCACGCGATGGTGCGGGCGGGGCTGGCGTGCCTGCGGTCCGCCGAAGCCGAGGGCAGCGGCCCGTACCTGGTGCAGGCGCGCATCGCCGCCGCGCATGCGACAGCGCCGAGTTGGGCGCGGACCGACTGGCACTCGATCGCCGCGGAATACGACGAACTGCTGCGGCTGGCCCCGTCACCGGCGGTGTCGGTGAACCGCGCCGTGGCCGTGGGATTCTCCCGCGGATTCGACGCGGGTTTGGCCGCCCTCGACGAGGTCGCCGACGATCCGCGGCTGGCCGGATCGCACTTGGTCCCCGCGACCCGCGCCGACCTGCTGCGACGCAGCGGCCGGTGGCGGGAGGCCGCGGCGAACTACCGCGTGGCGTTGGCACTGGCGCGCAACGATCAAGCGCGGCGGTTCCTGGCTCGCCGTCTCGCCGAAAGCGAGGCGGCTCGCTAGGCCTCTAACGCCACCAGGTGTCCAGCGGAGTCACCGGGACAGTGCGCTTGTGCCGGGTGCCGCGGAAGATGGTCTCCAGCCGCTCGGCGACCTCCGGAGTGACCTCTTTGCCCTCCAGGTAGTCGTCGATCTCGCTGTAGCGCAGGCCGAGCGCCTCCTCGTCGGGCAGGGCGGGGCGGTCGTCCTCCAGATCGGCGGTGGGCACCTTGGACCAGATGCTGGCCGGTGCGCCGAGTTCTTGGAGCAGCGCGGCGCCCTGACGCTTGGTGAGGCCGGTGAGCGGAGTGAGGTCGACGCCACCGTCACCGTACTTGGTGAAGAATCCGGTGACCGCCTCGGCCGCGTGGTCGGTGCCGACCACGAGCAGGTTCTCCTGTCCGGCCAGCGCGTACTGGATCACCATGCGTTCGCGCGCTTTGATGTTGCCGCGCACGAAGTCCCGCAGTTCGTGGACCTGCAACGCGGTCGCCGTCTCGGCGGCCGCGGCGTTCGCGCTGGGCCGGATGTTCACCACGACTTCGCGGTCGGGCTGGATGAACCGCACCGCGATTCGCGCGTCCGCCTCGTCGGCCTGCACGCCGTAGGGCAGCCGGACGGCGAGGAAGGTGGCGTCCACGCCGTCGGCGCGCAGTTCCTCGACCGCGAGCTGGCACAGCCGGCCTGCCAGCGCGCTGTCCTGCCCACCGCTGATGCCCAGAACGAAACCTCGTGCGGGGGTGGCGTTCAGATAGTCCTTGAGGAAATCGACGCGGCGTCGTACCTCGTCCTTCGGTTCGATCGTCGGCCGGACGCCCAATTCACTGATGATCTGTTCGCGCAGGTTCCCCATGGCGCCCGAGTCTATAGGCGTTTCACCGGGCGACGACGCGCCGAACGACGCTCTCCCAGTTGTCGCCGATCTGCTCGCGGGTATAGCCGAGAACCTGCATCTGGTGTATTACCAGCGCCGCGCCCATCATCGCCAGCAGTCCGTCGGCGAGCAGCGGGACGTCTCCAGTCACGTCGGCCTGCCGCAGCAGCATCGCGACATGCGCGCGCAGCAATCCGTACGGCCCGCCGGAATAGCGGTCACCGGCCTCGCCGATCTCGGCGGCGCGATGCAGTTCGCCTTCCACTTCGATGTCCAGCAGCCGGGCTCGACCGAAGGCGACCAGTCGTTCCACCGGGTGTGCGCCCGGGCCGAGCGGCGGCGGCCCGAAGATGAACGCCTCCTGGAACTTCTGCTCGGAGTGGTCCAGCAGCGCGAGCATCAGGCCGGACCGGTTGCCGAACCGGCGGAATACCGTGCCCTTGCCGACCCCGGCGCGTTTGGCCAGCGCGTCCATGGTGAGGCTGTCGACGCCCTGTTCACGCACCAGCTGCTGCGCCGCGTCCAGCAACAGGCGGCGGTTGCGCGCCGCGTCGGCGCGTTCGGCGGGCCCCGACGTGCCGGGCAGCGGCGCACCGACGTCGAGCAGCCCACGTACGCCGGATGGCGACGCGTCGGGTGTGGGGTAGTTCACAGCGCTCACGCAGACTCCGCGGGAAGTAATCGGACCATGGTCCGGTTAGTGTGTGATGAACGTACGGACACCACCTCATTCAGTACACCAGGAGTCGTCATGAGTCAGACCCGCATTCTTGCACTCGTCGGTAGCCTGCGTGCCGCCTCGGTCAACCGGCGGCTGGCCGAGGCCGCCGCACATACCGCGCCGGAGGGTGTCGAGGTCACCCTCTACGACGGACTCGCCGACATCCCGTTCTACAACGAGGACATCGACGTGCCCGGTTCGGTTCCCGTGGCCGCTCAGGCGCTGCGCGACGCGGTCGCCGAGGCGGACGGCCTGCTGGTGGTGACCCCGGAGTACAACGGCACGCTGTCGGCGGTGTTGAAGAACGCGATCGACTGGGCCTCTCGCCCCTACGGCGCGGGCGCCATCAAGGGCAAGCCCACCGCCGTGGTGAGCGCGTCGATCAGCCCGAACGCGGCGCAGTGGGCGCACGGCGACGCGGTCAAGGCGCTCGGCGTAGCGGGTGCGCGGGTGGTCGAGTCCGCGCATCTGCACTTCGGCGTCATCGGCGAGCGGTTCGGCGCCGCGCATCCGCGCGACGATGCCGAGGCGCTGACCCAGCTGGCCGGCACCGTGCGCGAACTGGTCGAGGCCACGCGCGGCGAACTGGCGTCGGTGTAAGCTCCATCTCCGGTTTCGAACGAGGGTCACCGTGGCCTGCGCGGCGGTGGCCCTCTTCGCACGCCTGGGGGGTTGCTGAAAGTAAGCTGAAGCGCCGATCAGTGATCTGCGCCACTGTTTGATGCGGGGGTGAATCGAGCGTCCTGGTACTTCTCTCGATGGAATTTCACCGATGTGACTCGCTACATGTCGTGTTGTAGGAATCTGTCGGCCACTAGGTGTAGTGTCTTCGCTACTGGAAGACGGTGAGAGGCCCCGCTCATCAGAGGTCGGCCACGCGTGGCTGATCAGGGGATTCGGGTCCGGCTCCAGGAGTTTGCGCAGCATACGTCGATCGTGCATGCATACGGATCTCAGGCTGTGGATCAGGCACAAGGAGAGAGGGACATCAATGACCGTCACCGTGTACACCAAGCCCGCTTGCGTCCAGTGCAACGCCACCTACAAGGCCCTCGACAAGGCCGGGGTGGACTACGAGGTCATCGACATCTCGGAGAACGACGAGGCGCGTGACTACGTCATGGCCCTCGGGTACTTGCAGGCGCCGGTCGTGGTGGCGGGGGACGATCACTGGTCGGGCTTCCGGCCCGACCGCATCAAGTCGCTCGCGACCGTGGCGGCCTGAAGCCTGCGCAGCTTCCTGTTCATCCGAGGGGCGAGCGCCGGGTGGTCCGCCGCGCGGCACTCCCGAGAAGAAGGAAGGCGACCATGTCGGAGACGACGGCGCTGGTCTACTTCTCCAGCGCTTCGGAGAACACGCATCGCTTCGTCGAGAAGCTGGGACTCCCGGCGACTCGCATACCACTGCACACCGCCGACTCGCTGCGCGTAGAGGAACCGTACGTGCTGATCGTCCCCACCTATGGGGGCGGTCGGCACGTGCTGGGGGGCGACCGATCCGATAAGGATTTCCTACCGCGGCAGGTCGCCAAGTTCCTCAACGATCCGCACAACCGCGCCCTGCTGCGCGGTGTCATCGCGGCGGGCAACACGAACTTCGGCGACACCTTCTGCTACGCGGGCGAGCTGATCGCACGCAAGTGCGGGGTGCCGTACCTGTATCGCTTCGAACTCATGGGAACCGCTGAGGACGTCGAACGCGTCCGAGAGGGATTGGGATTGTTTTGGCAACAGCAACGACAGCACCGGCCGGAAAAACAGCTCGCTTAGAGCAGCCCCCGGTCCGCGGCGCCGAAGCGGGCGAGGTCCTCGACTACCACGCCCTCAACGCCATGCTGAACCTGTACGGTCCGGACGGCGAGATCCAGTTCGACAAAGACCGTGAGGCCGCCAACCAGTACTTCCTGCAGCACGTCAACCAGAACACCGTCTTCTTCCACAATCTGGACGAGAAGCTGGACTACCTGGTCGAGGAGAACTACTACGAGGCAGAGGTACTCGACCAGTACAGCCGCGAGTTCATCAAGAAACTGTTCAAGCAGGCCTACGCCAAGAAGTTCCGGTTCCCGACCTTCCTCGGCGCCTTCAAGTACTACACCTCCTACACGCTGAAGACCTTCGACGGCAAGCGCTACCTGGAGCGGTTCGAGGACCGGGTGTGCATGGTGGCGCTCACCCTCGCCGCCGGTGACGAGGCGCTGGCGGGCAAACTGGTCGACGAGATCATCGAGGGCCGCTTCCAGCCGGCCACCCCGACCTTCCTGAACTCGGGCAAGAAGCAGCGCGGCGAGCCGGTGTCGTGCTTCCCCGCCGGTACCCCGGTGGACACCAGCGAGGGCCCCCGCCCGATCGAGAGCCTGCGCCCGGGCGACCGTGTGCTGTCGCACGACGGCTCGTACGCGGTAGTCGAGAAGCTCATCGAGAACCCGAACGATCAGGCGCTGGTCTCGATTTCGCACTTCGGGCACAAGGAGCCGATCCGGTGCACCCCGGAGCATCCGATCCTGGTCTGGACCACCCGTGACGTCGAAACCCTGATCGATGGCGACGGTGCCGACCCGTTCAACGGTTTCGTATGGTTGGCGGCTCAGGATGTGCACCCGTCCGATTTCATCGTGACGACCGCTCCGCTCGACACGCGTGACCGCCGCGTTTTCGATCTGATGGACGTCGTCGGGGCGGGCCGCTACGAGGAGGTCGACGGGCTGATTCGTAAAGTGAATGTGGACGCCAAGCATCGGAACAAGCAGCGGTACAACCAGAATTTCGTAGCGGTCAACCGGTATGTCGAGGAGTCCTACGAGTTCGGCCTGATCCTCGGTTGGTACCTTGCCGAAGGACATGTGTCCAAGCGCTCGGGTGTGGACGGGGTCGCGCCGAACGGCGTTCACTTCACTCTCGGCGCGCACGAAGCCGAGTACCACGTCGAGTTGGGCATGGCCTTCAAGCAGGTGTTCGGGGCCGAGTTGACCCTGCACACCAACCATTCCGACCACTCCACCCGAATGGTATGCAACAGCAAGGTCGTCGCATCGTTGATGCTGTCGCTGGCCGGCACGGGCTACGCGACCAAGCGGCTGTCACACGAAGTGATGACCGCCGACGAAGATTTCCTGCGTGGCCTGGTAGCCGGCCTCTTCCGTGGCGACGGATGCAGCACCAGCGGTGGAATGGTGCTCGATCTGGTCAATCCCGAGCTGATCGATCAGGTACAGCTGATTCTGCGGCGCCTGGGCATCGTGTCGGTGGTCCGCAGCTACCTCAATCAGGCCGGGAACCCAACCGGGCAGATATTCGTGCCCGGCCTGCCCGGCACCAATGAAGAGTTCATCTTCGACATCGGCAAGAACCTGTACAACTACACCGGGCGAAAAGGCACGAAGCGCACAACATACCAGGTCGTTCACGGCCGCCACGTGTACGGTGTCCGAGCGATCGAGCGCACCGAGTACGCTCCCGATAAGGTGTACAACCTCCACGTGGAGCGCACGCACACCTACACGATTCGCGGCGCCGTCGTCCACAATTGCTTTCTCCTTCGCATCGAGGACAACATGGAGTCCATCGGGCGCTCGATCAACTCCGCGCTGCAGCTGTCCAAGCGTGGCGGCGGTGTCGCTCTGCTGCTGAGCAACATTCGCGAGCACGGTGCGCCGATCAAGAAGATCGAGAACCAGAGCTCGGGCGTCATCCCGATCATGAAGCTGCTCGAGGACTCGTTCTCCTACGCCAACCAGCTCGGCGCGCGTCAGGGCGCGGGCGCGGTGTACCTGCACGCGCACCACCCGGACATCTACCGGTTCCTGGACACCAAGCGGGAGAACGCGGACGAGAAGATCCGCATCAAGACGCTCTCGCTGGGCGTGGTCATCCCGGACAT
Source organism: Nocardia sputi (assembly GCF_023501985.1). Taxonomy (NCBI): domain Bacteria; kingdom Bacillati; phylum Actinomycetota; class Actinomycetes; order Mycobacteriales; family Nocardiaceae; genus Nocardia; species Nocardia sputi. The sequence goes on along the minus strand of NZ_JAMFLC010000002.1, from coordinate 55,018 downwards.
CACCTTCGAGCTGGCCAAGAAGAACGAGGACATGTACCTGTTCTCGCCCTATGACGTGGAGCGCATCTACGGCAAGCCGTTCGCCGACATCGACGTCACCGAGAAGTACTACGAGATGGTCGACGACAAGCGCATCCGCAAGTCGAAGATCAAGGCGCGCGAGTTCTTCCAGACCATCGCCGAGTTGCAGTTCGAGTCCGGTTACCCGTACATCATGTTCGAGGACACGGTGAACCGGGCCAACCCGATCGCGGGCAAGATCACCCACTCCAACCTGTGCTCGGAGATCTTGCAGGTCTCCACGCCCTCGGAGTTCAACGACGACCTGTCCTACGCCAAGGTGGGCAAGGACATCTCCTGCAACCTCGGGTCGCTGAACATCGCCAAGACGATGGACTCACCGGACTTCGCACAGACCATCGAGGTGGCCATCCGGGCGTTGACCGCGGTGTCGGACCAGACCCACATCTACTCGGTGCCGTCCATCGAACAGGGCAACAACTCCTCGCACGCCATCGGTCTCGGACAGATGAACCTGCACGGCTACCTGGCGCGGGAACGGATCCACTACGGGTCCGAAGAGGGCATCGACTTCACCGACATCTACTTCTACACCGTGGTCTACCACGCGATCCGGGCGTCGAACCGGATCGCGATCGAGCGCGGTACCTACTTCGGCGGCTTCCCCGAATCGAAGTACGCCAGCGGCGAGTATTTCGACAAGTACACCGATCGGGCGTGGGAGCCGAAGACCGATCGCGTCCGCCAGTTGTTCGCCGACGCGGGCGTGCACATCCCGACCCAGGACGACTGGCGTGAGCTGAAGGCCTCGGTCATGGAGCACGGCATCTACAACCAGAACCTGCAAGCGGTCCCGCCGACCGGGTCGATCTCCTATATCAACCACTCCACCAGCTCCATCCACCCGGTGGCGTCGAAGATCGAGATCCGCAAGGAGGGCAAGATCGGGCGCGTCTACTACCCGGCGCCCTACATGACCAACGACAACCTCGAGTACTACGAGGACGCCTACGAGATCGGCTACGAGAAGATTATCGACACCTATGCCGCGGCCACCCAGCACGTGGACCAGGGCCTGTCGCTGACGCTGTTCTTCAAGGACTCCGCTACCACCCGCGATCTCAACCGCGCCCAGATCTACGCCTGGCGCAAGGGCATCAAGACCCTCTACTACATCCGGCTGCGCCAGATGGCCCTGGAGGGAACCGAAGTCGAGGGTTGCGTCTCCTGCATGCTGTGATCGGCGTAGCGAACAGGGTGGCCTCCCGCCCGGGGGCCACCCGGCGGCCTATTCCCATGCCGGGCCTCCGTTGTGGTGCGGTGTCCGGTCCGCATCTGGAATATGCTGGCGCAGAGGCGATCCGGTAGTGATGGGAACGACGATGACCGATCTCGGCGGCAACGGTGAGCCGCTCAGGGCAATCCATGACTCGAGCGTGCCGAGCAGCGCCCGAATATACGACTACGTCCTGGGCGGGAAAGACCACTACCAAGTGGATCGGGACGCGGCCGAGAAGGTGATCGCGGCGTTTCCCACCGCTCGTGTCGCGGCTCGGCAGAACCGGCTTTTCATGCACCGCGCGGTGAACGCTCTCACCGCGATGGGTGTGGTGCAGTTCCTCGACATCGGTACCGGCATCCCCACCGAACCGAATCTGCACCAGGTGGCCCAGGCGCCGAGCCCCGAAGCGCGGGTGGTCTACGTGGACAACGACCCGATCGTGCTGAGCCACGCCCGCGCGCTGCTCACCGGTACGCCGGAGGGACGCACGGCTTACATCGACGCCGACCTGAAGGACCCGGGAGCGATCCTGTCCGCGCCCGAACTCGCCGACACCCTGGACCTGAAGAGCCCGGTGGCGTTGAGCCTGGTCGCGGTGCTGCACTTCCTGTCCGCCGAGCAGGACCCCTACGGCATCGTCGAGACGTTGCTGGATGCCCTCGCGCCCGGTTCGTTCCTCGTGGTCTCGCATATCACCGCCGACCTCGAACCCGAGATCATGGACAATGCGCTCGACGTGTATCGGCAGAGCGGGGTCTATGCGCAGACGCGCACGCGGGACGAATTCGCCCGGTTCTTCACCGGATTGGAACTTCTGGACCCGGGAATCGTCGTCGCCAACCAGTGGCGCCCGGCCACCGCGTCACCGGCATGGCTCGACTCGCAAGTCAACTGCTGGAGCGCGGTCGCCCGTAAACGGTGAACTGTGCTGTTCGCCGCGCCCGCGCGGAGCGTCGGCGGCCTCCGGTCTCGCGGCCGAGCGTGGATTTCGCGGGCTCGGCCGCTCGGAAGACCTGTTCGTGGGCGATCAACTCAACGCGGGAATCACTTCGCGTTCGAAGAGTTCGATGCCGGAGGTGTCGTAGGCGGCTTCGGGAAAGTTGAGGATGGCGTAGCCGAGGCCGAGGTCGCGAACTCGGCGTAGGTTCTCGATGATCTGCTCGGGAGTGCCGATCGTGGCGCCGCTGCTGTGCAGCATGTCCAGGTAGGTCTCGGCCGAGTCGGCGCCGATGACGGGAGTCAGGCGTGCGGTCAGCGCGGCGAGGCGATCCTCGACTTCGGCCTGGGTCGAGCCGATGGCGACGTTGAAGTTCGAACTGCGGACGATAGCGTCGAAGTCGCTGCCGACGTCGGCGCAGTGCGCGCGCAGCACCTCGGACTTGTGCGCGAATTCGTCGGGATCACCGCTGAAGTTGGTGTATTTGGCGTATTTCGCGGCGATGCGCAGCGTCTTCTTCTCCCCGCCGCCCGCGATCCACAACGGAATACCGTCCTCCTGCAACGGAAGCGGACGGACGATAGCGCCGTCGACCTGGTAGTACTTGCCGTCGAGAGTGGCCGAACCGGTGGTCCAGGCCTGGCGGAAGATCTGTACACCCTCGTCGAGGCGGCCCAGTCGTTCGCCCGCGGACGGGAAGCCGTAGCCGTAGGCGCGCCACTCGTGTTCGTACCAGCCACCGCCGATACCCATCTCGACACGGCCGCCCGAGATGAGGTCGACCGTCGCGGCCACCTTGGCGAGGTAGGCGGGGTTGCGGTAGCTGATCGCGGTACACATCTGGCCCAGGCGGATGCGCGAGGTGGTGGCGGCGAACGCCGACATCAGCGTCCATGCTTCGTGCGTGGCCTCTTCGGTGGGGACCGGAACGGTGTGGAAGTGGTCGTACACCCACAGCGATTCCCACGTCGAGTTCGCATCGGCGCGCTGGGCGAGGTCTCGCATCACCCCCCACTGGTCGGCTGGGTCGATGCCGACCAGATCGAGCCGCCACCCCTGCGGAATGAAGATGCCGAAGCGCACGAATATCTCCTTCATATGTACCCGAGCCGCCGCGGCGAGCGCCGCGGCTTTCCTTCCCACTGTCGCGAGTGCGCCGCTCGCCGGCAACCGTTCGGCGCTCGACGCACCCAATTCCGCGCACGGCGGACCAGGCCGCGCCGCCGGTCGCCTGTGGTGAAATCCGCTGGCGGGAGACGGGGCGCATGCCGCACGCTGGAACTGTATGAACGAAAGACTTCACAACGATGGAAGGCAGCCCCGGCTCGGCGTCGATTTCGGCCGGGTCATCCAAGGGGCGGCCATGGCGCCCGGGGACGAGGACACGGTGTTTCTTTCCGGCGGTCTCGAGCAGGCGCTGCGCACCCCGCCCAGCCCGGGCGCTTTCGAGGTGTTGACGCGCTTGGTGCAGCGCTTCGAGGGACGCGCGTGGGTCATCTCCAAATGCGGCCCCGAGATCGAGCAGCGCACCCGGCAGTGGCTCGACCACCACGACTTCTACGACCGGACCGGGATCGCCCGCGACAATGTGCGCTTCTGCCGTGCCCGGGGGGACAAGGCGGTGCACTGCGCCGAACTCGGCATCACGCACATGATCGACGACCGCCTCGACGTGCACCGCGTGCTGCGTGATCTGGTGCCGTACCGGTTGCTGTTCGGCGTGCAGCCGGAGCCGATTCCCGAGTGGGTGCTCCACGTCCCGACCTGGGACGAGGTGGAGCGAGCCGTGCTGGCGACGACAGATCCGACGCCGCCGGTGCACCCGTAGCCCAGTGGGCGGCCTGGTGCCTGTCGATGAGCCCGGTCGAGCAGGCTTTCGGCAGTTCGAGAAGCTCGCCGTGACGGCCGAGTACCGCATGATTCCCCTGGCAGCGGTTCCCGAGTCGGCCGGCCGTAGTTCTGGTCGGCTCGCACATGTCGTGACGGCGCGAATCGGCCGGGCGTCCTGCGCGGTACCCGGCCGATTCCGCCTGTCCGGTTCCTACGCGCCGGTGAACTTCGCTCCGGCGATGGACTTCGACGGCTCACCGTCCACGCCGACCGGGATGTCGCCCTCGAGTGTGGTGCGGTACAGCACCCGGGTGACGTCGAGGTGGTCGAGATCGCTCGGCGCGAGGTGCGCGGTGACGCGGTTGTCCCAGAACGCGATGCTGCCCTTCTGCCAGCGGAACCGCACCGTGTAGGCCGGGTTGGTCACTTCGTCGAACAGCAGTTTCAGCACGGCGTCGCTCTGATGCGGGGCGAGTCCGACGATCCTGGTGGTGAAGCCGGGGTTGACGAACAGGGCCCGTTCGCCGGTCACCGGGTGCACCCGGACGACCGGATGCTCGGTGACCAGCGGCGCGGCCGCGACCTTCTTCGCGTAGTCGCTGTCGGCATCCCAGACCGGCCTGCTGCCGCCGAACCGGTGTTCGGCGCGCAGCCCTTCGACGAAACGCTGGAGCGACTCCGGCAGGTTCTCGTAGGCGGCGACGAGGTTCGTCCAGCCGGTGTCGCCGCCGCGTTCCGGGGCGATCTCGGCGCGCAGGATCGAGGCCGCGGGCGGGTTGATCAGCGCGGAGACATCGGTGTGCCAGTGGTTGGTGTAGCTGAATTTCCGCACACCGAAGCGCTTCTCGTACAGCCGGCTGTCGACCGCGAGGATCTCGGGGTGATCGGTGGGCGCGTCGTCATCGTACGGGTGCGACGGCGTGACCGCGCCGAACCGGCGGGAGAAGGCTATCTGCTGAGCGTGGTCGATGTGCTGATCACGGAAGAACAGCACCTTGTAGGTGTGCAGCGCGTCGGTGATGGCCGCGACCTGCTGGTCGGTCAGCGGCTCGCGCAGATCGACGCCGGAGACGTCGGCGCCGAGGTAACCGGCGACGGGAGCGACGTGCACCGCGTTATCGGTGGCGATCGAGAGAGGGGTTTCGTGTACGGCGGTCATCGGGAGAACTCACTTCGGAATAGAGGATCGGGCCGGTGTAGACCGGAGAAGCGGGTGTCCGGCAAGGTGACAAGCGCTGCCGCACACCCGCATGAAGTCGACAACGCGCCGTTTGGTCAGCGCCCGCACGGCGACCCCTTCCGGATGCGACGATCCTGGAACCGGGCGGTCATGGTCAGCCGTTCGCCGGGGCGCGCCACCGCGAGAGGCGTCGTTCGAGGGCGACCAGCAGGCCGTTGAACCCGAGACCGAGCAGCGAGATGGCGAGGATGCCCGCGTACATGTTCGGTATCGCGAAGTTCTGCTGCGCGGCGGTGATCAGATAGCCGAGACCGGCTCTGGCCCCGAACATCTCCGCGGCGAGCAGTACCAGGATCGAACTGGCGGCGGCCATCCGCAGACCGGTGAAGATGGACGGCAGCGCCGCGGGCAGGATCACCTTCTGGAACAGGCGCAGCGGCGAAAATCCCAGGGAAGCGGCGGATTTGACGAGCAACGGATCCACGGTGCGCACGCCGGTGATGGTGTTCAGCAGAATCGGGAAGAAACTCGCGTAGACGACGATGGCGACCTTCGAGGTCTCACCGATGCCGAGGATCAGCAGGAACACCGGGAGCAACGCCAGCGCCGCGGTGTTGCGGAACAGTTCGAGGATCGGGTTCAGGAAGTCCGCCACCGGCTTGTACCAGGCGATCGAGATGCCCACCGGAATGCCCGCGGCCAACGCGAGCGAATACCCGACCAGCGAACGATTCAGGCTCGCGGAGATGTGTGTCCACATCTCCCCGCTCACCACCAAATCGGCGAACGCCTGGGCGACCACCGAGAACGGCGGCAGGAACACCTCGTCCACCAGCCCGAGGGCCGGGGCGATCTGCCACAGCAGCAAGAACAGCGCGATCACGAACGTCGGTTTGAACACCCGCCAGGCGAAGCGGCTCGCGATCCGGACGGCTCGGGTCAGCGGGGCGGACGCCGCCTTCACCCGGGGCGTCGAGGCGGGCCGGGTGGGCGCGGCCGGCTTCTCCCGCACCGGCCGCTCGCTCAGCTGTATGGCACTAGACATGGGCCGTCCTCTCGGTGGTGGATTCGATGTCGGCGGTGCGGTCCGACAGGGACTCCCGTTCCAGGCTCGCGGCCCGCTGGACCTCGCTGTGCAGCAGCGTCCAGATCTCGTGGCGGTAGTCGCGGAAGCGTTCGGAGGAGCGGATGTCGTCGGCGGCGTCCCGGTCGATCTCGACCTCGACCACGGCCTTGACCCGGCCGGGTCGTGAGGTCAGCACGGCCACCCGCTGGCCGAGGTATACCGCCTCGTCGATGCCGTGGGTGATGAAAAGGACGGTCTTGCCGGTGGCCCGCCAGATGCGCAACAGCTCGTCCTGCAACGACTCCCTGGTCTGCGCGTCGAGCGCGGCGAACGGCTCGTCCATCAGCAGCACCTCGGGATCGAACGCGAGACTGCGCGCGATCGCGACGCGTTGCTTCATGCCGCCCGACAGTTCGTGCGGGTAGCGGTCGCCGAAACCGGAGAGGCCGACCAGCTCCAGGTAGTGCTCGGCGAGCTCGCGGCGCGCCTTGCGGCGCAACCCTTTTGCTTCCAAGCCGAATTCGATGTTGGCGCGGGCGGTCCGCCAGGGCAGCAGCGCGTACTGCTGGAAGACGATCCCGCGATCCAGGCCTGGCCCGGTGATCGGCTTGCCGTCCAGCAGGATCTCACCGGAGGTCGGCTTGCTCAGCCCGCCGAGCAGGTCCAGCAGGGTGGACTTGCCCGACCCGCTCGGGCCGACCAGCACCAGGAACTCGCCCTCGCGCAGCTCCAGCGAGATGTCCTCGATCGCGGTGAGCCGCTCGTGCGAGCCGCGCACCGCGAACTGCTTGCCCACCGCGGTCAGCGATAGTTTTGTCGCCGTGGTCATTTCGCGGCCACCGCCTCTCCGGTCGGCCCGGCCTCCGGTTGATATCTGCCGTTGGCGTACGGGTTGAACTCGTTGGTGTACAGATCCGCGGCCTTCAACTTGCCGTCCGGCAGTTCGCCGTTGCGCACCAGCCAGTCGATCCAGATCTGCAGTTCCTTCTCCGCGACCACCGCGCCCGGCGCCGGAATGCCGGAGCTGAGCCAGTACGGCACCAAGCTGGTGTTCTCGTTGCGGCCGCGCTTGCCGATGATCTGGACGAACCGCTCGCGCACCTGGTCACGGGGCGTCACCTGCAACCAGCGGATCGCGCGCGCGGTGCCTTGCACGAAGTCCTCCACCGCTTCGGAATTCTTGGCGATGTAGTCGTCACGGAAGACATACGTGCCGTAGCCGAAGGTGCCGAAGATGGCCTTGTCGGTGTACAGCGGATGGATGCCGCCGCGTTGCAGGGCGGTGTCCCGGAAGACGCTGCCCAAGGCGCCGACGTCGACCTGCCCCTTGCGCACCGCGTCCTCGGTGTTGGCCGGTGGCACGACGACCAGTTCCACCTGCTTGATCTCGTCGTCGGACAGGCCCTGCCGATGCAGCCACTCCCTGGTGATGAACTCATGGTGTGCGCCGAGAGTGTTGACGGCGACCTTCTTGCCGATCAGATCGCGTGCCGAGGTGATGCCGGAGTCGTCACGCACGTAATAGCCGGTGAACGACTCCTCGTCCGCGCCATAGGAACTGAGCACGGAGGTGACTTTCGCCCCTCCCGCGATCAGCTTCACCACCGCACCGTTGAACGCACTGCCGACCTCGACCTGATTCGTGGCCGCGGCCTGGATGCTGGCCGGGCCACTGGTGGTGTCGCCCTCCCACCGCAAGCTGATCTTCGTGAAGTAACCGAGGTCGTCGGCCAGTTCGAAGGGGTTCACCTGCCCGGTGCTTCCTTGGTAGCGGAGCACGGTCTTGCCGTCGGCGGTTCTGGCGGGAGCGGACTCACCGCATCCGGTGAGCACGGACAGGCCGGTGAGCACCGTTGCGGCGGCGGAGAGAGCGCGGGCGACGCGCCGGGAGGATAGGGGGAGAGGCATTGTTCGTACTTTCGAAGACGAGAAGACACCGTGCGGGGGGATGCTCGGCATGCGGCGACACCGCGGCGGAAGCAGCGGCGGTTGATGTCCACGCGGATCCGGTCGGGACCGGTGGCCGCGCTACGTCAGCGGCAACAGATTCCGTGCGGAACGCGCATGAAGTCGACCGCCCGACGGCGGATCAGTGCTGTTGCTGTCGACACTTCGAGACTTCCGTGAGCTGTGCTGAGGCGTGGGCCTGCTCCGGTGACCTTGCCGGGTCCGGGGCCTGCTCGGCTCATACTGTCCCGGTTCCCAAGCGTGGGAGCAACAGTTCTACGCCGGGTGCGTCCAAACTTGCGCTCCCGATGGTCCGCGTGAGCGGTGCGCGAAAGCCGGTTCGGTCACAACGCCCGATCGAAGGCGATCATTGTCTGCGAAGCGATGTAAGCTGCACGAGGACGTTTCGCGTCCGCGAGATGTTGATCCGAATGGTGCGGATATCCGAGATCCGCGGCGACGACGAGAGGGAGGTGGGGTAGCGATGCGCAGCGAACCTCCCAGTCGAAGGCCGCGCGGCGCCGCCCCTTCGCATTCCTGATCAGGTCGCGACGGCAGGGGCCGGCGCCCGCGGTGTGAATTTTCGCGTTCTCTGTTCACTCACGCATGTGCTGAGGTCCTCCCATGTCGCAGACCGACATCATCGAAGTACGTCCGACGCTGTCCGAATCCCTCCAGGACATCGTCGAAACCCGACGCGTGGACGCCGCGTTGGACTGGCTCGGCAACCATCCGCCGCACGTCATCGCCGATCAGCTCGCCCGCATGGACGCGGTGCGGGCCGGGATGGCGTTCCGCCTGCTCGACAAAGACCTGGCGCTGGCCGTCTTCGAGGAGCTCGAGCCGGTGGACCAGCAGCAGATCCTGCAGGGGCTGCGTGATCAGAGCTTCCGCGACCTGGTCGAGGGCATGGCGCCCGACGACCGCGCCCGCATGCTGCGCGAAGCGCCTGCCAAGGTCGCCAAGAAGGCGCTGGCCGGGCTGAGCCCGCGCGAGCGGCGGATGACCGCGAGCCTGCTCGGCTACCCGGAGGGCTCCGCCGGTCAATACATGACGCCGGAGGTGGTTGCGCTGCCGCGCGACCTCACCGTGGCCGCGGCGCTCGCCATGGTGCGAGCCAAAGGCGCCAACGCCGAGACGGTGTACACGCTGCCCGTCGTCGACGGGGGCAGGCGGCTGACCGGCATCGTCGAACTGCGCGAGCTGGTGCTCAGCAAGCCCGAGACGATGGTGTCGGAGCTGGTCGTCACCGAGCCCGCCTTCGCTCGCGCCACCGATTCCGCGGAGAAGGCCGCCCGGTTGATGCGCGAGACCAACGACATCAACCTGCCGGTGGTGGACAGCGAGGACCGGCTGGTCGGGCTGCTGACCATCGATGACGCGGTCGAGGTGATCGAGGCCGCCGACAGCGAGGACGTCGCGCTGCAGGCGGGTTCCGCGCCGTGGGAGGGCCACTACATGGCCGCCGGGGTGTTCCAGCTGGCCCGCTATCGCGCGCTGTGGCTGCTGCTGTTGCTGTTCGCGGCGACCCTGACGGTGAGCGTGACCGACTTCTTCGAGGGCACCTTGCAGCAGGCCGCGCACCTCGCGCTGTTCATCCCGCTGCTCATCGGCGCGGGCGGCAACGCGGGCGCGCAGGCCGCCACCGCCTGTGTGCGCGCGGTCGCGGTCGGCGAGGTCCGGGCGTCGGACCTGCTGAAGGTGATCTGGCGGGAATGCCGGGTCGGCCTGGTGCTCGGTTCGCTGCTGGCCTCGGTGGGCCTGGCGATCGGCGCCCTGTTCGTCGGCCCGCGCATCGCTCTGGTCGTCGGGATCACCCTGATCCTGATCTGCGGCTGGGCCGCCACCATCGGCGGCACCATGCCGCTGCTGGCCAAGAAGCTGCGCATCGACCCGGCAGTCGTGTCCGCGCCGATGGTCACCACCCTGGTCGACGCCACCGGCCTGATCATCTACTTCACCACGGCGAAACTGGTGCTGGGAATCTGAAGGTCCGAATGCGCGGACCCCGAAGGGATTCCGCGCCGGGAGCCGGCTTCGTATCGGGATCGATGCCGACCGTTTCGTGAAAGGGTCAGCCCGGGGTGTGCCGAACGGGTCGCGGCGGCGGACCGGTCCGCCGCCGCGTCGCATCGTGGCGGTCGTTCAGAACTCCCAGTCCTCGTCCTCGGTGTTCACGGCCTTGCCGATGACGTAGCTCGAGCCGGAGCCGGAGAAGAAGTCGTGGTTCTCGTCGGCGTTGGGGGACAGCGCCGAGAGGATGGCGGGGTTGACCTCGGTTTCGTCCTTGGGGAACAGGCCCTCGTAGCCGAGGTTCATCAGCGCCTTGTTGGCGTTGTAGCGCAGGAACTTCTTGACGTCCTCGGTGAGGCCGACCTCGTCGTAGAGGTCCTGGGTGTATTCGACCTCGTTGTCGTAGAGCTCGAACAGCAGCTCGAAGGTGTAGTCCTTGAGCTCGGCGCGCTCGGCTGGAGAGGCCAGCTCCAAGCCCTTCTGGTACTTGTAGCCGATGTAGTAACCGTGGACGGCTTCGTCGCGGATGATCAGCCGGATCATGTCGGCGGTGTTGGTGAGCTTGGCCCGCGACGACCAGTGCATCGGCAGGTAGAAGCCGGAGTAGAACAGGAAACTCTCCAGCAGTGTGGAGGCGACCTTGCGCTTGAGCGGATCGTCTCCGTTGTAGTACCCCAGCACGATCTCGGCCTTGCGCTGGAGGTTGCGGTTCTCCTCCGACCAGCGGAACGCCTCATCGATCTCGCGGGTGGAGCACAGCGTGGAGAAGATCGAGCTGTAGCTCTTGGCATGCACCGACTCCATGAACGCGATGTTGGTCAGCACCGCCTCTTCGTGCGGGGTCAGCGCGTCCGGGATCAGGCTCACCGCGCCGACCGTGCCCTGGATGGTGTCCAGCAGGGTGAGGCCGGTGAAGACCCGCATGGTCAGCTGCTTCTCGTCGGCGGTGAGGGTGTTCCACGACGGAATGTCGTTGGAGACCGGCACCTTCTCCGGCAGCCAGAAGTTGCCGGTCAGCCGGTCCCAGACCTCGGCGTCCTTTTCGTCGGGCACCCGATTCCAGTTGATGGCCGACACCCGATCGATCAGTTTCATCCTGCCTCCACGCCTTTCCCGAGCACGCTGCCGTCACGGAATTCCTACCCCCGGGACACTACTCCTTGGGGGTGACATCTCCGCTCAGCACAACACCTTGTGTCGCCGCGACCGGTGTCCCACCTGGGAAAGAACGCGGGGACGCGCCGCGCGCGGCCACCCATTGTGCGGCACGCACCCCCGGGCGGCCACATCGGCACCGGCGCACGAATCGATCGCCGAATGTTTGCCATACGGTGTCCGGGGAGCTGGTATCGGTGGACCGCCGACGCGACTCACAGGGGCGGATGCTCGTTGCCCCGCGGCCGCGAAAGCGTTGCCGGATCCGTCCATTCGTCATGCCACCGGCGTGCCGAGGCGTCGATCGTGCCGGAAGTCACGACCGCCGCGGGACGATCCGGGGATCGCACCGCTGCCGCGCGGCCACGGACCCACCCGTCCACCTGCGCCGATCCGGCCGGGCGAGCGGCTACGTTGGGCGCAGGATGTCCCCTGTGTTCGGAAGGAGTGAGTTGCCATGACCAGTCCGATCACCACCCGTCCGGTGCTCAGCGACATGACGATCTTCGCGGGCGTGCTCATCCTCGTCGCCGGTGTCCTGCATCTGTTGACGGCCATGGCGGCGATCGGGGGACGCGACGTCTTCTTGGTGACCGAGGATCAGGTGTTTCTGGTCGATGTCGCCACCTGGGGATGGATCCATGTGACGATCGGGGTGCTGGCGGTGTGCGCGGCACTCGGCGTAGTGTCGGGCAGGACCTGGGGTTTTCTCGCCGGTATCGGGCTGGCGGCGATCAGCATCCTGGACAACTTCCTGTTCGTGTCGATCTACCCGTTCTGGGCGCTGGTGCTGATCGCCATCGACGTCCTCGTGATCTGGGCGCTGGCCAGGCAACTCGCCACCGCGTGATCGCGGGCCGCCCGGCTACCGCGGTGGGCGGCCGCCGGGCCCTCCGCTGCCGCCGGGCGGGCGTCCACCGGGCTGGGCACCGGAACCGTTGTCCGACCGGGTGTTCTGTGATCGCTCGGCGACGCCAACGGTGAGCGAGGCCCGCATCCCGGAGGACGGCTCGCCCGACACCGTGGCCAGTTCCGCGTCCCAGCCGTCGCCGAAGACGTTGTCGGAGGCGAGCGTGACTTGCGAAAGGTTCGCCACGCTGCGCGCGTAACCGGAGTCGTGGGCGAATACCGCCTCGCAGGTGTTCTGCGGCAGTGCGATCTGCGAGGTCAGTCGCGCGTTCTGGCCGGCGACCGCGGTCTCGAGCGAGTCGTAGACCTCGAAATGGATGTGCGGCCACCGTCCCGAGTAGCAAGCCGGGAAGATCGACGTGAACGACACCTTGCCGTCGCCGTCGGCCACCTGGACGCCGCGCAGGTAGTTCTGCTCGGTGACACCGCTGCTGTAGAGCGAGTAATTGCCGTCCCGGTCGCAATGCCAGACGTACACCGCCATGCCCGCTCCAGCCGCCCCGCTGTTCGCCAGATCGCGCAGCGTCAACTCGAGCGTCATCGCAACACCCAGCGCGACACCGGAATACGAACCGAACGAGGTGGTGATGTCGCTGCGCACCACACCCGACTCGATGAGGACGTTGGGTCCGTTGGACCCATCGCCCGGATACGGTCCCGCGGTCTCCTGTGGCGCGGCGGCGATGTCGCCGGATCGCGCGGTGGTCGCTGATCCGGTGCCGGAGGTCGTGGCCGCCGTCTCGTCCGATCCCGTCGCGCAGCCGCCCACGACCGCCGCCGCGCCCGCCGTCGCCCCGAGGAAGAACAGGGCGCGGCGCCGGGACACCAGAACCTTCATATCGTGTGCGAGGCCGAGATCGTGCTCGTGCCTCTCACCGCGTCGTACGCCCACAGTCTGCCTTTCGTCGGTCGACATCGTCCCCGTGACGTTAGGAACGTGCGCTCGTGATCGGCTGGGATCGCGCTGGGAGTTCGCTGTGAACCGGCGGCCGGGATCTAGCGTCGGCTGGCCCTGCGGTAGCCGATCGTCGCGGGCACTGCGAACAGGATGATCGCGCCGAGCGACCACACCACGGTGAGGGTGAGCGAGCGGGCGAGGGGCCCACCGGAGGCGAGCGCGCGCATGGTGTCGACCGCTACCGACATGGGTTGGTTGCGGACCACCGGCTGGATCCACTTCGGGAAGGCGGCCAGCGGGACGAAGCCGGTGCTGAAGAACATCATCAGTGAGGTGAGGATCGTGATGCCCTCCACCAGCGTCGACTTCGCGGTGAAGACGGCCACGGAGGTGACGATGGTGGCGAAGGCCAAGCCGAACAGAACCGGAATGAACAGGAAGACGATCGTCGCCGCGACGCTCTGGTGGAAGCGGAATCCCATCACGGAGCCGACCAGGACGACGGCGAGGGTGCACAGGAAGATACGGCAGCCCTCCGCGAGGATTCGGGAGGCCAGACCCGATGCCCGGTGCACCGGCAGCACCCAGAACCGTGCGAGCAGGCCCGCGTCGCGTTCGCGGCCGAGCAGGACACCTCCCGCCACCGCGCCGGACAGCGCGCCCACCAGGGCGACCATGGGCACCGACCCATACAGCGCGCTCTCGCCGGTGAACTTCCGGATCTGTCCGCCGATCACCGTGTTCAGCATGACCAACAGCAGGCACGGGATGATCAGCGTCTCCAGCAGCGTGACCGGATTGCGCGCCCAGCGCAGCAGCAGTCGTTGGGTCTGGATCAGGGTGTGGCGCAGCAGCGCCGACACCGACACCTCCGAAGCGGTGCGCGCTTCGTCCTTGCGATCCGCCAGCAGTACCATCACGCCCTCCTCGAGCTCAGCCGGATCGACAGCGGAACGCAGACGATGAGGATGCCGAGCGCCCATGCCAGCGGCGGTCCCAGCAGCGACCAGCTCACCTGCCCGGCGTTCGGCCCGATGTCACCGGCGAACGCCCGCAACGCGATGGCCCATTGCGAGACCGGCTGGTTGCGCACGAACGGTTGAACCCAGGCCGGAAACTGGTCGGCCGGAGCGATCCCGGTGGACAGCATGCCGAAGATCAGAGGCGGCAACACCAGCGCCTGTGCGGTCGCCTCGGGGTTGCGCGAGACGGTGCCGATCACGTCCCCGCCCCAGATCAGCGCGAGGCCGATGAGCAAGGAGAACAGCACGAAACCGATCGTGTGCGCGGTGCTGAGGTAGAAACGGAACCCGATGACGTAGCCGCAGATCAGCGCGGTGATCAGTCCGATGCTCAGGCGGAAGACACTGCCGGACAGGCGCGCTGCGACCGGGACCAGCGGGCCGATCGGCATCGAGCCGAAGCGCCGGTTGAGCCCGGCGACCGAATCGGTGGCGGCGCGGAAAGCCGCCGAGACGGCCGTGAACGCGGCGGCCTGGAGGATCACCAGCGGCATCATGTACTGCGCGTAGCTGCTGAACCCGGTGCCGATGACGGTCATGATCGTCTTCAGCGGGATGTAGAAGCTGGCGGTGAAGGCCGCGGGGGCCAGCACCGAGGTGAGCACCTCGCCGGTCTGCACCGAGGGCACGATCAGCCGGGTGGTCAGCACCCACCATTGCTGCGGTCGCAGCGGCGCGGCGCGGGTCTGGCTGAGCCAGGTCGCCGCCGTCACGCCACGACCTCCGGCTGCGCGGTCTGCTCCACCGTTGCCAGATGCCCGGTGAGCTGCAGGAAGACGTCGTCGAGCGAGGGGCGGCGCAGTGCGATGTCCACCAGTTCGACGCCCGCGCTGTCCAGGCGGCGCAGCGCTTCGGCGAGCGTCCGCGCGCCGTCCGGGGCGGGCACGGCGATCCGGTCGGACTCAGGGGTCAGCGCGGCCCGGGTCTCCTGCGGCAGCAGCGAGCCCAGGGCCGCGGCGATGGCGGGCAGATCCTTCAGATCCAGCGGTACGACCTCGCAGTAGCTGCCGCCGGTCCGCGACTTCAGCTCGTCGGCGGTGCCGTGGGCGATCACCACGCCGTGATCGATGACGATGATGCGGTCGCTGAGCGCGTCGGCCTCTTCCAAGTACTGGGTGGTGAGCAAGGTGGTGATGCCCGCCTTCTTGAAGCCGGAGACCAGATCCCACACGCCCTGTCTGCTGCGCGGGTCCAGCCCGGTGGTGGGTTCGTCCAGGAACACCACGTCGGGCCGGACGACCAGACCGCAGGCGATGTCGATGCGCCTGCGCATACCGCCGGAGTAGGTGCCGACCCGGCGGCCGGCCGCGCGCTCGAGATCGAACTCGGCCAGCAGCTCGTCCGCGCGGGCGCGGGCGGCCCGCTTGCGCAGGCCCATCAGCCTGCCGAACATCACGAGGTTCTCGTAGCCGCTGAGCATGTCGTCCAGCGCGGCGTACTGCCCGGTCAGCATGATGCTGCGCCGCACCGCCGCCGGGTCGGCCACCACGTCGTACCCGGCGACCACGGCGCGCCCGCGGTCCGGCCGGATCAGCGTCGACAGGATGTTCACCGTGGTGGTCTTGCCCGCGCCGTTCGGTCCGAGAATGCCGAGCACCTCGCCCGGCTCGGCCGCGAAATCGACTCCGCGCAATGCCTTGACCGCGCCGAAGGATTTCTCGATCCCCTCGACGACGACTCCTTGGTCGGAATTCATCCTCGGCCTCCCAGATGTGCATCGAGTGCGCGCGCGATGATCGGCAGCGCCTGCGGCGCCGTCATCTCGTCGTGGGTGACGTCGATGTCGTGGTTGATGATTTCGCCGGTCACATACGGCCGCCAGCCGTCGGGACCGAAGATGTCGGAGGTGCCGACGGTCGCGCTGAAGTACACGATGTCGCCGTCGAACACCGGGCGGCGGTAACCGGTTCTGGTGCGCGCGGCGGCGTTGTACGACCCGGCCATCCGCTCCAGCGTGGGGGCGTCGATCAGCGAGACGCCGCCGAGTCGTTCCCGGATCAGGTCCGCCGCCTGCTGCGCGGTCGCGTCCGCGGGTACGTCGTGGATGCCGAACACCGCGCCGAACGAGTGGACGAACGACCCGGCGGTGAGCCGTTCGATGCTGTGGCCGTCGATATCGGAGGTGTCGGCGTCCAGCAGCGCGACCACGCCCACCTCGGCGCCCTCGGCCTTCAGTTTCACCGCGGCCGCGTGGGCGATCAGGCCGCCGAACGACCAGCCGAGCAGGTGGTAGGGCCCTTCGGGTTGCAGGGTCCGGATCTCGCGCACGTAGCGTTCGGCGAACTCCTCGATCGAGCGCGCGGGTGGTTCGTTGCCGCTCAGATCGGGCGCTTGCAGGCCGTAGATCGGGCGGCCGGGCGCGAGCGCGTCCGCGAACCCCAGGTAGGTCCACGACATCCCGGATGACGGGTGGATGCAGAACAGCGCCGGTTGCGAGCCTCCGAGCCGGATCGGCAGCACCACGTCGAGCCCGAGTCCGCCCGCCGCCGGAAGGGCCGGACGCGCCGTGGCCGCCGCTTCTTCCTCGGCGGCGATCCGCGCCGCCGCGGACTGCGCGAAACGGGCCGCCGCGTGCAGCGTGTCGATCCACAGATCGGCCAGCTCGGCGACCTCGTCCCGGCCGAGCAGAGACGACGGGAAGCCGAAGCTCGCCCGCAGCCGGTCCCCGATCACCACGGCGTTCACGTCGATCGCCGCCTGCAAGGGCACGCCGGGATCCTCGGTGACGTGCACGTCACCCAGATCTTCGGCCGGCAGCCAGCCCAGGCCCTCGAGCCCGGCCGGGATGTCGCCGGTGGAGTACCGGCCGAGGTAGTTGAACCCGACCCGTCCCGGCAGCCGTCGCGGCAGCTGCCGCGCGGTCTCGGGGTTGAGGTAGCGCAGCAAGCCGAAGCCGATGCCTTTGTCCGGGACCGCGAGCAGTTGATGCTTCACCGCGCGGATCGCCCTGCCCAGCGCGGGCCCGCCGGCGAGCGCGTCCTCGATGTCGATCCCCGCCAAGTCGAGGCGAACCGGGTACATGCTGGTGAACCAGCCGATGGTGCGCGAGAGATCGGCGCCGGGCACCACTTCTTCCTGACGGCCGTGACCTTCCAGGCGCAGCAACGCCGACGGGTCGGACTGTCGGCAGCGCACCAGCGCCAGCGCCAAAGTGGCCAGCAGCGCGTCGTTGACACTGCCCTGGAACAAGCCGGGCAGGGTGGTGAGCAGCGCGGCGGTGACCTCCTCGGACGCCTCCCGCTCGACCATGCGCAGTGTGCCGGTCCGGTCGAGCTCGGGATCCAGCTCCCGCCCGCCGATCAACGGATCGGGTCCGTCGAGCACGTCATGCCAGTACGCCAGCTCGGCGACCCGATGTTCCGAGCGCGCCTCCTCGGCCAGCGCGTGCGCCCACCGCCGCATCGAGGTCCCGGTCTCGGCGAGCACCGGGGTGTTGCCGACCGACACCTGAGCCCAGGCGGCCACCAGATCCGGCACCAGGATGCGCCAGGACACGCCGTCGATGACGAGGTGGTGCGCCAGCACGATCAGCCGTCCCGCGCCGGTGCGCGTGCCCGCGGCGCCCACCGGGTCCAGCCAGATGAACTGCAGCACGGTGCCGTTCGCCGGATCGAGCCGGTCGGCCGCGGCGTCCAGTTCGGTCATGGCGAACTCGTGCAGCTCGATCGGCTCGATCGCGTCGAATTCGATGCGGTGCACGAGCGCGTCCACGTCGACCGAGCCGGGCGCGCCGACCACGATGCGCGGGCCGTCTTCGGCGTCGGCGAGCAGCCGGGCGCGCAGGATGTCGTGCCGGTCCACCGCGGCGGTGAGCACCGCGACGATCTGCGAGCGCTCGATTCCCACCGGCAGTTCCAAAACCGCGGTCTGGGCGAAGCGGTCGTAGTTCCCGCCCCGCTCGAGCATGTAGTGCACGATCGGCGGGGCAGGCAGCTCGCCGACGCCGCCGCCGGGCAGTTCCTCCAGCGTCACCGTCGTGCCCGCGGCGTCGACCGCCGCGGCCAGCGCCGCCACCGTGCGGTGCTCGAACACCTGCAAAGGCGTGCAGTTGATGCCTTGCTGCTTGGCCCGCGACACCAGCTGGATGGCCAGGATGCTGTCTCCGCCGAGGGAGAAGAACGAATCGTCGGCGCCGACCTTCGCCACGCCGAGCAGTTCACCGAAGATTCCGGCCAGCTGCTGTTCGGTCGGCGTGGACGGTGCGCGGTATTCGGTGCGGTCGGTGGTGAATTCCGGTTCGGGCAGCGCCTTGCGGTCCAGTTTGCCGACCGCGTTGCGCGGGATCTCGTCCAGCACCACGAACGCCGAGGGCACCATGTAGCCGGGCAGGATGTCGGCGGCGAACGCGCGCACTTTCGCCACGTCGAGTTCGACCCCGGGCGCGTGGACCAGGTACGCGGCCAGCGCGGTCGCCCCGGTGGGGCCGGGCACGCCGAGCGTCAGCGCGAAATCCACGCCCTCGGCGCGGCCGAGCACCGCATCGATCTCGCCGAGCTCGATGCGCTGGCCGCGCACCTTCACCTGGAAATCGGTGCGGCCCAGATATTCCAGTTCCAGTCCCACCTCGCCGCGGATCCAGCGCACCAAGTCGCCGGTCCGGTACATCCGTTCGCCCGCCGCGCCGAACGGGTTCGCGTGGAAGCGGGCGGCGGTGAGACTCGGCCGCGCGTGGTAGCCGCGAGCCAGCGCGGGGCCTGCGAGGTACAGCTCGCCCGCCACGCCCACCGGGACCGGGCGCAGCCGGTCGTCGAGCACCAGCGCGGCCGCGCCGTGGACCGGTGTCCCGATGGAAACGGGCAGGCCGAGCTCCATCGGCGTCGAACCCGTTGCCCAGATGGTGAATTCGGTGGGGCCGTACAGGTTGACCATGGTGCGTCCGGTGGCCCAGCGTTCGACCAGCTCGGCGCTGACCGCTTCACCGACCGACGCGAGTACCCGCACGCCGGCCAGTTCGGCGGGATCGAGGGTGGCCAGTGCGGACGGTGTGATCACCAGGTGCGTGACCTGCTCGGCGGCGATCAGCTCGGCGAGCTCGCTGCCGCCGAACACCTCCGGCGGCGCGACCACCGACGCGCCACCGGAGCCGAACGCCATGAGCGCTTCGAACAGCGACGCGTCGAAACTCGGCGACGCCACTTGCAGTACCCGGGAGTGCTCGTCCAATTCGAGTAACTTCTGTTGCGCGGCGACGAAATCGGCGATGCCGCGGTGCGAGACCGTGACACCCTTCGGCGTGCCGGTGGAGCCGGAGGTGTAGATCATCCAGGCCGCGTTGTCCAGCCGGATCGGGTTGGGCAGTTCACGCGCGTCCAGTGGGCGGCTGCTCGCGGCGCTCCAGCGTTCCACGAGGGCCAGGTCGTCGAGCACCAGCCAATTCGTGCTGTCGGGCAGCATCGGGCGGAACGCGGCGAGGGTGAGGCCCAGCGTCGCGCCGGAATCGGTGAGCATGTGGTCGATGCGGTCCACCGGGTGCTTCGGGTCGACCGGCAGGAACGCCGCGCCGGCCTTGGCAGCGGCCCACACGCCGGTCAACAGTTCCGCCGAACGCGGAAGCCCGAGTGCCACCACGGTTTCCGGGCCCGCGCCTTCCTCACGCAACACCCGCGCCAGGCGATTGGCGTGCGCGTCGATCTCCCGATAGGTGGTGGTGTATCCGCCGACGACCAGGGCGGGCCGCTGCGGGTATCGGTGTGCGGTCTCGGCCAGCAGCCTCGCGAGCGTTGTCGTCCCGGTGGATTCGGGACCGCGCACCGGCACCAGCGTCGCGCGTTCGCCGTCGTCGAGGAGGTCGATATCGGCGATACGAACCTCGGGCCGCGCCAGGACCGCCGCGAGCACTCGCCGCCACCGGTTGGCGAACGTGGCCATCGTGGCCGAGTCGAACAGATCCGTCGCGTAGGTCAGCACGGCGTCGATGCCGGCCGGACCACTGTCGGCGAAGCGCTCGCGCAGGTCGAGGGTCAGGTCGAACTGGGAGGCGTTGCGGTCGAAATCCTCCACCTCGAAGCGCAGGCCGGGCAGCTCCAGGACCGGTTCGACGAAGTTCTGCAGCGACAGCGAGACCTGGAACAGCGGATGGTGCGCGGTCGATCGCGGCGGGTCCAGCACTTGGACCAGCCGCTCGAACGGCACGTCCGCGTTGGCGAAGGCGTCCAGGTCCGCGGACCGGACGGCGTCCAGGAACGCCACGAAGCCTGCTGCGGTATCGACCGGAGTGCGCAACGCCAGAGTGTTGACGAACATGCCCACGAGCTGGTCGAGCGCTTCTTCGCCACGTCCGGCGACCGGGGTGCCGATCACCACGTCGTCGGTGCCGCCGAGCCGGGCAAGCAGCACCGCGAGCGCGGCGTGCACGACCATGAACGGGCTGACGTTGTGCGCGGCGGCGAAGTCCACCAGCGCTCGGTGCGTCTCGGTGTCGACGGTGAAGCCGTGATCGGCGCTGTGCATGGTCTGCACCGCGGGGCGCGGCCGGTCGGAGGGCAGTTCCAGCACCTCGGGCGCGCCCGCCAGCGTCTCGCGCCAGAACCGGATCTGATCGGCCGCCAGTGATTGCGGGTCCGCCTCGTCGCCGAGCACCTCGCGATGCCAGAGCGCGAAGTCGGCGTACTGCACCGGCAGCGGGACGCGGATGGCGTGCCCGCCGCCCGCCCGCTCGGAGTAGGCGGCGACCAGGTCGGCGGCCAGCGGCGCCATCGACGCGCCGTCCGCGCTGATGTGGTGCACGACCAGCACGACGACGTGCACCGCCGGCGTGGCGGCCGCGATCTCGCCGGGGCTCGCCGTATGGCCCGACGCGACCGGTGCGGTGCCCGCGGAGGGGCCGGAGGAGACCGGCGCCGCACCGGTGGAATGACCCGACGACACCGGCGCGGCACTCACGGAAGGCTCCGGGCCACCGTGGAGCCGGAACAGGCTCACCCGCAGCGGCGGTTGGGTGGCGAGATCGAATCCGGTGCCCGCCAGTTCGGTGATCCGGGCGCGCAGCGCCGCGCCGTCCTCGGTGCCGACCACCGGCATGTCGGGCACGGCGACGTCGGCGCCGACCACCACCTGACGCGGTCCCTCCGCGTCCGCCGGATAGAGCGTGCGCAGGCTCTCGTGCCGGTCGACCACATCGACGAGCGCGGCCCGCAGCGCGTCGACGTCGAGTTCGCCGGTGAGCCGCAGCGCCACCGCGATGTTGTAGGCGGGCGAGGCGGGATCCATCCGGTTGAGCACCCACATGCGCTGCTGCGCGGGGGACAGCGGAACGCGATCGGGCCGGATCCGCGGCGCCAGGGCGAATCGGCCCGGCGCATCGCCGGTGGCCGGGATCACCCGGGCGGACAGCTGAGCCACGGTCGGCGCGTCGAACACCTCGCGCAGCGCGATCCGCGAGCCGAGCGCCGCGTTCACCCGCGCCACCACTTTCGTCGCGCTGAGCGAATTGCCGCCGAGTTCGAAGAACGACTGGTCGACGCCGACTCGCTCGCGCTCGAGCACCTCGCCGAACACCGCGGCCACCGCCTCCTCGACCGGTGTGCGCGGCGCGAGGTAGGGGCGGTGGCTCTCGGAGAAGTCCGGCACCGGAAGGGCTTTGCGATCCAGTTTGCCGACCGGGGTGAGCGGAATCGTGTCGAGCACCACCAGGTAGCCGGGCACCATGTAGCCGGGCAACTCGGCGGCCACCTGGGCGCGCAGCCGCTCGACGTCCAACCGAACGCCCTCGACGGGCAGCACATAGGAGACCAGCACGGTGGTCCCGGCAGGGCCGGTGCGCCCGATGGTCACCGCGTACTCGACCTCGTCGTCACGGGAGAGCACCGCGTCGATCTCGCCCAGCTCGATGCGCAGGCCGCGGATCTTGACCTGGAAGTCGCTGCGGCCCAGATACTCCAGCTCGTAACCGTTGCCGTTGTCGACCCAGCGCACCATATCGCCGGTGCGGTACATCCGGCCGCCGGGTTCGCCGAACGGGTCGGCGACGAACCGGCTCGCGGTCATCTCGAAGCGGTTGAAGTAGCCGCGGGCGAGCGCGGGGCCCGCCAGATACAGCTCACCGGGCACTCCGACGGGCACCGGACGCAGCCAGGTGTCCAGCACCACCGTGGCCGATCCGCGGATCGGTCCGCCGATCGTGATCGGCTCACCCGAGACGAGTTCGCCAGGGCCGGTCGCCCAGATGCTGAACTCGGTGGGGCCGTACAGGTTCACCATGCGCCTGCCCGGCGCCCATCGCTCGATCAGCTCCGGCGTCGCCGCCTCGCCCGCGACCGCCAGCACGCGCAGATGTTCCAGGCCGGCGGGTTCCATGGTGGCCAGCGCCGACGGCGTGATCACCGCGTGGGTGACGCGCTGGGTGCGCAGCAGGGTTTCCAATTCCGTTCCGCCGTAGACGTCCGGCGGCGACACCACCAGCCTGCCGCCCGCGCCGTGCGCGGTGAGCAGCTCGAACACCGAGGCGTCGAAGCTGGGGGAGGCCACCTGGAGCGCGCTGGCGGTGTGATCCAACCCGAGCGTCTCCCGTTGCGCGGCGACGAGGTTCGCGATTCCGCGGTGGCTGAGCAGCACGGCCTTCGGTTTGCCGGTGGAGCCGGAGGTGTAGATCAGGTAGGCCGTCTGGTCCAGGTCGATCGGCCCGCCGCGCTCCTCGTCGGTGATCGGCGCTTCGGAGACCGTCATCACCCGCCGGATGGTGTTGAGGTCGTCGAGCAGCAGCCAGTCGATCGTGCCTGGCAGCGTCTCGCCGGTCGCGGTGACCGTCACGCCGATCGGGGCCTTGGAGTCGGTGAGCATGTGCTCGATGCGCTCCACGGGGTAGTTCGGGTCCAGTGGGGCGAACGCCGCGCCGGTCTTGGCCAGCGCCCACACCGCGACCACCGATTCCAGTGAGCGGGTGAGTGCCAGCACGACGAACACCTCGCGCCCGACACCCCGGCGCAGCAGCATCCGGGCGAAGCGATTGGACCAGGCGTCGAGTTCGCCGTAGGACATGGTGAGTTCACCGGCGGTGATCGCGATCGCGTCCGGATCGATCCGCGCGCCCGCGGTGAGCAGCTCGGGCATGGTGGCCTGCGGCACCGACTCCGGGCCGCGCACCGGCACGAGCGCGGCGCGTTCGGCCTCGTCGCAGTACTGCAGTTGCGAGACCAGCGCGTGGGGGTTGTCCGCCAGCTGGGTGAGCAGCCGGACGAACCGATCCAGCAGCGGCAGGGCCGCTTCCCGCGGAAGTTGGTCGGCCATGTACTTCAGCGTGATCCGCAGCGTGTCCCGACCGTTGTCGCCGCGCAGCGGAATCACCATGAGATTCAACGGGTACGGCGTCGCGTCGGTGCCTTCCACGTCGAGCACCCGCATGCCCGCGATGTCCAGCGCCTGCGACAGCGCCTCGCGATCGATCGGATAGGACTCGAAAACGGTCAGCGTGTCGAACAGTTCGGCCAGCCCCACCGCTTGGTGGATGGCGGCCAGTCCCACGTGCTGGTGGTCCAGCAGCCGCACCTGCTCGGACTGCAGGCGCGCGAGGAGGTCGGTGACCTTCTCCGACGGATCCAGCCGCACCCGCACCGGCAGCGTGTTGATGAACAGGCCGACCATCTCCTCGACTCCGGCCAGTTCCGGCGGCCGTCCCGAGACGGTGCCGCCGAACACCACGTCGGTGCGACCGGTGAGCATGGCCAGCAGCATCGCCCACGCGGCCTGCACCAAGGTGTTCACCGTGGCGCCCGCTTCCCGGCCCGTGGTCTCCAGCCCGGCGACGGTGGCGCGGGACAGGTCGACGGAGATCATCCCGGTCTCGGTCGATTCGATTCCGGCGAGGGTGGGCACCGCGCGGGTCGGCGTGTCGATGCCGGCCAGCGAATCGGTCCATGCCGCGAGGGATTCGCTGTCGTCCCTGCTCGCCAGCCAGGTCAGGAACTCGCGATAGGAATGCGCCTGCGGCAGGGCCGTGGTGTCGCCGTCGGTGACGTAGAGGGTGAGCAGTTCGCGCACGAGCAGCGGCGTCGACCAGCCGTCCAGCACCAAGTGGTGATTGGTCAGCACGAAGCGGTAGGTGTCGGGTGCGATCCGGATGAGCGTGCAGCGCAGCAGCGGGGGACGGGTGAGCTCGAACCGGGTGCGCGCGTCCAGCGCGATCAGCCGGTCCAGCTCCCTGGCGCGCTCGTCCTCGTCGGCCATGCCGGTGAGATCCGCTTCCCGCCACTCGATCTCGGCGTCGGCCAGGACCAGCTGGCGCGGGCCCTCCTCGGTCTCGACGAAGGCGACGCGCAGGTTCTCGTGGCGGGTCACCAAAGCCTGTGCGGCGCGACGCAACCGGGCCGCGTCGACGGTGCCCGCCAGGGTGAGCAGCGACTGCACCGTGTAACCGTCCGCGGTGTCGGAGTCGTAGAGCGCGTGGAAGAGCAGACCGTATTGCAGCGGCGAAAGCGGCCACACGTCGGCGAGGTTCGGGTAGTCGCGCTCCCAGGCATCGATCTGCGCCTGGGTGACGGTGACCAGGTCGAAGTCCGACGGTGTGCGTCCGCCCGCGCTCGCGGACCCGGCGTGCTCGGCGAGCGCGGCCAGCGCCTGCCCCCACAGCGCGGCGAGCTCGCCGAGGTCGGCCTCGTCGAACAGCCGTGCGGCGTAAGCCCAGGTCACTTCCAGGCCCGCGTCGGTGAGCACGGCGTTGATGTCCACCGCGGCGGCCAGCGGCGCGCGGTCGTCCTGGGTCGCGGCGAACCGGCGCGGCAGCCACGGCTGCGCGTCGCCGCCGGTGGACGCGCGACCGAGGTAGTTGAAGCTGATCTGGGGGGTGGGCGCGTCCGCGAGCGCCGCCGCGGTCTCCGGGACCAGGTAGCGCAGCATGCCGAACCCGATGCCCTTGTCCGGCAGGACGCGCAGCTGTTCCTTGGTCGCCTTGATCGCCGCGCCCGCCGCGGGGCCGCCCGCGAACGCCTCCGCCACGTCGATGCCGGTCAGATCGATCGCGACCGGGTAGACGCTGGTGAACCAGCCCACCGTGCGCGCCACGTCGGCGCCGGGCAGGATGGTCTCCTCGCGGCCGTGGCCCTCCAGCGTGAACAGCGCCGAGGTGCGCCCTCGCCAACGGGCCAGCGCCAGCACGAGCCCTGCCAGCAGCACGTCGTCGGCGCCGCAGTGGAAACGGTCCGGCGCGGTGGTGAGCACGGTCCGCGCGATGTCCGGCGCAACGAGGGTCGTCAGATTCGCCATCGAGCCCACCACATCGCGGGCGGGGTCCATCGGCGCCGAGCCGAGCGCGGGGTCGGGCGTGGCCAGAACGCGTTGCCACATCGGCAATTCCGCGGTGCGCGTGGCCGCGTGCTCGCGCTGTCCGTGGGCCCAGCGCCGGAACGAGGTACCGACCGGCGCGAGCTCGGCGCCCAGCGCGGCGGTGGCCAGATCCGGCAGCAGGATGCGCCAGGAGATGCCGTCGGTGACGAGATGGTGCAGCACCAGCCACAGCAGCGGCGCGGCGCCGGCGCGCTCGATCCACACGAAGCGCGCGACCACGCCCGCCTCCGGGTCGAGCAGGTCGGCGGCGCGCTGCAACGCACCCTCGCAGGTCGCCTCGAGATCCGTCTCCGCGGTCACGACGTCGAGCAGGTGGCCCGCGTGCACCGCACCGCGTTCGGCGACCACCCAGTTCCAGCCGTCGCTCGTGCGGCGCAGCGTCGAGCGCAGCACGTCGTGCCGGTCCAGCAGCGCCTGGAGCGCGGCGACCAGACTCGCGCGCTCGATGCCGGTGGGCAGATCGATCAGCACGGCCTGGGCGAACCGCTGCCACGTGTCGCCGTGCTCGAGCATCGCGTGCACGATCGGCGTCGGCTCCACCTCGCCCACCCCGCCGCCGGGCAGCTCGTGCACCACCCCGGTCGGTACTTCGGCGGCCACCGCGGCGAGCGCGGCGACGGTCTTGCGCTCGAAGACATCGCGCGCGCTGAGCCCGAGCCCTGCCGCCTTCGCCCGCGACACCAGCTGGATCGAGACGATGCTGTCGCCGCCGAGTGCGAAGAAGCTCTCGTCGACACCTACCGATTCCAGCCCGAGCACCTCCGCGAACAACGCGGCGAGGAGCTCCTCGCGTGGCGTGGACGGCGGCCTGGTCGTGCTCGTGCGCGCACCGAACTCCGGTGCGGGCAGCGCCTTGCGGTCCACCTTGCCAAGCGGTGTGAGCGGGAGGCTGTCGAGCACCATGACCACCGAGGGCACCATGTAGGCCGGGAGTGTTTCGCCCGCAGCGGCTTTCAGGGCCTCCGGATGCAACTCCGCGCCCGGCTTCGGCAGCACGTACGACACGAGCGCGGTCGCGCCCGAACCGGTTTCGACGCCGAGGCTGAGCGCGAAGTCGACGTCGGGATGCCGCTGCAGGGCGGCGTCGATCTCGCCGAGCTCGATGCGGAAGCCGCGCACCTTGACCTGGAAATCGCTGCGCCCCTGGTACTCCAGTTCGGCACGACCGTCGTGCTCGACCCAGCGCACCAGGTCTCCGGTGCGATACATGCGCTCGCCGGTCGCGTAGGGGTTGGCGACGAATCGGTCGGCGGTGAGCCCGTTGCGCCGGTGATAGCCGCGGGCCACACCGGGACCGGCGAGGTAGAGTTCGCCGGTCGTGCCCGGCGGCAGCGGCCGCAGCCACGGGTCGAGGACGACGGCCGACACCTCGCGGGCCAGACCGCCGATGGTGATCGGGCCGTCGGGTGTCAGCGGGGCGCTGAGGGTCACGGTGACGGTGGTCTCGGTGGGGCCGTAGCCGTTCAGCAAGGTCCGGCCCGACCATTTCGCGACCAGCTCGGGCGGGCAGGCGTCGCCGCCGACGATCACGGTGCGCAGGTCGGGCAGCGTGGCCGGGTCGAGCGATCCGACGACGGCCGGGGTCACGTTGAGATGGGTCACGCGGTGGGCGCGCAGCACCTGAGCCAGCTCCGCGCCCGCGTACGCCGACGGCGGCACAACGGCCAGCGTCGCGCCCGCCGCGAGCGTGACCAGAATCTCCTCGACGGAGATGTCGAAACTCGATGATACAGCATGGGCGACAACCGAATTCGCGTCGATGCCGAAACCGGCGCCGGAACTCGCCACCAGGTTGGCCAGGCCGCGATGCGGGACGAGCACGCCTTTGGGGAGTCCGGTGGAGCCGGAGGTATAGATGACGTACGCGACCTGGTCGGGACGCAGCGCGGCGGTGCGCTCGGCGTCGGTCAGCGGTGCGGCGTCCTGCTCGGCCAACGCCCGCTCGGTGCCCTCGTCATCGAGGATCAGCCAGGACACCCGATCCGGCAACGACTTTCGCGCCGACGCCGTCGTCACCCCGGCGACGACTCCGCTGTCGCCGACCATGTGCTCGATCCGGTCGGCCGGATAGGTCGGGTCGATCGGCACGAACGCCGCGCCGGTCTTGGCCACCGCGATCGTCGCCAGGACCGACTGGATCGACCGCGGAATCGAGATCGCCACGGTGTGTTCGGGGCCGGCGCCCGCGGCGATCAGCACCCGCGCCAGCCGGTTGGTGTAGTCGTCCAGCCCGCGGTAGGTCAGCGCGGTCTCGCCTTCGACGAGCGCGGTCGCCAGCGGATTCCGGGCCGCGCCCTCGGCGAGGATGTCCGGCAGCGTCCGCGCCGCGACGCCCACGGGGCCGCGCGCGGGGGCGAAGTCCGCGCGCTCGTCGGCCGACAGCACCGGGACGGTCGCCAACGGCGCGTCCGGTCCCGCGGCGAGGAAGCGGTGCAGGAAGGACAGGAACCGGCGGTGCTGCCCGGTCAGCTCGGCGTCGGTGTAGAGGTTGCCGTTGGCCTGGAAGTCGACATGCGTGCTCTCGCCGCCGACGCCCGGATACAGGTTGACGAACAGGTCATCGATCAAACCGGAGGTCAGCACGTGCAGCCGCCCGGTGACCTGGCCGAGCTGAATCCTGGTGTCGACCATCATCAGGTTCACCGAGGGGCCGAAAGACGCGGCCTCGTCCATCGGCCAGCCGAGGTCGCGGAAGATGTCTTCCTGCCGGTAACGCTGGCGCCGCAGCGCACCCGTCAACTCGCCCTGGGCGGCGCGGATGACGTCGCCCACCGTCGTGGAGGGCGTCAGGCGCAGCCGCAGCGGAACGACGTTGGCGATCATGCCGCCGGAACGCCGCAGCGTGGCGGTGGTGCGCGCGGACACGGGAAGGCTGAGCACGACCTCGGGTGCGCCGGTCATCGCCGACAGGTACGCGCCGAACGCGGCGACCACGGTCGGCGCGACGCCGGAGGACACCTGCTCGGCGACGTCAGCCAGCAGTCGGGCGGTGTCGGCGGGCAGCGCGCCCGCGACCCGCCTCGGATGCCCGTCCACGCCCGCGGTGCGACCGGCCAGGTTCACCGGATCGGCCATGCCGTCCAGATGCGCCAGCCAGTGCTCGCGGTCGGCGACGAACCGCTCCGAACTGCGGTAGGCCAGGTCCGCGTCGACAATCTTGCGCAGGTCCTCCGCCTTCGCCGGCGGCGCTGCACGGCCCTCCACGGCGGCGTTGTAGAGCTCTCCGGTGCGCTGCACCATGGTCAGCGCGCCCATACCGTCCAGCACGATGTGGTGGATCCGGGAATACCAGAACCAGCGTTCCGCTCCGACGCGCAGCATGGCGATGCGCACCAGGCGGTCGCGGGTCAGTTCCAACGGCGCCTCGTACTCGGCGCGCATCCAGGTGTGCGCGGCCGCCTCGGGGTCGGGTTCGGAGCGGAAGTCGAACGTTTCCAGGCTGTCGTCGAGGGTGGGGTCGACGAATTGGAACGGGTGCCCCTCCACTTCGACGAGGCGGAGGTAGCCGGTGCCGAACTCGCGCCCGGCCTGCTGCGCCGAACGCGCGAGCAGGTCGAGGTCGATCGGTCCGTTCAGTTCGACGTACTGGGCGATGGAGATCGGAGTGTCACCGGCGACGTGCTGGGCGAACCAGATGCCGCGCTGTGCCGCCGACAAGGCGAAGGCCCCGTCGGGAAGAACCGTGTCCGTATTTTTCGCCGAAAGGGAAGGCTGTTGCATGACGTGTCCTACGTTCAGACCGCGGTCGGACTACTCGGCGATGACCGCCCGTAGCCGCCGCGGTTGCGGTAGTACCTGCCGCCGCACAGCTCGCGGCAAGTCAATTCTGAACCGGCGCGGTCGGCGCTGCGGGGGTATTGCGCACACTGCGCGACCCGAACATCGCTGTTCGGGTCGCGTGGG
Organism: Nocardia sputi; assembly: GCF_023501985.1. Taxonomy (NCBI): domain Bacteria; kingdom Bacillati; phylum Actinomycetota; class Actinomycetes; order Mycobacteriales; family Nocardiaceae; genus Nocardia; species Nocardia sputi. Next base: position 25,578 of record NZ_JAMFLC010000002.1, on the reverse strand, counting down.
GAGGGATATGCCCGGTCAGGCGGATGCGGGAAGAAGATCCAGGTCGGCGGTGCCCAGCGGGGCGGAGGAACTGGTGAGGTAGCGCTGGAGAGTGGAGCGCTCGTCCAGCACCAGCCAGGTGATCGCGCCGGCCTGGTCGGGCCGCTGATCCTTGGTGGTGACGCCCACCGGGGTGCCGAGCGCGAAGGAGCCGTCTTCGGTCACGGGGACGGTCACTGCGCCGATCTTGGTGGCGGCCCGCTCGGCCACGACGGACTCGATGGGCTGGTCGATCGCCACCGCGATGCGGGTGCCGGGGCCCGCGCCGATGCCGAGCAGCAGGCGGGCGAGGCGGTTGGACCAGCGATCCAGTTCGGCGTAGGTGAGGTCGCAATCGGCGGTGGACACCACGACCGCCTGCGGATCGACCTCGGCGACGGGCTCGGCCAGCGGCAGGACGTAGAGGTTGTCGGCGAGCGAATCGGTCAGCGTGTGCATTTCGTGTCCTCGAGTGTCGATTGAGAGGTTGTTCTGCGTACCTCTTAATCTCGTCCTCGAGCGGCCCTTCCGACAGCAACCCCAGCGCTGGTCCGGGCACTCCCAGGGTGGGCGAAATCCCACCCAAGGGTGTGGCGCTCAGTCGGTCACGTAGCCGTTGAGCGTGTTGCGCAGATCGGTGAGCAGGGCGCGGGCGGCGGTGAGGCCCTCGCCGTGCCAGACGCTGTCCTCCACGGCGAACACCCGGCGGTCGGTGGCGGCGCCGAGTTCCTTCCATTCGTCGGTGCGCAGCACCGCTTCACCGTGCTCCTTGCCCTCCCGGCCCGCGAGGATCACGTAGATCACGTCGCCTTCCACCTTCGTGGCGAACTCGCCCCCGCGCACGTCGAACGAGGCGCCGCGCTGGGCGGCGGGCCGCTGCACGCCCCCATCGCCGAGCACCTGGCCCGCGAAGCTGTCGCCGCCCTGCACCTGGTCGGTGTCGGCGGTGAACCGGATGACCGATGCCTGGGTCTGGCCCGCCGCCAGCGCGACACCGGTGTCGCGCGCCTCGGTGCGGTAGTTCTGCAGGGCGGTCTCCGCCGCGCCCAGACGTCCCAAACCCGCGGCGAAAGCCGCGAATTCGGCCTGCCAGCTGTTGTTCGAGCCGACCAGCACGGTCGGGGCGATGGCCTGGAGCGCGGCGAAACTCGCCGCGCCGGTGGGGATCTCGCCGAGGATCAGGTCGGGGCGCAGATCGGCGATCCGGGCCGGGTCGGGTTGCGCGGCGGTGCCGACGCCGGGAATCTTCAGCACGCCGGTCCCCAGATAGGCCGGTTGCGGGCTCGGCCCGTCGAGGGTCACCGTGCCGACGACCCGCTCCCACAGGCCGAGCGCGCAGACCGCGTCCAGCGCGGAGGTGGTGAGCACGACGATGCGCTGTGGATCGGCGGGCACCTCGGAGACCCCCGCCGCATGCGTGACGCTCCGGGTCTGCGCATCCGCCGGGTCCGGCGCGCTCGGCAACGCGCACGCCCGGGTGGTGTCACGCTCCAGACCCACCACGCCCGCACCCGCGATATTCGTGGTGGTGCGCACGATCGAGACGTCGTCGTCGCTCTTGCCGCCACAGCCCGCCGCCAGAACGGTCGCGCACACGGCGGCGACCACGATCACCCGGCGACCCGCGGCGGCGGGTGTGGGAGAAGCTGTGCGGTTTCGGAAGCGAACGAAGGCGCTCAGCGGCATGCGGCTGAGGGTACCGTGTCTGATTCGCAGCGCCGGACGGCGCCGTGAATCACGCTTTCTCGCCGCCGATGCTGAAGCGGGCGCCGGTGGCGTCGGTGACCGCGGCCATGCGGCCGTAGGGGGTGTTCTCCGGGGGCGAGAGCACCGAGCCGCCCAGTTCGGCGAGCCGGTCGACGGTCTTGTCCACGTCGTCGGCGCCGAAGTAGACGGTCCAGCCGGCGGGTGCGCCTTCGGGCAGGAACGCCGAGGCGTCCATGACGCCGCCGAGCATCGGACTCTCCGCGTGGATGGTGGAGTAGCGGAATTCCGGGACGTCGGAGATCGTCAAGACGTCCGACCAGCCGAACACGTCGCGGTAGAACGTCAGCGAGGCGTCGTAGGCGCGGGTGTGCAACTCGAACCACGACGGTGCGCCCGCGTGGTCGCGCCACTGCCCGCCGGAGACCAGGCCCATGGTCTCGAAACCGGGGAACGTCCCGGCCTGCCAGATGCCGACGCCCGCGCCCCCGACGTCGCCGAGCACGGCCATCGTGCCCAGCTCGCCGACCGCCATCGGCGGCACGACCAGCGACGCCCCCGCCGCGGTCGCCGCGTCGGCGGTGGCCTGGGCATCGGGACTGGCCAGATACACCGTCCACTGTTCCGGGCTGTCGGTGTCGCCGGGCATCCTGGCCATCGCGCCCGCCACCGCGCGCCCGTCCTTGCGGAAGGTGATATAGCCGCCGAACTCCTCGCCCGCGCTCTCGGCGGTCCACCCGAACAGGTCGCGATAGAACGCGATGCTCCGGTCGGGATCGGAGGTGTACAGCTCTACCCAACAGGGATCGCCCGGCTTGGTGTCGTTCGGTTTCGTCATCACTGGTCTCCTGGCTGCGAGGTGAACTGATGTCACCGGTACAGACGGACCCGGCCCGCCGAACTGATCGGTGCCGACCGCAGTAGGACCAGAATCGCAACCCGAGCCCCGAGGGGACCGCGAACACGCCGTGCCGCAGGTGCGGCCGAACAAATACGACAGAGAGTAGGACCCGTTCGGCTCGCTCCATCGCCACGGTTTACGATTCGAAGAGCGCAAGCGAACTGTCGTCTGTCCCGACATAGCGGATGGATGCGATCAGCGGAGCCTGCGGAGCGACCTAAAGGCACCTTTCAGGAGGATCAGTGACTGCCGTAGAGCCCCAGCCAGTCCCTCAGTTGGAAGCGACTCGGCCTTATCCGGCTCGGACCGGGCCGAAGGGCTCGTTCATCTACAAGATGGTCACCACCACGGACCCCAAGGTCCTGGGTGTCATGTACCTGACCACGTCGATGGGCTTCTTCCTCATCGGTGGCCTGATGGCGCTGCTGATGCGCGGTGAGCTCGCGCGCCCCGGCCTGCAGTTCCTGTCGACCGAGCAGTTCAACCAGCTGTTCACCATGCACGGCACGATCATGCTGCTGTTCTACGCGACCGCGATCGTGTTCGGCTTCGCCAACATCATCCTGCCGCTGCAGATCGGCGCCCCCGACGTCGCCTTCCCCCGCCTGAATGCCTTCAGCTACTGGCTGTACGCGTTCGGCGCCAGCATGGCGACCGCGGGCTTCATCACCCCGGGCGGCGCCGCGGACTTCGGCTGGACGGCGTACGTGCCGCTGACCGACATCCTGCACTCGCCCGGCGTCGGAACCGACCTGTGGATCCTGGGCCTCGCGGTGTCCGGTCTGGGCACCATCCTCGGTGGCGTGAACATGCTGACCACCGTGGTCTGCCTGCGTGCTCCCGGTATGACCATGTTCCGGATGCCGATCTTCACCTGGAACATCGCCGTCACCAGCGTCCTGGTGCTGCTGGCCTTCCCGCTGCTGACCGCCGCGCTGTTCGGCCTGGCCTACGACCGCCACCTGGGTGGCCACATCTACGACCCCGCGACCGGCGGCATCCTGCTCTACCAGCACCTGTTCTGGTTCTTCGGCCACCCCGAGGTGTACATCATCGCGCTGCCGTTCTTCGGCATCGTCTCGGAGATCTTCCCGGTCTTCTCGCGTAAGCCGATCTTCGGTTACACCACGCTGGTCTACGCCACCCTGGGTATCGCCGCGTTGTCCATCGCGGTGTGGGCGCACCACATGTACGCCACCGGCGCGGTCCTGCTGCCGTACTTCTCGTTCATGACCTTCCTCATCGCGGTCCCGACCGGTGTGAAGTTCTTCAACTGGATCGGCACGATGTGGCGCGGTCAGCTGACCTTCGAGTCGCCGATGCTGTTCTCCATCGGGTTCATCGTCACCTTCCTCTTCGGTGGCCTGTCCGGCGTCATCCTGGCCAGCCCGCCGCTGGACTTCCACGTCACCGACTCGTACTTCGTCGTGGCGCACTTCCACTACGTGCTCTTCGGCACCATCGTGTTCGCCACCTACGCGGGCATCTACTTCTGGTTCCCGAAGATGACCGGACGCATGCTGGACGAGCGCCTGGCCAAGTGGCACTTCTGGACGACGTTCATCGGCTTCCACACCACCTTCCTCGTCCAGCACTGGCTGGGCGCCGAGGGCATGCCGCGCCGCTACGCCGACTACCTGCCCAGCGACGGCTTCACCACGCTGAACACGATCTCCACGATCGGCGCCTTCGTGCTCGGCGCGTCGATGCTGCCGTTCCTGTGGAACGTCTTCAAGAGCTACCGCTACGGCGAGGTGGTCACCGTGGACGACCCGTGGGGCTACGGCAACTCGCTGGAGTGGGCCACCACCTGCCCGCCGCCGCGGCACAACTTCTACGAGCTGCCGCGCATCCGCTCCGAGCGTCCCGCCTTCGAGCTGCACTACCCGCACATGATCGAGCGCATGCGCGCCGAGGCCCATGTGGGCTGGGGTGCGGGCAAGCACGCCACCGAGGTCCACGAGACGGCCGCGTTGACGAAGTAGGCGAAAGATACCGCCATGAGTGTGCACCTGCTGGTGACAGCGGGTGCACACTCTTTTGTGGAGAGCAGTACGCACCGTTGGCGTCACGACAACGATGTCCACCGACAGCGACGGCGAACACCGAGTTTGGAGCGCATCAGTTGGCCGACACCACCGTTCTCGTCACCGTCACCGGGCCGGACCGCCCCGGTGTGACGTCCGTGCTGCTCGCGGCGATGTCCCGGCACCGGGTGAGTCTGCTGGACGTGGAGCAGGTCGTGATCCGGGGGAGGCTGACCCTGGGTGTCCTGGTCATCTGCCCGACCGACGCCGAGGCGTTGCAGGACGAGCTCGAAGAGGCCATGAACACCGTCGGCATGCACGTCGACGTGGAAGTGGACGCGGCGATCGGCAGGCAGCCGATGTCCACCCACGCGGTGGTCATCCTCGGTAGCCCGGTGACCGCGCGCGCGTTCAGCGCGGTGTCGCGGCAACTGGCCGCCCTCGGCGCCAATATCGACTCCATTCGCGGCATCGCCGATTACCCGGTGACCGGCATGGAGCTGATGGTCACCGCCATCGACTCCGGCCCGGACACTGATTCGCGGCTGCGCACGGCACTGGCCGAGGTCGCGGTGGCCGAGCAGGTGGACGTCGCGGTGGAGCGGGCCGGTCTGGCCCGCCGCGGCAAGCGGCTGATCGTGTTCGACGTCGACTCGACCCTGATCCAGGGCGAGGTCATCGAGATGCTCGCCGCACACGCGGGTGTGGAGGACGAGGTCCGCAAGGTGACCGAGGCCGCCATGCGCGGAGAGATCGACTTCGCCGAATCGCTGCGGCAGCGGGTCGCGACGCTGGCCGGATTGGACGAGTCGGTGATCGAGGAGGTGGCCGACCGGATCGCGTTGACCCCCGGCGCGCGCACCACCATCCGCACGCTGCGCCGGATCGGTTTCCGCTGCGGCGTGGTATCCGGCGGTTTCCGTCAGGTGATCGAACCGCTGGCGCACGAGCTGGAGTTGGACTTCGTGCAGGCGAACACGCTGGAGGTCGTCGACGGCAAGCTGACGGGCCGGGTCGTCGGCGAGATCGTCGACCGCGCGGCCAAGGCGACCGCGCTGCGCAAGTTCGCGGCCGAGGCCGGGGTGCCGATGGAACAGACCGTCGCGGTGGGCGACGGCGCCAACGACATCGACATGCTCAACGCCGCCGGGCTGGGCGTCGCCTTCAACGCCAAACCCGCGCTGCGCGAGGTCGCCGACGCCGCGCTCTCGCACCCGTACCTGGACGCCGTCCTGTTCATTCTCGGAGTCACCCGGCACGAAGTGGAAGCCGCCGACGCCAGGGACGGTTTGCTGCGTCGCGTCCCGCTGGGGTGAGCGGTCCGGACCCACACCCCGGACAGCGCGCCGGTGTGCGCAGCCGCCGATCGGTAGGCTCACTGCGGGTTGATCATTCGGCGATCGGAGGAAGGGTGCGGAAGTCCCTGCTTGTGCTGCTGATCGGATCGGCGGTGGCGGGGTGCGGCAACGGCTCGTCGGAGACGACCACCGCCGAGGTCGCGAATGCCGTTGTGCGCGTAGGTGAGGCCGACAACGCGCAGCAGCGGCGGCTGTCGGCCGGACAGCGGCTCGTGGTCGCCCTGCCTGCCAACCCGTCGACCGGATACTCCTGGAGCGTCGCGGCACTCGACTCGTCGGTGGTGAAACCGGACGGCGAGGCCGATTTCGAACCGGATGCGGCCGCGCCGGTCGCGCCGGGCGCCGGCGGCACGGCCGTGTGGAGCTTCGTAGGCGTCGGGACGGGTGCGACCACATTGAAGATGGAGTACACGCGTCCGTGGGACCAGGGTTTGGAGCCGGCCCGGACGTTCTCGTTGACGATCGAGGTGCGGTGATGACGAGCATGCCGGACTGCGGCGCCGAGCCATCCGCGGCGGCAGCCACATCGGACGTCACCACAACGACATCGGATATCGCGGCATTCGACGCCCGGCATGCGGAACTGGCCCGCGGCTACTACGGGGCGGCCGACCCGGACGACCCCGCCATGGTGCAGGCGATGCAGATGGTCCTGCACTTGCCCAAAGCCGATCCGCCCCCGCGCAGCGCCCTGCTGGCCGCGGCGGCGGCCGCCGCGGTGGCGCTGTGCCTGGACGAGCGGGTCGGGCCGGGTGGCGAATGGGAAGAGCCGTATCGGGCGTGGAAGCGATCCCGCATCCGCAAGGTGGCTCGTCGCGCGCGGGGCGCCCAGTGGCAGGCGACCTGCGCGGTGGACGGCGTCACCGTCGAGATCGACGGTGCGCGGGCGCGGGCGCTGGTCCCGGGGCCGGTGGGCCGGGTCGATCCACGGATCAAGCGTCTGCAGATCGGCGGCACCGATCTCGAGCACGACGAGCCCGGGCCGCCCGATCCGAGCCTGCCCGTCCTGTGGGTGAACACCGGGCTCGGGATGACACTGGGCAAGGCGGCCGCCCAGGTGGGCCACGCGAGCATGCTGCTGGCGGGCGCGCTGCCGGTCGAGCACGCGCGGCGCTGGGCCGAACTCGGCTTCCGCTGCGCGGTGCGCGAGGCCGACGCGGGACGCTGGGCCGCGCTGGTCGAGCAGGTGGCCGAGGGCGGCGCGGTCGCCGTGCGCGACGCGGGCTACACCGAGGTTGCGCCGGGCTCCATGACGGTGATCGCCGTACCCGCCCGATCCTGGTGAACATCGCGCGGTGACGTCGCGGGCGTGTCGGACGCTCGGGCGATACGGCCCTGATGGCTGCGATCGGGCACGGATTCCAGCCACGGCTCGGCTTTCCCCTCCCCGCGTTGGCAAGTGCCCCCTCAGGTGGGCCAAGATGGAGCCCGTGCCGCAACCGGATCCCGATCTGCTCATCGATTTCACCGACGTGACCGTCCGCCGCTCGGGGCATACCCTCGTCGGTCCGGTCACCTGGCAGGTCGAGCTCGACGAACGCTGGGTGGTCCTCGGCCCCAACGGCGCGGGCAAGACCTCGCTGCTGCGAATGGCCGCCGCCGAGATGCACCCGACCGCGGGCGTCGCCCATCTGCTCGGCGAGCGGATCGGGAAAGTGGACGTCAGCGAGTTGCGTCCGCGCATCGGCCTGTCCTCGGCCGCGGTGGCCAGCCGGGTCCCGATCGATGAGAAGGTCAGCGATCTGGTGGTGTCCGCCGGTTACGCGGTGCTCGGCCGCTGGCGCGAGCGCTACGACGACATGGACACCGATCGCGCCATCGACATGCTGGAAAGTCTCGGCGCCGAGCACCTGTCGGACCGCACCTACGGAACGCTGTCGGAGGGCGAGCGCAAACGGGTGCTCATCGCCCGCGCCCTGATGACCGATCCCGAGCTGTTGTTGCTCGACGAACCGGCCGCGGGCCTGGATCTGGGCGGCCGGGAGGAACTGGTCGAGCGGCTCGGCGATCTGGCCGCGGACCCGGACTCGCCCGCGATCGTGCTGGTCACCCATCACGTCGAGGAGATCCCGCCCGGATTCACCCACGGCCTGCTGCTCAACGAAGGCTCAGTGGTCGCGCAGGGCTTGCTCTCCGACGTGCTCACCGCGGAGAACCTCAGCGACGCCTTCCGGCAATCGATCGCGCTGGATCGAGTCGACGGCCGCTACTTCGCGCGGCGTGCGCGGCGCGCGGGCAGGCACCGCACCCGCTGACCGGCCACGGCCGTGTCGTCGCTCACCAAGCGCGCGTTAGGGTGCAGACGTGAGTGAGACAGAAGCGCAGGCAGACTCTCAGCAACAGGCGCCGCCGCTGAAGGACGCGTCAACGGTGATGCTCGTGCGCGACGGCGTCGACGGGCCCGAGATCTTCCTGCAGCGCCGGGTCGGCGCCATGGCGTTCGCCGCGGGCATGACCGTGTTCCCTGGTGGCGGCGTCGACCCGTCCGACGCGACCGCGAACATCGCCTGGGCCGGACCGGAGCCCGCCTGGTGGGCCGAGCGATTCGCCACCACCGAGCCGAGGGCCAAGGCGCTGGTCTGCGCGGCGGTGCGGGAGACGTTCGAGGAGTGCGGTGTGCTGCTGGCCGGCCCGACCGCCGACAGCGTCGTCTCCGACACCGCCGGGTACCGGGACGCGCGCGGCAGGCTCGAGCGCAGGGAACTGTCGCTGGCGTCGTTCCTCGCCGAGGAGAGGCTCGTGCTGCGCGCCGACCTGCTGCGGCCGTGGGCGAATTGGATCACCCCGGTCATCGAGCCGCGCCGCTACGACACCCGGTTCTTCGTCGCGGTGCTGCCGCAAGGACAGCGGGCCGACGGCGCCACGTCCGAGGCGGCGGAGGTGCGCTGGAGCACCCCGGCGGCGGCGCTGGACCGATGGCGTTCGGGCGCCGACGTGCTGCTGCCGCCGACCTGGTCGCAGCTGGTCGCGCTGGGTGCGTTCCGCTCCACCGCCGACATCCTGGCCGCGCAGCGGGCCATCGATCCGATCCTGCCCGTACTGGCCGATCTGGACGGCAAGCGGATGCTGTCGTTCCCGGACAACCAGCGCTACTTCGCCGATCTTCCGGATGCTCGACGGCTGAAGGGGTCCGCGCGCTGACCGCCCACGCTGTGTCTGTTGGTCGGCGTGGGCGGGGTCCTGCGTGGTTACGCTGCGCTACCTCCTCCGGTCCTGACCGCCCACGCTGTGTCTGTTGGTCGGCGTGGGCGGGGTCCTGCGTGGTTACGCTGCGCTACCTCCTCCGGACCTGACCGCCCACGCTGTGTCTGTTGGTCGGCGTGGGCGGGGTCCTGCGTGGTTACGCTGCGCTACCTCCTCCGGACCTGACCGCCCACGCCGGTGAGCACGCGGTAGCGTGACCTCTCATGGCCGAATTCGTGACCCTGGATCTGCCCGAGGGTGATGCCGCGCGCCGCGTGGCCGTCCTCCGGATCGATCGCCCGCCGCTGAATCTGCTGAATCTGCAGCTGGTGCGCGAGCTGGCCGAGGCGGCCGACGCCGTCGCCGCGGACCCGGGCGTCGCCGCGGTGGTCGTGTACGGCGACGAACGAGTGTTCTCGGCGGGTGACGACGTGGCCGAACTGAGCGGGCTGGGCAGTGACGAGGCCACCGCCATGGCGGCCGATCTCCAGCGGGCCGTGGGCTGCCTGGCCAGGATCCCGCAGCCCACTGTCGCGGCGATCAGCGGTTACTGCCTCGGCGGCGGGCTGGAACTGGCGCTGGGCGCGGATCGCCGCGTCATCGGTGACAACGTGAAGCTGGGTCTGCCGCAGATCAAAACCGGCCTGATCCCGCTCGCGGGCATCCGGCGCCTGGCGCTGCTGATCGGGCCGGGCCCGGCCAAGGACCTCGTCTACACCGGCCGTTTCGTCGAGCCGGAGGAGGCGAAGGCTCTCGGCCTGGTGGACGAGGTCGTCGCGCCGGACGACGTGTACACCGCCGCGATGGGTTGGGCGCGCCAGTTCGCCGATGGTCCCGCCCGCGCGCTGGCCGCCGCCAAAGCGGTCTTCGAAGCCGGTCCGCACGGTCTGGATCGCGCCCGTGACGAGTGGTCGGTCCTGTTCACCACGGAAGATCGCCTGATAGGAACAGGTTCCTATTTGGCCGACGGTCCGGGGTCGGCGCAATTCGTGGGGCGATAGCAGGCGTCAACTGGGGATTTGGGTAGGCTTGCCGACCATGACGGTACGTCCCGACGACCCCGCGCCGAACCCGCACGCCACCGAGGCAGAGGTCGAAGCAGCGCTCAAGGATACGAAGCTGGCCCAGGTTCTCTACCACGACTGGGAAGCCGAGACCTATGACGACAAATGGTCCATTTCCTATGACGAGCGCTGTATCGAATACGCGCGCGGCCGGTTCGACGCGGCCGTCGGTCCCGCCCCGCTGCCCTACGACAAGGCGCTCGAACTGGGTTGCGGTACCGGCTTCTTCCTGCTGAACCTGATGCAGGCGGGCGTGGCGAAGTCCGGCTCGGTCACCGACCTGTCGCCGGGCATGGTGAAGGTCGCGCTGCGCAACGCGCAGAACCTCGGGTTGGACGTGGACGGCCGGGTCGCCGACGCCGAGACCATCCCTTACGAGGACGACACCTTCGATCTGGTGGTCGGTCACGCGGTGCTGCACCACATCCCGGACGTCGAATTGGCGCTCAAGGAGTGCCTGCGCGTGCTGAAGCCGGGCGGGCGCTTCGTGTTCGCCGGTGAGCCGACCACGGTCGGCAACTTCTACGCGCGCTGGTTGGGCCGGATCACCTGGAAGGCCACCACCACGGTCACCAAGCTGCCGATGCTCAGCGACTGGCGGCGCCCGCAGGAGGAGCTGGACGAGTCCTCGCGCGCCGCGGCCCTGGAAGCGGTCGTCGACCTGCACACCTTCGACCCGCGCGCCCTGGAGGCGATGGCCCGCTCGGCGGGCGCTGTCGAGGTGGCCGCCAAGACCGAGGAATTCGCGGCCGCGCTGTGGGGCTGGCCGGTGCGCACCTTCGAGGCGGCCGTGCCCGCCGAGAAGCTCACCTGGCGCTACCGGATGGCGATGTACCGCGCCTGGCTGGGGCTGAGTTGGGTGGACGAGAACGTCATGCGCCGCGTGGTTCCGCGTCAGTTCTTCTACAACGCCATGATCACCGGCGTGAAGCCGAGCTCCGCCGGAAAGTAGTGGGCCGCGTCACCCTTCGCGACCATGTCGCTCCCCACGATGGCACGGTCGGTGCAGTCGAGGGGTGCGAGCCCCTGGTCGCATTCCCGCGCCGGGCTCCCGAGGCGGCACGCCGCGACAGCGGTGGGACGGACGTCCTGGGGGATCGGTAGTGGGCTATCGCTTCTCCCACGAGGATGTCCGGTACCTGGGTAGCGCGGCAGGCAATGCCGCGCTGACCGAGGTGGCCCTGCTGGAGCTGACCCCGGCGACGCACTTGCGCGATCTCGAACAGGTGCGCCGCACGCACGGCGACCGAACGGCGGCCCTGATCGAGACCGTGCGCTTGCGGCGCAGGGCAGGCGCGAAGCTCCTCGATGCCGCGCAGTGGCTCTTCACCGACGACGCGCTGCAACAGGCCACCCCGACGCTCGTCGCGCGGCAGCGTGCCGCCCGGCTGGCCGGACGGACGGTGCACGACGTCACCTGCTCGATCGGAGCCGAACTCGTCGAGCTGGCCCGGGTGTGCCCGGCGGTGCTCGGCAGCGATCTGGACGAAGTGCGGCTGGCTTTCGCCGCGCACAATCTGGGGCCGCACTGGCACGAGGCGGCGGAGCCGGGTCCGCTCGCGTCCGCCGGGGGACCTGCGGAGCGAACCCGAAACGTGATGCTGGTCCGCGCGGATGCGCTGCGTCCGAGCAGTCGCGACACCGTGATCATCGCCGACCCCGCCCGGCGCGCCGACGGCAGGCGCACCCATGACCCGGCCGCGCTGAGCCCGCCGCTGCCGGACCTGCTCGCTGCCTACGCGGGTCGCGATCTGGCCGTGAAGTGCGCGCCCGGTCTCGATTTCGACCGGCTCGGCTGGTCGGGTGAGGTGGAGGTGGTCTCGCTCGACGGCTCGGTGCGTGAGGCATGCCTGTGGTCCGCGGGACTCACCGAGTCCGGCGTCACCCGTCGCGCGACGGTGCTCTCCGCCAAGGGAGCCGCGTGGACCATCACCGACGCCGAGCCCGACGACATCGATGAGCGCGCGCCGGGGCAGTGGATCATCGATCCGGACGGTGCGATCGTGCGCGCCGGGCTCGTCCGTCATTACGCCTCGAAATACGGCCTGTGGCAACTGGATCCACGCATCGCCTATCTCACCGGCGACACCGTTCCCGAGGGTGTACGTGGTTTCCGCATCCTCGATCGCATGGATTTTCGCGAGAAAATCCTGCGCGCCGAACTGCATCGCCGCGATTGCGGGCCTCTCGAAATTCTCGTCCGGGGCGTCGATGTGGATCCTGACGCGCTGCGTTCGCGACTCAAACTCCACGGCACCCGGCCGCATACGCTGGTTATCACTCGCATCGGCCGCGCCGCGACGGTCTTCCTCTGTTCCACCCCGTGATCATCGGATGTCTGCTCGAATCGCTTCTACGCGGGAAGGGCGGCGACGACGAGTCTCGCAGCGGCCGCCCATCGCTGGTCGGTCGGATTCGTCAGCCGCGCTATGGTCGCCTCGGTCACCGAACCCTGTTGTGGCCGCGCCACTTCGATGGATGCGCTGAAGGACAGTACTCAGCCGGCTGTGAGGTGGTAGGTGCAGCTTCGACCATAGGAACCGTCGTGGCGTTCGGTGCTGGTGTCTCGCCCGTCGCCGAGGCTCACATCCGCGAGGGCGCTGATTTCCCCACCGCTGAGCACGCATTCGTCGTCGACGGCGTGTTCGGCGAACGGCTCGCCGGTCACCTTCGCCGGTGTGGTCGCGGCCGGGCTTCGCGGCACTGCCACCGGCTGCCCGTCGACCGTGTCAGCGCACGCGGCGGTAGACGTGAGTAGAGCGATCGCGACTATCGTCGCCTTACCGAGCCGCGGGAGAATTCCGGCCCCTGGCCATAGTTCCCCCCGCTCGAACCGGAACACGACAAGTTCGAGGTGACTCTACTCCGGTTCGAACGCGAAGATCTCGCCGATCCGGGTGGCGACCACGACCTCGCCCTTCGCGCCCACCGACGTGCCCGTGACGGTCCCCTTCGCGCCCGGCAGGACGTCGGAGTCGATGGTGGCTCCGGTCTGCGTGTCGAAGGTGACGAGATTCAGGCCGTCTCCGATCGCCGCGGCGGCGTATCCGGTGTCGCCCGCTGTCTGCGCCGCAGGCCCGCGCAGCGCGAGATCTTTTCGCTCCCAAACAGTTTCAACCGCGTCGCCGTTGTCCCGCAGCCCGAGCAGGTAGCCGTCGTCGCCGGACGGGATGATCAGGCCGTCGCCGGATACCGAGATGCCGCCGCGCGGCGCCCACTCCAACTGGTGGACCCACTTGGTCCGCCCGTCGGCGGTATCGAGGGCGATCAGCCGATTGCTGTTGTCGCCGACGTAGAGGGTGCCGCCGTCGGCGGACAGGGCCGGGCTGGTCGCGCTGCCGCGCTGCAGCAGTTCGGCGCTCCACTCCCGCTCGACCTTGCCATCGGCATAGCGCAGCGCGACCACCGCCCCGGACGGCCGACCCGGCTGCCACAACGTCACATAGAAACGGCCGCTCGCGGTGTCGATCGGGGAGATGTTCGCGACGGGGCACTGCGGCCCTCCGGCGGCGCAGTCGTCCAGTCCCTGACCTGCGGCAGGCCAGCCGAGGTTGGCGTGGGCGAGGAAGTCCGGCTCGCCGAGCAGTTGCACGGTCGGCACCATTCGATCGCCGGTCTGCCGCGACAGCACGTCGACCTGGCCGGATTGCGTGACCGTCAGCAGCTTTCCGTCACCGGTGAACTGCACCGAGACCGGCGTTCCGGCAACGGGCGTGGCCCATCGCGGCTGCCCCAGGTAGTTGAACGAGATCACCCTGCTGTCGTCGCCGACGTAGACGTTGGTCATCCCGTCGACCGCGGACGGCGCCGAGATCGCGCTCGAGCCCAAGGCATTGCAGAACCGCTTGCGACCGGTGGCCATCTGGAAGGAGAAGATCGAACAGTTCGGCAGTTGCGTGGTGACGAACAGCTGACTGTCGGGCCCCAGCGTGATCGGCTGGGCGATCGGCCCGCCGACCGGCCGCGACCAGCTCAGCTCGATCTTTTGCGATCCGGTGACCGGACTGGTGCCGCTGTTGCGGCCGTCGTGGTAGGCGGCGGTCCAGCCCTTGCCGGAGCCGACGGTGATGTCGTCGTAATCGGTGCCGCAACCGGTCGATGCCAGCGCACCGACCGTAACCAGCACGGCCAGCACGACCGGGGCACGTTTCCGGGACGGTCGCCACATGGAAGTAGCCAGTACGCCGCCGCTTCGCACCTGCCGCACTCCTGTCGTCGTTGGCGTTCGCCGTCGCCGTCTCCGGCGTACGAGTCACTGTACGGGAGGCCCGTGCGCGGGTGAACGCGTCCCGGCGTTGTCGTCGCGGGTGCTCGTCACGGTGCTCGTCGTGGGCGATAGGCTCTATCCGTCGCCGCGAGGCGGGCGACGGCCGTAGGACCACGACAGGAGAACCGTTCGTGACGAGCATGTGGGGCGCACCGTTGCGCTCGCGCTGGCGGGGATCGCGCCGCCGGGATCCGCAGCAGGCGCGTTTTCTGACGCTGGCGTCGCTGCGCTGGGTGCTCGCGAATCGGGCGTACACGCCCTGGTATCTGGTGCGCTACTACCGGCTGCTCAAATTCCGCCTGGCCAACCCGCACATCGTGCTGCGCGGCATGGTGTTCCTCGGCCGCCGCGTGGAGATCCATGCGACGCCGGAGCTGAGCCGCATGGAGATCGGCCGCTGGGTGCACATCGGCGACGGCAACGCGATCCGCTGCCACGAGGGTTCGCTGCGCATCGGCGACAAGGTGGTGTTCGGCAAGGACAACGTCGTCAACACCTACCTCGACATCGAGATCGGGGACTCGACCCTGGTGGCCGACTGGTGCTACATCTGCGACTTCGACCACAAGATGGACGACATCACCGTGCCGATCAAGGACCAGGGCATCGTGAAGAGCCCGGTCCGCATCGGTCCCGACACCTGGATCGCCGCCAAGGTGACCGTGCTGCGCGAGACCCGCGTCGGCCGCGGCTGCGTACTCGGCGCGCACGCCGTGGTCAAAGGCGAGATCCCGGACTACAGCATCGCCGTCGGCGCACCGGCCAAGGTGGTCAAGAACCGCAAGGCGGCCTGGGAGGCGGGCGCTGAAGAGCGCGCCAAGTACTTCGCCGCGCTGGAGGACATCGCGCGCAAGAAGAACGGCGCCACACAGACCGCCTGACGGCGAAACAGCCGGACGAGTCGCGCAGCGAGGTGACTCACCCTGGCATCCGAGCCGGTGGGACCTGCTCGGTGAAGCCCTGGATTCGTCGGTGCGGACGAGTAGGTTCGGCGCTATGACTGCCTATGCCGCCCTGCTGCGGGGGATCACGCCGAGCAACCCGAACATGAGCAACGCGAAGTTGCGGGCGGTATTCGAGGCGCTCGGATTCGAGGGAGTCGGTTCGGTGCTGGCCAGCGGCAACATCGTGTTCCGCAGCGCGGAGACCGACGTGCCCGCGTTGGAGGAGCGTATCCAGCAGGCGCTGACCGCCGAACTCGGGATCGGCGGCGGCACGATCATCCGCAGCCACGACGAACTGCGCGCGCTGCTGGACAGCGACCCGTTCCCCGGCCTGACCCACGGGCGCGGCACCTATCTGATCGCCACATTCCTCAAGGACACGGCCGAGCATCCGGCGACACTGCCCGAGCAACCCGATCCGCTCACCAGGATCGTCGCCTACGACAAGGCAGCGCGCGCCTTCCTCGCGGTCATCGACAACAGCGAGCCGGGCAAGACGCCGGACTTCATGGCCTGGCTGGACAAGACGTACGGCAAGGACATCACCACCCGCACCTGGCTCACCGTCGAGCGCATCGTCAAGAAGCTCGCGGCCTGACCGGGCGGCCCTACTTCGGATCGCGTTCCGGCAGCGGACGTTCCACGATGGTCGGCCGGCCGAGCGGATTGCGCACCCGCCGCTTGGCCGAGTGGTACACCTGGGCGGTTTCCGCGGCAACCACGTCCCACGCGAAATCGGCGGTGAGCCGTTCGCGGGCGGCGTAGGCCCGCTGCTGCGCGGCGGCCGGGTCGTCGAGGGTGGCGCGGACCGCCTCGACCAATCCGTCGACGTCCGCGGGCGCGAACGAGGCGCCGGTGACGCCGTCGATCACGGCCTCGCCCAGGCCGCCCGCCGTCGAGGTGATCAGCGGGGTGCCCGCCGCGGCCGCCTCGAGCGCGACGATGCCGAAGGGTTCGTACCGGCTGGGCAGCACGATCGCGTCGGCGCCGTGCAGCCAGCCGAGCAGTTCGGCGTGGTCGAGCTGACCGGCGAAGGTCACCGCGCGGGCGACGCGGTGCACGCGGGCGCGCTCCCGCAACCACTCGAACTGGGTGCCGACGCCCGCGACGGTCAGGGTGGTGCCGGGGTGGGCGCGGCGGATGCGCGGCAGCGCGGCGATCGCGTCCTGCACGCCCTTCTCGTACTCGAGCCTGCCCACGTACAGCAGCCGGGGCGGACCGCTGCGCGGCGAGCGCGGACGAAACGTCCACGCGCTCACGTCGATTCCGTTGCGGATCACCGTCATCGGGATCCGCTCCGGACCGTAGAGCCGCTCGACCTCGTCCTGCATGGACGCCGAGCAGGTGATCAGCGCGTCGGATTCGTTGGCGAGCCACCACTCCACCGAGTGCACCTGCTTGTTGACCTTGCCCGCGACCCAACCGCTGTGCCGCCCCGCCTCGGTGGCATGGATGGTCGACACCAGCGGCACGTCGTAGTACTCGGCCAGGGCGATGCCGGGGTGGGCGACCAGCCAGTCGTGCGCGTGCACGACGTCGGGCGTCCAGCCGTCGCCGATGCCCGGCTTGCCGAGCGCGACGCCCGCGCGCACCATGGCGTGGCCCATGGCCAGCGTCCAGGCGAGCATGTCCTCGCCGAAGTCGAACACCGGCGGGTCCTCCGCGACCGCCACCACCAGCACGCCGTCGGCGATGTAGGAGTGCGTGGGATGGGTCGCGGCGTCGGTGCCGGAGGGACGTCGCGACAGGACGACCACCTCGTGGCCCGCCGCGGCCAGCTCGACGGCGAGGTGATGCACGTGCCTGCCGAGCCCACCCACCACGACCGGCGGGTACTCCCACGACACCATCAAAATCTTCATGCAAGTCCTTCTGCGGCCGAGCCCGGGTCCGCCGGGTCCGGTCCGTGGTCCGCGGTGGCGGGGCCCGATCCTGGCGCGGCGGCGGATACTGCCCCGGTGACGCTGGGTACGGACCCCGCGGAGATGAGTCGTCGCGCGTCCACGCCGGGGAAGAGTCCGTCAGCTGCCCCCCATCCTGCCGCCAACTGCCGTGCTTTCGCGAGTTGGCCCGCCCCGACGGCCGTGGCGATTTCCCGGACCGCGTGGGCGTGGCGGTGTGCGCGGTCGCGCGCGTAACCCGCCGCGGAGTCCTTGCTGACCATGAACGCCCAGTCGCTGGAGACGGTCAGGATCGCCTCACGCAGCAGCTGGTCGGCCACGTGGTCGCGCAACCCGGGCGCGCCGCCCTGCGCGGCGCGCATCTTGTCGACGGTGTCCAGGGTCAACCGGACGATGTCGTCGTTGAGCTCGACCAGGTCGCTCACCTGCTCGCCCGCCCACACCCGCCAGTCCTTGCCCGAGCCCCAGGAGGAGTCGGCCAGCGGCACCGGTTCGCCCAGGTAGCCGCGTGTCCGCGCGTCGGCGAGGGTGCCCACGGTGACGCCCGCCTCCGGCAGCGCGCGCAGCACCTGTGCCAGCCATTGCGGGCCTTCGTGCCACCAGTGGCCGAACAGTTCGGTGTCGAACGCCGCGACGACCAAGGCGGGCCGCCCGATCCGCTCGGACTCGGAGACCAACCGCTCCCGCACGGTGCGCACGAAGTCCTCCACGTCCCGGGCGACGGCCGCCGCGGCCAGTTCCGGATCGTAGGGAGCTTTGTCGGGACCTGCGACGGTCTTGCCGGTGACCCGGGCGGGTTTGAGACCCGTCGCGTGGTCGTAGTGATGAAAGTCACGGTAGGCGCCGTGGCCCGGATAACCGGATTTCGGTGACCAGACCCGGTAACTCACCTGCAGATCCCGGCCGAACGCGACCACATCGGAATCCCGCACCGGGCGGCCGAGCGTCGTGTCACCGCGCAGGGCTGGTCCGTCGACCATGAAATGCGTCACACCCGCGGCGGCGTAGCCGGCCTCCATGCCGGGGGTGTATCCGCACTCCGGCGCCCAGATGCCGGTCGGCGTGCGACCCCAGCGGTGCCGCGCGTCGGCCAGGCCCTCGGTGAGCTGGAATTGCCGCAGTCGCGGATCCAGTAGCGGCTGGAACGGATGGGCCAGCGGCCCGCCGAGCAGTTCGATGGTCTCCGCGTCGATGAGCGCCCGCCATACCGGCGCGGCGCCGTGCCGCCAGTGCCGCTCGAATTCGGCCAAGGCTGCTGCGGCGAGCCGGTGTTCGTGCCTGCCCAGCGCGACATTGCCCGCCATGGCCGCTTCGTCGGCGCGCAGCTGCCAGTTCCCCAGCCAGTGGTGCATACCCGCCAGGCAGTGCGGGTCGTCCAGCTGAGCCGCGAGCACCGGAGTGATGCCGAGACTGAGCAGATGCGAACGCCCTTCGGCGGCAAGGGTTCGCAAGACCTCGACGACGGGCAGGTAGGACGCGGCCCAGGACTGGTAGAGCCATTCCTCGCCGACCGGCCAGCGGCCGTGATGGGCCAGCCAGGGCAGGTGGGAGTGCAGGACCAAGGTGAACTGGCCCGGCACGGGGCTTGCCGCGTGCCCGCCGGGCACGGTACCGCGATCGGTCAAGGCTTCACCGCGATGGCGACCAGATCCAAGCTCGCGTCGATGTCCGCGGCGACCAGCGCGAAGTCGTCGATCGTGACGGCGGCGACGTCCGCGGTCAGTTCGGCGGGCCAGGGTTCTCCGGCCAGCGCTCGCTCGATCTGCGCGTCGATGAACGATCCACCGTGCTTGGCGTCCAACGCTTTCAAGCCGGGCCCGTGGTGCACGCCGACCATCTGCGCGATTTCGAAACCGGCGTCGATCAGCAGTTCGGTCAGCTCGGCCGCGTTCAGTTCCCTGGTGTGGAAGGGGTTGAGCGGTGTGTCGCGACCGGGGGAGAAGGTGATCCGGTTGGGTGTGCTGATCAGCAGTTCGCCGCCGGGCCGCAGCACGCGAAGGCACTCCCGCAGGAACTGCGACTGGTCCCACAGGTGCTCGATCACCTGGAAGTTCACCACGACGTCGACCGAGGCGTCCTCCAGTGGCAGCTCGGCGAGGTTGCCCTGGATCATCTCCACGCGCGGGTAGCGCGCGCGCACGTGCTCGACGGCGCTGGTGTCGTAGTCGACACCGATCACCTTGGTGGCCACGCCCGCGATCATGTCGGCGCCGTAGCCCTCTCCGGAGCCGGCCTCCAGCACGGTCTTTCCGGCGCAGCGGTCCAGCAGGCGGGCGTAGGCGATCTCGTGCCTGCGGAACCAGTAGTTCTCCTCGGCGATGCCGGGAACGGTGCGCTCGCCGGTCAGCGGCAGCGGTTCCGCGGTGCCCACGGTCGTCTCGGGGTCCGCGGTGATGCCGGTCGGGTCGCCCACTGCGGCAGGGATCACAGCCTCGCTCATCACTCCGACGTTACTGGCACCGCCTCCGCACGGAACACCCCACCCGGTCGGCCCCGATGTGCGGCTTCGCGGGGCCGGGACGGGCCCGCCGAATCGGCGGACTGTAACGCGTGGTACCCAGTTGGTGAGAGAGAAGCCACTAAGTTACCCACGAGTAACTTAACGTAGGGTAATCTCACGGCCTGAGCCACAAAACACCCGGACGTACGGCACCGCTCGTGCGGCCACCACATACGTGTACCCAGAACAGGAGGTCGACGAAGACCGATGCCGAACATCGTCGTACTCATCAAGCAGGTTCCCGACACCTGGTCCGAGCGCAAGCTCACCGATGGTGACTACACCCTCGATCGCGAGGCCGCCGACGCCGTTCTCGACGAGATCAACGAGCGCGCCGTCGAAGAGGCGCTGCTGATCAAGGAGGCTCAGGGCGGCGAGGTCACCGTGCTGGCCGCCGGTCCGGACCGCGCCACCGAGGCCATCCGCAAGGCGCTGTCCATGGGCGCCGACAAGGCCATCCACATCAACGACCCGGCCATCCACGGTTCCGACGCCGTGCAGACGGCGTGGGTGCTGGCCAGCGCGCTCGGCCAGGTCGAAGGTGTCGAGTTGGTCATCGCGGGCAACGAGGCCACCGACGGTCGCGCGGGCGCCGTGCCCGCGATCATCGCCGAGTACCTGGGCCTGCCGCAGCTGACGCACCTGCGCAAGCTGACCGTCGACGGTGACAAGATCACCGGCGAGCGCGAGACCGACGATGGCGTGTTCAAGCTGGAGGCCAGCCTGCCTGCCATCGTCAGCGTCACCGAGAAGATCAACGAGCCGCGCTTCCCGTCGTTCAAGGGCATCATGGCCGCGAAGAAGAAGGAAGTGCAGACCTTCACGCTGGCCGATCTGGGCGTCGACCCGTCGACCGTGGGTGTCGCGAACGCGGGCACCACCGTCACCGCGGCCACGCCGAAGCCCCCGCGCACCGCGGGCGAGAAGATCGCGGACGAAGGCGACGGCGGCTCCAAGATCGCCCAGTACCTGATCGGCCAGAAGATCATCTGATCTCGGCAGCGCTGCAGACTTCCTAGGAGAGAACACAAATGGCAGAAGTACTTGTGCTCGTGGAGCACGCCGACGGTGCGATCAAGAAGGTCAGCACCGAACTGCTCACCGCCGCTCGCGCCCTCGGCGAGCCCGCCGCCGTCGTGCTCGGCACCGCGGGCACCGGTGAGAAGCTGGCCGACGCGCTGGCCGCCGCGGGCGCCGAGAAGATCTACATCGCCGAGTCCGACGATGTGGACAACTACCTGGTGACCCCGAAGGTCGACGTGCTGGCCGGGCTGACCGAGTCGGCCTCGCCCGCCGCGGTCATCGTCGCCGCCACCGCCGAAGGCAAAGAGGTGTCGGGCCGCCTCGCCGCCCGCATCGGGTCCGGCCTGCTGGTCGACGTCATCGAGGTCAAGTCCGACGGCACCGCGGTGCACTCCATCTTCGGTGGCGCCTTCACCGTCGACGCCAAGGCCACCGGCGACGTGCCGGTGATCTCGGTCCGTCCCGGCGCCGTCGAGGCCTCGGCGCAGGCCGGTGCGGGCGAGAAGGTGACCGTCGAGGTGCCCGCGCAGGAAGAAGGCGTGGTCAAGGTGACCTCGCGCGAGCCGGTCGTGGCCGGTGACCGTCCGGAACTCACCGAGGCGAGCATCGTGGTCTCCGGTGGCCGCGGCGTCGGTTCCGCCGACAACTTCGCGGTCGTCGAGGCGCTGGCCGACTCGCTCGGCGCGGCCGTCGGCGCCTCGCGCGCCGCGGTCGACTCGGGTTACTACCCGGGCCAGTTCCAGGTCGGCCAGACCGGTAAGACGGTCTCACCGCAGCTGTACATCGCCCTCGGCATCTCCGGCGCGATCCAGCACCGCGCGGGCATGCAGACCTCGAAGACCATCGTCGCGGTCAACAAGGACGAAGAGGCGCCGATCTTCGAGATCGCCGACTACGGCATCGTGGGCGACCTGTTCAACGTCGCCCCCCAGCTGACCGAAGCGGTCAAGTCGCACAAGGGCTGATCGGTCTCGCTGTCGAACGGCCCCGGACTCCGTGTCCGGGGCCGTTCGCGTTCCGAAGCTTCGGGGCTGCGGTGATATCCGCATGTCTTTGGGGTAGTTCGGAAAAGGTCGGCGCAAAATCGGTGCAATGTCCCAGGTTTAGCGTATGGCGCTCGTGACTGCGGGCGAAAAGGATTCGGCGGCAGTCGGTTTCACGTCGATGCACAGCCTGCGGACGTACACTCGGCCGGTGAGCATCCCCACGGAACCGATCGGTAGCATCCCCCGTCCGCACGACCTCCTGGCCGCCATGGCCGACGGATCCGGCGACGCCGCTGCGCTCGCCGAACTCCAGCAGCGGGCGGTTGCCGAGACCATACGCCGCTTGGAGGAACTCGGCTCTCCCGTCGTCACCGACGGTGAGCAGAGCAAGCCGAGCTTCGCCACCTATCCCATCGCCGGGCTGGACAACCTGGCTCCGGACGGGGCGATCATCCCGTTCGCCGACGGGCACCAGCGGCAGCTGCCACGCCTGACCGCGGGACCGTTCCGCTACGCCGTCCATGCGGTGGACTATCTGCGCGCCGCCCAGCAGCACGCCACGGTGCCGGTGAAGCAAGCCGTCATAGCGCCGTCGGCGCTGAGCCTGCTGTATCCGGCCGACGGCATCGAAGGCTATCCCCGTGAGCGGTTCCTCGCCGACCTCGCCGACGCGGCCGAGGCCGACATCCGCGGCTGCCTGGACGCGGGCGCGCACCTGGTGCAGCTCGACTTCACCGAAGGGCGGCTGTCGCTGAAGCTGGATCCCAGCGGAGGCGTCCTCGATCAGTTCATCGAGTTGAACAACCTGGTGCTGGACCGATTCTCGGACCAGGAGCGCGCCAGGATCGGCGTGCACACCTGCCCGGGCGGCGACCAGGACTCCACACACAGCCTGGACGTGGATTACGTCGAACTGCTGCCCAAACTGCTGCGACTGCGGGTCGGCGCGTTCTATCTCCAGTTCGCCGGCGAGCCGGACCCGGAGAAGGTGCTCGCCGTGGTCGCCGAGCACCTGCCCGCCGCGGCGCGCGTGTTCATCGGCGTCACCGACCCTATCGACCCGGTCGTCGAGACCCCGCAGCAAGTGCGCGACCGCGTGCTGCTCGCCGCCCGATACCTTCCCGTCGAGCGATTGGGCACCTGTGACGACTGCGGGTTCTCACCGTTCGCCGACGACACCTCCACCTCACGGGAGACCGCGTTCGCCAAGATTCGTGTCCGCATCGAGGGCACGGCGCTGGCGGCGACACAACTGCGCCTCTGATCGGTGTGACGCGCTCGTCTCCACCGCTCGGGCATCGATGCCTGCGGTTCTGGTTCAGAGCAGCCCGACGCGACCCCGCCCCATCCGGTCAGCAGCGGTGCAACGCCGTGAGCAGGGTGTCCAGGATCGGTGAGCGCCGGGCGTCGGCGCGCAGCACCGCCGACACCGGGATGCGCAACTTCGGCTCGGCCAAGCGCAAAGCGACCAAGCCCTCGATGGCGCTCTCGGCGTAGAGCACGGTCCACGCGTCGGGCCGGTTGATCAGCTCCATCGTCGCGGTGTGGTCCGGGGGGATGGGTGGCCCGAACGTGGGCCCGGTGGGCAGTTCGGCGAACGTTTTGCGAATCACGGTGTGCAACAACACCTGTTCCTGCTCCGGTGGCAGCAGCAGGGGATACGAACTCAGATCCGCCAGCGTCACCATGTCCTTCGTCGCCAGCGGATGCGCGCTGGAGGTGGCGATCACCAGATCCTCGACCCACAGTTGCTCCACCACGAGCCCGGGTTGGTCGACGCTGCCGCGGATCAACGCGAGGTCGCAGTCGCCGTCGGCCACCGCGGTGATGCGCTGACGGAAGGGTTTGATCACGAACTCGATCTCCGCCTCCGGGTGCGCTGCGCGCGCCCCCGCGATCGCCGACAGCGAGCGGGTGGCGAAGGACATGTTCGCGGCCAGCCGGATGCGCGGACCAACGGTCCGCACGGCCGCGCGGATCGCTGATTCCAGGCTCAGCATTTGTTTCGCGAGGGGAAGTAGCCGGGCGGTGGCGTCGGTCGGCACCACCGAGCGGGTCGAGCGCTCGAATAGTTGCACGCCGAGGTCGCGCTCCAGCCGGGAGATCTGATGGCTGATCGCCGACTGCGAGATGAAGCAGCGCGCGGCGGCGCCGCTGAAGCTGAGCTCTTCGCACACCGCGACGAAGTAGGTGAGCTGCCGAAGTTCCACAGCGGCCTCCTATTAATTACGAATCAAGATAAGAGTCATCTGAATTATGCGCCCAGACACCTGAAATATCCGCCCTCCGGATCGCGGTTCGTAATGAGAGAAGGAGGCTGTCATGCAGTACGTGGATGCGGGAATCGAAACCGCGGGTGTCGTCATTGTCGGATCGGGGTTCGGCGGGCTCGCCGCCGCCAAACAGCTGGCCAAGTCGGGGGTGGACTATGTGCTGATCTCCAGCACGCCCGAGCATCTGTTCCAACCGCTGTTGTACCAGGTAGCGACGGGTGTGCTCACATCGGAGGAGATCGCGCCGCCGATCGCGGGCATCCTGCGCCGCCATCGCGAGGCGGACGTGCGCCTGGGCACGGTGGTCGACATCGATCCCGACCGGGCCATCGTCACCTACGAGCACGAGGGCATGCGCCACCGCATCCGCTACGGCTCGCTGATCGCGGCCACCGGCGCCAGCCAGTCCTACTTCGGCCGGGACGATTTCGCCGAGAAGACCTTCTCGCTCAAAACCATCGATGACGCGCGGCGGCTGCGCGCCCAGATCGAGCGCGTCTTCGCCGAAGCCGCGGGCGCCGACGAGCAGACCAGGCGCAGGCTGTTGAGCTTCGTCGTGGTCGGCGCGGGCGCGACCGGCGTCGAGGTGGCGGGTCAGCTGAAGGAACTGGCGAAACGGCATTTCCACCAGGAGATCTCGGTCACGCTCGTTGAGGGCGCGGGTGAGGTGCTCCCGCCCTTCGGCGGCGGGCTGTCGGAGTACGCGAAGAAGTCGCTGATCCGCAGCGGCGTGGACGTGCTGCTCGGCACGTTCGTCACCGACATCGAGCACGGCAAGGTCACCGTCAAGGACACCGACGGCGTCGAGCACGGCATCGCGGCGGAGACCGTGGTCTGGTCGGCCGGCGTGCAGGCGGGCGGATTCGCGAAGATCCTGGCCGAGGCCACCGGCGTGGCGACCGACCGGGCCGGCCGGCTGCTGATCAACCCGGACCTGACCGTCGGCGGGTACGCCGACATCTACGCCATCGGCGACATGACCTCGCTCAACGGCTACCCCGGCCAGTCGCCGGTGGCCATGCAGGAGGGTAGGCACGCCGCCGACATCATCCGCCGCAAGAAGCAGCCCGGCACCCCCTTCACCTACTGGGACAAGGGCAGCATGGCGGTGATCAGCCGGTTCAGCGCGGTGACGAAGCTCAACGAGCGCATCACCTTCCGTGGCGTCATCGCCTGGTTCATGTGGCTCGCGGTGCACCTGTTCTACCTGGTCGGCTTCCGCAACCGCTTCGCCGCGGTCGCCTCGTGGCTGGTCGCGTTCATCGGCACCGGACGTCCCGGTTTCGCCGAAGAGCGCACCACCCCGACGAAGGTACGCACCTCGGAGAGCCGCGCCGCGTAACGGCTTCCCGCACCTGAGGAATCGCGGCGCGCCCCCCCGGGGGCGGGGCGCTTCACAGCGTCCGGCGTGCGGGCGCCCCAGAGGTCC